>CAIYZC010000704.1 GCA_903930565.1 uncultured Pedosphaera sp.
CAGGCCGACACCGGACTGCTGCTCAACAACTTTCTGGCGGACAATCCCAGCCTCGCCCACTTTGCCGGCGTGCCGCGCGGGGGAACCTTTGTGCTGGCCTACGACAGCACCACCAAGCGGGTCGTCGCCGACTTCATGCTCGCCTATCGGTTGCCGGATCCGATCCAACCAATCGTGCGGATTCCCTTGGAACCGCCCCTGCTGAACCCGGGTCTCCGGCCGCCCAGTCTCGCGAGCTTGAACATCATCCAGCCGCTGCACAGTTTCGTGACCAACCAGGTGACCACCGCCTTCAATTCCCAATTCAAGCCGGCGATTGACCTCCAAACCTCCTCGCTGAGCATGATGAAAGATTCTTTCACCCTGCTCGCGGCGACCCATCCCGCCGCCACCGGGACGGGCGTTTCGCCGGCCAAAACGAGCATCGCGGATCCCTACTTGAACGGGCAGTCGCAAAAGATCGGCGCCCTGCAGTCCCAGATCGATTATTTGACCACCCAGGCGGCCCAACCCGGGGTCACGCCCGCGGCCAAGACTTTCTACACGGCGCAAATCAGCGCCAACCAAACCGCGCTCGCCGGCGAAATTCAGAACACCTCTAATTACGTCTCCACCACCGGTGCCACCGTCACCCCCGGCTCGGACGGCTTCCAGACCCTGATGCAGGCGAACACCGCCATCAGCAAAATCTCCGACACCACCATCGCGGCGAATCTCAAGACCGGCCTCACCACCACCGCCACGAGCACCACCAACCCGGGCTTGAAGACCTTCATCAACACCGGCCTGCTCCCCCATATGTGAGGATTATGGCTGAATCCACGCACCGCATCCGCCGGCAACGCTGGGTCGTTCACGCCGGGTCCGCCGCCCAGGCGTTCACCCTCCGCCGGCAGTTGCGCGCGGATTGGGTCACCCGGCTGCAACCGGCGTTTGAGCAGGCGTTTGGGGCGGCGGACCGCCCGGGCGTGACCCTGCGCATCCCCAAGCTCGAACTGCGGTTCAAATTGCCGGCCGGGGATGACTTTGTGGAGCGGCTGGCGGAGTTGCTCGAGCGGGAACTCCGGGAGCAGCTCTTGGACGCCTGCCGGCCCGGACTGCCGTCGACCCGGACCGAGGAACCCAGCCGGGTGCCCATCGCCCAAAGCGAGTTCGATGGCTTGCTGGCTTACCTGCGGAGCGGATTGCTCGGTTGGGAAATGGCCGGTCTCCCCGGGCGCCCCGGGGAGGCGTTCAAAGCGCTCTGCCGACGGCATTACGCGCTCCTGCAAGCCCACCTCGAACAGCACCAAGAGACCGCCCCGTTCTACTTTCGCCTCTGGCAGTTGCTCGACCGCGACCCGGCCCCGCCTGATGGCCCGCCGCGCCCGGTCGCGCCCGGGGATGGGTTCGCCAACCTGCTGGCTTACCTGCGCTCCGGCTTGGTGGTCTGGGCGGTCCCCAGCCCGGGCCCCCGCCCACTGGTGGAATTCACGGAGACCTGCCGCCAAGCCTGGCCGCGGCTGCGGGCGCATCTTGGCGACAACGTCGAGGCGGCGCCCTTCTATCATCGTTTGTGGCAAATCCTGGAGCGGGAGGAGGCTCAAACTCTCGCGGGCCTGGTCACCCAGGCGTTGCCCGAGGAATGGGTCGCCCCGGCCCAAGATCTCCTGGTTCTGCTGCTCACCAGCGCCAACGGCCTTTTGGCACCGGACCGGCGCCGGCAACTCGCGGCGGCGTTCGGCACGGAACTGTTGCAAGGGTTCGGCGCGCGTCGAACGCCCCTTGGTCCCCTCCCGAACGAGCCGGGGATGATGCCGGCTCCCTTTATATCCTTCATTCAATCCACGCTGACGACCGCCGAGCGCTCCGCGCTCCGGTCCCAACTCGCCGCGCGATCGCCCGCCGCCGATTGGTTGGCAGCGGTCGTGTCCCCCCCCACCCCGGCTGCCCAAGTTGAGCCCACGCCGAGCACCGCCTTGCCCGGGGAAGTGCTTCCCCCGCCCAACCCGGCCGTCAACCAGCTGCCGCAGGATGGTCCGGCGGCCCCCACCGTCGGGGCGGGCCCGCCACCCGGTGCGGTGACCTTCCCTCCCGGGCCGGTTGCGCCCCCTCCTTTCACCGCCCGTTCCGCCGACGGGGATGCCGCCCCGCCCTTGACGGTATTTCACGCGGGATTGGTGCTGCTGCATCCCTTCCTGCCCCGCTTTCTTGCCGCGTGCAACCTGCCGTGGGCGCCGGCGCAGCCCTTTACGGAGTGGGGGTTGGCCCGCGCCGCGGCGCTCCTCCATCACCTGGCCACGGGCGGGGAGGAAATCCAAGAATATGAACTCAACTGGATCAAGGTGTTGCTGGGCCTCCTCCCGGAGACTCCCCTGTGCGTGGGGCCCGGCTGGGTGACCGGGGAGGATCGCCGCGAGGCGGAGGCGATGCTGGCGAGTGTGATCACCCATTGGACGGCGCTGAAAGCCAGCACGCCGGCCGGATTGCGGGAGGCTTTTCTCAGCCGGTCCGGACTGTTGCGCGGGGACGAAAACGGCTGGCGTTTGCAACTGGAACGTACCAGCATCGACCTGCTGCTGGACCGGCTGCCGTGGAGCTTCGGCGTGGTCAAACTACCGTGGATGAAACAACCCGTTTACGTGGAATGGTAACCCCCCTCACCGCCAACGCGCGCGATCTGGAACGGGAACTTACTTGGTTCGCCGCGGTGCTGGACACGCGTCTCAAATTGTATTTCGGCAAGGAACCCGCGATCCAAGACGTGCGCGAGCTGCCCCCGCCGGTGCTCAACGGGAGCGAATCCCCTTATGCCCGCTTCGTCCGCCACTATGAACTGCCGTTCGCCGAGCGCCTGGTGGTCTTGCTGGCGTTGATTCCCCTGATCCGGCCTCAAATACTGGACGTGCTGTGGAGTCGGAACGAGGATACCCAGCGGGGTTTCACGGAATTCGGCGGCGTGCACGGTGCGACGCACGGCGGTTTTATTCCCACCGGCGAGACGGCGGCATTTATTCTGGCCGGGGACGACCTGGCCGAACGCTTTGCCATCATGCGCCTCTTTGAGGGCGACCATTTTTTCGCCCGGCACAACATCCTCCAAGTGGCCCCGGTGGCGGCCGGGGAGTCCATGCTCAGCGGGGCCCTCACCCTTTCGCGGGAATTCCGCCACCTGTTCACGGCCGGCAGCGAATCCAAACCCGGTTTCAACACGGAATTCCCCGCGCGACGGATCGAAACGCGCCTCGACTGGGACGACCTGGTGCTCCCGGCGGCCACACTGGAGCAACTCTCCGAAATCAAACACTGGATCCTGCACCGCCGACGGTTGCTGGTGGATTGGGAAATGAACCAAAAATTGTCCCCCGGCTTCACCAGCCTTTTCCACGGTCCGCCCGGCACGGGCAAAACCCTCTCGGCGAGCCTGCTGGGCCGGCACTGCGGTTGCGAGGTCTACAAGGTGGATTTGAGCATGATCGCCTCCAAGTACATCGGCGAAACTGAAAAGAGTCTGGCCCGGATTTTTGACCTCGCCGAACACAAGAACTGGATTCTCTTCTTTGACGAAGCGGACGCCTTGTTCGGCAAACGCACGCAAGTGGAGCATTCGCACGACCGCTACGCCAACCAGGAGGTGAGCTTTCTCCTGCAGCGCATCGAGGATTTCCACGGCGTGGTCATCCTCGCCTCCAATCTCAAGGGGAACATGGACGACGCTTTCATCCGGCGCTTGCAATCCATCATCTATTTCCCCCTGCCCAAGCCCGCCGAGCGCCTGCGGATTTGGCGCAGCGCGTTTTCGCCGCGAACGGTCTTGGAACCGGGCATCAAACTGGAGGCCGTGGCGGAAAAGCACGACCTGGCCGGCGGGACCATCATGAACGTGGTCCGCTTCGCCTCGCTCAAGGCGTTGAGCCGGGGGGACAATGTGATCCTGCAAGCCGATTTGGAATCCGGCATCCGCCGCGAATTCCTGAAGGAAGGGCGGGCCGGATAACCGCCGCCACCCGTCATGGTCCAAACCCAGTCCAGTAAGACTTTATGCCGGGCGCAAACCACCGCGCCGGCGGCGGCGCGCGCGGCCGCCGCGCGACCGGCGGCGGCCCACTCCGCGCCTTGCGTCCAAGCCTCCCTGACTGTGTCCAAGCCGGCGGATCCCGCCGAGAAAGAAGCCGTGACCACCGCCCACAAGGTCATGCGCATGACCCTGCCCGCGGGGGCGGGAGCGGGGGTGGTCGAATCGGCTGGGGGCGGGCATCCGGCCCGTTTGCTCAAGCCGGAGGACCCCAGGAAGAAAGTTCAGGCCAGTTTTCAGTCGCCCTACGTAAGCCGTTTCGTCGGGACGGGCTTGTTGGCGCCCGCCGGGACGAATCCGCGGGCGACGGGGGAACCGCCCCACGTCACGCCGGCCATTGCGGCGGAGATCCAGGGCAGCCAGTCGGGCGGCATGGAGCTGCCCGCCGGCGTGCGCCGGTTCATGGAACCCCGCTTCCGCGCGAATTTCGGCAAGGTGCGCATTCATGCCAACGAAAAGTCGGCGCGCCTCAGCCGGCAGTTGAACGCCCGCGCCTTCACGGTGGGCCACAACATCTTTTTTGGGCACGGCGAATTCCAACCCGGCTCGGAAGGCGGCCGCGAATTGATCGCGCATGAGTTGACCCACACCATTCAGCAGGGCGCGGCGGTGCAACGCAGCGCCGCCCCCGCGGTCACCCAGCAAAGCCCGCCCGCGGTGCAACGCTTCGGCATGTCGGACGCGCTCAATTTCTTTGCCGACAAAGCCAACCTCATTCCCGGCTTCCGGCTGTTCACCTTGGTGCTGGGCATGAACCCCATCAACCAGACACCGGTCGAGCGGACGGCCGCCAACCTGCTGCGGGCCCTGGTGGAGTTCCTTCCCGGGGGCGGGCTCGTCACTCAGGCCTTGGATAACTACGGCATCTTCGAAAAAGTCGGCGCTTGGATATCGCAGCAGATCCAGACCCTGGGTCTGGCGGCGGGCGCCGTGAAAAAAGCGCTGTCCGATTTTGTGTCCTCCTTGAGCTGGTCGGATGTGCTGGATTTGGGCGGCGTTTGGGACCGGGCCAAGCGCATTTTCACCGAACCGATCGACCGGCTGCTGAGCTTCGCCAAGGGTTTGCTCACCGGCATCATTCAATTCGTCAAGGACGCGATCCTGCTCCCCCTGGCCAAGCTGGCCGAGGGCACCCCCGGCTGGGATTTGCTCAAAGCCGTCCTCGGCAAGGATCCCATCACCGGACTGCCGGTGCCCCGCACGGCGGAGAACCTGATCGGCCCCCTCCTCAAACTCGCCGGGGAGGAGGAAATCTGGAACAACATGGTGAAGTCCAACGCCATTCCCCGCGCCTGGGCCTGGTTCCAAGGCGCCCTGGCCGGGTTGATGGGCTTCGTGAGTCAAATTCCCGCGCTTTTCGTCGCGGCGCTCAAGAGTCTGGAGTTGGTGGACATCGTCCTCCTCCCGCGCGCCTTTGTCAAAGTGGCCACGGTTTTTGGCGGCTTCGTGGGGCAGTTTATCAGTTGGGCGGGGACGGCCATTTGGAATCTGCTCGAAATCATCTTTGATGTCGTCAGCCCCGGTGCGCTGGCGTACATTAAAAAGACCGGCGCCGCCCTCAAGAGCATTTTGAAGAATCCCCTGCCTTTTCTCGGCAACCTGGTGCGGGCGGCCAAACTGGGGTTCATGAATTTCGGCTCCAATTTTGTCACCCACCTCAAAGCGGGCTTGATCGATTGGCTCACCGGTTCCCTGCCCGGGGTTTATATTCCCAAAGCCTTCAGCCTCGGGGAGATGGTCAAATTCGTCTTCTCCGTATTGGGCATTTCCTGGGCCAACCTCCGCCAGAAACTCGTCAAGGTCCTGGGCGAACCCACCGTGAAGGCGATGGAAACCGGATTCGACATCGTCGTGACCCTCGTCACCCAAGGCCCCGCGGCCGCCTGGGACAAAATCAAAGAGCAACTGGCCAATCTGAAGGACATGGTGGTCGGCGGCATCATCGATTTCGTCAAGGACACCATGGTGCAGAAAGCGGTGCCCAAATTGATTGCCATGTTCATCCCGGGCGCGGGTTTCATCAGCGCCATCCTTTCCATCTACGACACCGTCATGGTGTTCGTGAACAAACTGGCGCAGATCGCCGCGGCGGTGAAAGCCTTCGTGGATTCCATCGTCGCCATCGCGGCCGGTCAGATCGACGCCGCGGCCGAAAAGGTGGAATCGACCCTGGCCGGTTTGTTGTCCCTGGCCATCAACTTCCTCGCCGGCTTTGTCGGCCTCGGCAAGGTCGCGGACAAGCTCATGGGGGTCATCAACAAAGTGCGGAGCGAGGTGGACAAGGCCATGGATTGGCTGGTCAATTGGATCGTCACCGCCGCCCGGAAGCTTTTCGCCAAGGGCAAAGCCGCCGTGGCGGGCGCCCTCGAATGGTGGAAGCAGAAACAACCATTCCAAACGGCCGGCGGCGAAAGCCACGAGGTTTACTTTGCCGGGGACGAAAAGAATCCGGTCCCCATGGTGGCGAGCAAGGATCCCCAACCCGTCCTCGTCCGGCTCGCCGCATTTGAAGCCCAGGCCAAAGGTCCCAACGCGAAGCCGCGGGAAACCAAGGCCCTGCCCCTCATCCAAGCCACCAAAACCGCCGTGACCAAGTCCCCCCCGGATATCCAAGCCGTGGGGGATGGTCTCGCCAAGTTGTTTGACGTTTTCCTGGGCACAGTGAAACCGAAAGAAAAGCCTAAAGTGGAGTTTCGCCCAAAAACCCTGGCCGGCGACACGGTCACGCAATACATGAAGATCGATTGGTGGGACGCCGAGCATGCCACCGGTGGCAGTGACGTCCAAGGCGGCGCGTTACCGGCGCTCTCCAGCCAATTGGACCGGACCCCCACCAAACGCAGCACCGCCAAATATGTTTGGGGCCATCTCCTGAACCAAAAGCTGGGCGGCAAAGGCGACCAGACAAATTTGTTCCCCATCACGGCGTTCGCGAACAAACAGCACCAGATTTCGACGGAGGACAAAATAAAGCCTTGGCTCGACCAGAAGGATCAATGGATCATGTATGAAGTGAAGGTGGACGGCATCCAGGAGCATGGGAATCCTAAAGCCAAGCCGGCGACCCCCTATTGGGTGGATTGTCAGTTCAATTGCAGCGCGGTCCTCAAAGATGCCGACGGCAATCAAATGAAGACCTTCGTCAGCACTATTACTTCCACCTATGAGCCGGACACCACCAAAATTGACGCGACGAAGCAGCGGGACCAGGCCACGAAGTTTGATTTGAATTGAACCCGGCGACGCCGCCAGATCTTCCGCCGGCGCCGAGCCAGGTTGGGCGGGCGGGCGTTTTGTCCAATCCGCCCCCGCCCGCCTAAATTCTGGCGCCATCCTGATTTTTGCCCTTTTGCCGCTCCGATTTTGGGGTAAACTCTCCCCATGACTTCACGACACGGCAACCTGGGCGCGACGCCCCACGCGGGGATGCGATGGGCGCAACGGTGGGCTTGCCTGCTGGCCGGTGTCCTGGGTCTGCTGCCCGCCACTGCGGGGACCACCGGTGGCCGCGAGTATTTTGTGCGGAGCGACGGCCATGACGACGCGGCCGGCACCTCCCCCGCCGCCGCCTGGCATTCCATCGACCGGGTCAATAACGCGCAACTCTCGCCCGGCGATCAAGTTTGGTTCGAAGGCGGCCAATCGTTTCCCGGCAACCTGCACCTTACCGCCTCGGACGCCGGCTCCCCGGAGGCTCCGGTGGTCATCGGCTCCCGCGGACCCGGCCGCGCCGAGTTGCTCGCCGGGAACGGCAACGGGATCACCGTGGAAAACGCGGCCAATGTGCGCTTGGAGAACCTGGTCGTTCACGGGGCCGGCCGCACCCACAACACCGGCTACGGGGTGTTGTGCGACAACCTGCGCACCAACGGTCCCCGCCTCACCAACCTCGTCATTCAAGGGCTGGAAGTCGCCGGCTTCGGCGTCCAAGGGATTTTGATCAGCGGCATGCGCGCCGGTTGGGAGCAGGTGCGGGTGCGCGACTGCGCGCTCCACGACAATTTGCGCGGCGGCATGGAAGTCGCCGGCCGCCTCCCCTACGACACCGCCGAATACGCCCACGCGGACGTGGTGGTCGAGCGCTGCCGCGCCTATGACAATACCGGCGATCCCAACTACGCCCGGAACCATTCGGGCAGCGGCATCGTGTTGTACCAAGTGGATGGCGGGGTGATGCGGCGGTGCACCGCCTGGAACAACGGCGCGCTGGGCGACAACCGGGCCGGCGGGGGCGTCGGCCTTTGGGTCTGCGCGGCCCGCCGCGTCGCGATCGAAGAGTGCGAGAGCTTCGGCAACCGCACCCGGGGACTGGATGGCGGCGGCTTCGACCTCGATGGCGGCTGCGAGGAATGCCTCCTCCAATACAATTACAGCCACGACAACGACGGCCCCGGCCTGATGGTTTACACCTATCCTTACGCCTCCCACCACGACCGCGCCAACATCGTCCGCTTCAATGTCTCCGCCAACGACGCCCGCCGGGGCCGCCGTTACGCCGGACTCTGGGTGCAGGCGGATGGCCGCACCATGAGCGGGTTGGAGATTTACAACAACACCGTCGTCATGGCCGCCGGCGGGGCGCAGGCCGCCTTTGTCCGCGCCACCGGGGTCGAGGCCCGCCTGCGGAACAACCTCTTTCTCGCCGCGGGCGAGACCGTGCCCCTGCGCGTGCAGGACCCGACCCCGGGCGTCCGTTGCGAGGGCAATTTTTATTGGCGCGGCGGCGCCGCCTTTGACCTGCCCTGGGGCGACGCCCACTACAAAAGCCTCGCGGAGTTCCGCGCCGCGACCGGCCAGGAATCCGCCCTCCCCGGTGGTTCCGGCGCCGCCCAGGATCCCCTCCTGACTCCCCTGCCCCCCGGGCTCGCGCCCGCCCAGGAGGTGGGCTTGGAAAAGCTCACCGCGTACACCCCGCTTCCGGACTCCCCCGTGCTGGCCGGCGGCTTGGACCTGGCCGCCGCCGGTTTCCCCGCCGCCCCCCGCGACCTCCGCGGCCGCGCCCTTCCCGCCCACAACCGCCTGGCCGGAGCCATGCTCGGTCCCGTGGTTAAGAATTAGCCTCCGCCGCCAACCGGGCGTCCAAAACTCCCGCCGTCCATCCGGTCCATTGGGTCCAACACGTCCATTTTGCCCCCCGGGCACCTATCCTTGAATCAGTTCACAAAATGATCGTTGACAATTCAAACGATTGTTTTAAATATATGTTTGAAGATGGTTGAACCGTTCAACAATCCGGCTGCGGCCGAGTCCGGTCCCACGCGCGAGCATCTGCTCGAAGCGGCGGGTGAGGTGTTTGGCGAAGTCGGCTTCCGGGCGGCGACCGTCCGCGCGATTTGCCAACGGGCGGGCGCCAACGTGGCCGCCGTCAATTATCACTTCGGCGACAAGGAAGCCCTTTATTCCGCCGTCCTTCAGCAAAGTTGCCGCGTCGCCCTCGCCGCTTACCCCGTGGATGCCGGCCTGCCGGCGGACGCCCCGCCGGAAGCCCGCTTGCGCGCCTTCGTCCGCGCCTTTCTCCAACGCATTTTCTCGGACGGCCCCGCCGCCCGCCACGGCCGACTCATGGCCCAGGAGATGATCGAGCCGACCGCCGCGTTGGACCACTTGGTCCGGGAGGATATCCGCCCCATGGCCCAACGCCTGGCGGCCATCGTGAGCGCCTTGGTCCCGCCGGGCACGGACGAAGCCTCCCTGCGCCGGTGCAGTATGAGTGTCGTGAGCCAAATCCTGTTCTACCACCATTGCCGCCCGGTGGTGAGCCGGTTGTTTCCGGACCTCGAATTCCACGGGGAAAAGCTCGATCAATTGGCCGAACATATCACCCGCTTTTCCCTGGCGGCCCTGCGGCATTGGCCCGCCCCGGCGGAGCCTCCCGCCGCCTGACACCCCTCGCAATCCCCCCCCACCACCATGTATCGAATCGCTTTGCGGATGCTCCTCGGGGACAAGTCCAAATACCTCATGCTCGTCGGCGGCCTCACCTTCGCCTCGCTGCTCATGACGCAGCAGTGCGGCGTTTTCCTCGGCCTCCTCTCCTGGACCACCAGCCACATGCGCAACATGCGCGCCTCCATTTGGATCGTGGATCCCAAGGTGGAGCAGATCAACGAAATCAAGGCCCTGCGCGACACGGACGTGAACCGCGTCCGCACCGTGGCGGCCGTGGCTTACGCGGTGCCCCTCTACGCCGGGGTGCTCCAGGCACGGGTGGCGGACGGCAGCTTCAAACCCATTGAGGTCATTGGTTTGGACGCCACCACCCTCGTCGGCCGCCCGCCGCGCATCCTTGCGGGGCGCTTGGAGGACCTCCGCCTGCCCAACACCGTAATGATCGACGAACTGGCCGTCACCCGCCTGAGCCTCAACCCCACGCGGCCGCTGCGGATCGGCGACACGTTTGAAATCAACGACCGCGAAGCCCGGGTCATCGGCATCTGCCGGACCGACCGCCATTTTTTCGGTTACCCTTACGTTTACACCACCTACGACCAAGCGCGGCAATACGCCCCGCCCACCCGCAAAATGCTGAGCATGGTCCTCGCCGAGCCCGCCAAGGGTTTCACGGCGGCCCAAGCCGCGCGCCGCATCGAAAAGGAAACCCATCTCAAGGCCTTCACCGAAGCGGAGTTCGGCTCCTCCACCCTGATTTGGTTTTTCAAGAACACCGGCATTCCCGCCTCCTTCGGCACCACCATTATTCTCGGTTTCATCGTGGGCGTGGCCGTTTCCGGCCAGACGTTTTACTCCTTTGTGCTCGAAAACCTCCGGCATCTGGGCGCGCTCAAGGCCATGGGCGCGGGCAACGGCCTCCTGGCCCGCATGTTGCTCCTGCAAGCTTTCACCGTCGGCTTCATCGGCTACGGCATCGGCGTGGGCCTCACCGTCCTCTTCGGCATGATGGTGCTGCGGACCGGGCAGCCGCCGTTTTTGCTGCCCTATCAACTACCGCTCGGGACGCTCGCCGTCATCCTCCTCATTTGCAGTCTCGCCGCCCTCCTGGGCATCCGCAAAATCTATAAACTCGAACCCGCGGTGGTGTTCCGTGGCTAATCCCACCCCCACCCTCCACCGCGCGGAACTCGCCGTTTACGTGCGCGGCGTGAGCAAAACCTTCGGCCAGGGCGAAGCCAGCATTCACGCCTTGAAAAACGTGGACTTTGAGGCCCGCCGCGGCGAAATGCTCATGATCGTCGGCCCCTCGGGTTGCGGCAAAACCACGCTCCTGAGCGTCATCGCCGGCACGTTGACCTTCGATACCGGCGAAATCAGTGTCTTCGATGCCCAACTCCAGGGCATGCGCCAGCGCGAGATCACCGAGTTCCGCAAGCGCAACGTCGGCTTCATCTTCCAACAGTTCAACCTCATCCCCACCATCAATTTGGTGGAGAACGTCAGCGTGCCCCTGCTGATCAACGGTTGGTCCCGCGCCCGCGCCGAGGCCCGCGCCCAGGAAATGCTCGCCCGCATGGGCCTCGCCGGCCGCGAGGGCGACCTGCCTACCATGATGTCCGGCGGCCAGCAACAACGCGTCGCCATCGCCCGCGCCCTGGTCCACGACCCCAAACTCGTCATCTGCGACGAACCGACCTCCGCCCTGGACAAGGAAACCGGCGCCCACATCATGGAACTCCTCCGCGAAGTCGCCCGCCACCCCGATCGCTGCGTCGTCGTCGTCACCCATGACAGCCGCGTCTACAAATACGCCGACCGCATGGCGGAGATGGAGGACGGCGCGGTCGAACGCGTTTACGACAGCCACGCCCAGTACGAACAAAAAGCCGCACAATAGCCCTTTCACCGCCATGCTCTTCAAAAAATTCAGCTTCTACTTCGCCCTCGCCGGGATCGCCGGTTGCGTTTGGTTGATTTTCGAACTCCGCAAAACCCCGCCGCGTCCCGCCCCCATCCAGGAGCCCGCCCGCTCCCCTTACGCCAATTCCGTCGCCGCCACCGGCATCATTGAGGCGGTGCGCGAAAACGTGAAGCTCGGCGCCCCCAAGGGCGGCCTCATCCAAAAGCTGTATATCAAGGTCGGCGCCCGCGTCCACGCCGGCGACCCGATCCTGCAGCTCGACGACCGCGAACTGCGCGCCCAACTCGCCGCCATGGAAGCCCAGGTGGAGTCCATGAAGGCCGCCCTCCGCAGCGACCAGGTCCTGACCGCCGACGCCGCCGATCAATTCCGCCGCACCGACCGCTTGGAGAAGCAACAGGTTGCCTCCGAGGACGAGCGCCTCCGCAAGAAATTTAATCTGGAAGCCATGGAAGCCCGCGTCGCCAAAAGCGAAGCCGACATCCGCTCCGCCGCCGCCCAAGTGGAACTCGCCCGTACCAACCTCGAAATCCTCACCGTCCGCGCCCCGCGGGATGGCACGATCCTCCAGCTCAACGTCCGCGAAGGCGAATACGCCGGCACCACCCCCACCGATCCGCTCCTGATCCTGGGCGACACCGAGCACCTCCAAATCCGCGCCGATGTGGACGAACAAAACGCCCCCTTGGTCGCGCCCAATCAACCCGCCGTGGCGTTTCTCAAGGGCGACACCAAAAACCCCATCCCCCTGCGTTTCACCCGCATCGAACCTTACGTGGTGCCCAAGCGCTCCCTCACGGGCGACAGCGCCGAGCGGGTCGACACCCGGGTGCTCCAAATCATTTTCGAATTCGACCGCCCGGCCACGCCCCTGTATGTTGGCCAGCAAATGGACGTCTTCATCGACCGCCCGGGCCTCGCCGCCACCGCTCCGTAACCTCCGCCCCCCCAACTCGCAACCTATGAAACTCCCCCCGGCCCTGTTTCGCCGACTTCCCGCCACCGTGCTCGCGCTGGCTTTGATCTCGCCCGCCGTCCCGGCTCAAACCGCGGCCACCAACGCCCCGGCCCCGGCTCCGTCGTCCGCCCTCACCGCGGGCTCCAACTCCACGCCCACGTGGATCTCCCAGCCCCTCTCCCTCGCGGAAGCCGTGAATATCGCCCTCCGCCAGAACGGGAGCATTCGCCGCGGCCAGAGCGACTTGGAAGCCGCCTACGGCGTGGTCGTTCAAACCCGCGCCATCGCCCTGCCCACCCTGCGGGCGACCGGCAGTTTTCAAGCCACCAGTCTCGCCGAGACCTTCCCTTTTCCCAACTCGCCGCCCCCGCAGGAGCAGAATTGGTCCGCCGGCCTGCAACTGGTTCAGACCATCTATGATGGCGGCAAAATGACCGCCGCTCTCCGCAGCGCGAAACTCACCAAGCAACAGGCCATCCTGCAATACGAAACCACGGTCGCCGACGCCCTGCTCCAGGTCCGCCTCGCCTATTACGACGTGCTCCTGGCCGCCGACCAGATCGCGGTCAACGAGGCCTCCGTCAAACTCCTCACCCGCCAGCTGGCCGACCAAAAGAGCCGCTTCGAAGCCGGCACCGTCCCCCGCTTCAACGTGCTCCAAGCCGAGGTGGAACTGTCCAACGAACGCCCCAAATTGATTCAAGCCCGCAATGCCTTCCGCATCGCCAAGAATAACTTGGTGAACCTGCTCGGCTACAACCTGCCTGCCGTGGTCTTGGAAGACATCCCCCTGCACCTGACCGATCAACTCGACGCCAACCCCTACCCCGTCGAACTCCCCGCCGCGGTGGCCCAGGCCCTCGCGAACCGCACCGAACTCGCCGCCCTCCGCCAGGCCGAACGGATCCGCAACGAAAACCTCCGCTCCACGAAAGGCGGCTACCAACCCACCGTCCAATTGGTCGGCGGCTACGGCGGCCGGAACAGTTACTACAACAACGACCTGAGCCGCGACGTCCGCGGCTTCACCGGCGGCGCCCAGTTCAGTTGGAACATCTTCGACGGCTACCTCCGCGAGGGCCAGATCGCCCAGGCCAAAGCGCAAAAGGAAGGCGCCGAAACCGATTTCGCCAATGAAACGCGCACCGTGGAAATCGAAGTGCGCACCCAATACTCCAACTTCATCGAAGCCACGGAAATCCTCGAATCCCAGAAGAAGGTCCGCGAGGAAGCCGAGGAAGCCCTCCGCCTGGCCATGGCCCGCAACAAAGCCGGCACCGGCACCCAACTGGACGTCCTCAGCGCCCAAACCGCCCTCACCCAGGCCCGCTCCACCACCGTCCAAGCCCTCCACGACTACGACGCCGCCCGCGCCCGCCTCGAACGGGCCATGGGCCTGAAGACCTGGGGCGCAACGCCGTTGCCTTCCGGGAAATAAGCCCGGGCGGCCCTCAATCGATTTTGAATTTGCGCGCGGGGCGTGCTGCTGCGTTCAGACTTCGAACCAGCAAATCGACCTGCGTTGATGGATTTCCGTCACCGCCGCTATCCTCGTGATGTTTGCGGCACCGCTCGGCGTTGGTCAACGCAACCGGCAGCTTTTCCAGAAACGCGGCTGGGGGAAGTGTCCCCTTCGCATACGTTGGCCAGTGCTTGGCCAAACGCAGAATCACCTGCTGACAATCAGCAAATGGACTGGTCGTGGACTCCTCGTGCAACAACAGCCAGAACTCGAAGCACGGGTCAGAAACCGCAAACTGAATGCCGACGGCTTCCTTAATCGTCGTGGCACGTTTCGCCAGTTTTCGCCTTTCATCGTGCGTTCGCTCCAAATCGAACACCACCCAGACCTCATCATAGGCCACCTCGAGTCCTTTTTTCGCACTTCGCTTTCGGGCGTCGCGGAGTTCGATCGCACGTTTCGTCAGCGTGATC
>CAIYZC010000705.1 GCA_903930565.1 uncultured Pedosphaera sp.
AAAAAGGAAACCCTTGATTCCTTTGGGCTGGGGCGGATTTTTGCTAAACCTGGGTTGGACGGGTAACCGCACAAATGAGGACCCCCGGCGGATTGCCGGAAGCGCCGGGGAAAAAAAGAGCCGCGGTGGGTGGGGGACCCACCGCGGCGGGGAAGGTTTCGGCCAAGCCGAAAGCGTGATCAGGGCTGGACGAGGCGGTAGTAGCGCTGCGTGTCGCCGCCGGTCGGCAGGGTCACAGACTGCGTCGCGCCGCCGGCGGCGGTCGCGGGGCTGGCGTTGATGGTGGTCCACACCGCGCCGGCGCCGAGGCCGGCGCTGGTCTGCAGCACGTAACCGGTCGCGGAGGCGGGCCAGGAGAGCACCAATCCGCCGGACGTCATAGCGGCCCGCAGGGCGGGGCCCGCGGGGGTGAGGGTCACGACGCCGTTTTGATAGGTGGTCACCAGGGAGGCGGCATTCACGTCCGTGACCTCGGTCGCGGTCAACCGGCTGGTCAGGGTGAGGGTTTGGACGCCCGCGGCGGAGGCGAGGGCGGCGGTGAAGTTCAGCGCGGCGACCTCCACCGTGGCGGCGGGGAATTGGGTGCCGGCAGGGAGGGCGACGAGCACCGCGGCCAAGCCGCGGGTGGCTGCCTGGGTCTGGTTCACGACGAGGGTCGCGCCGGCAGCGCCGGCGCCCAAGGTGACGCTGTTGAGGACGAGTTGCGTGGGATCAAACTGCACACTGAACCCGAGGGCATTCTCATTGCCCTTGGCCGTGAGTTGCACGGGCACAGTGAGGGGGCGGCCCGCTTGGGCGACGGTATTGGCGAGGGCCAACACGCGTCCCAAGTCCGAGGGTCCATAGCCGCCGCCACCCGAAGGCTTCTTCGAGGACATGGTGCCATCGAGCGGGGCGGAGGGTCCGCCGGCCACGGTGAGGGGATCGAGGCCCGCGGCATAGCGGCCGGCCTGGACCCAGTCGGCGACGGTCAACTGTCCGTCGCCGTAGGTCGCCCGTGGCGCGCAATCCGCCCGTTGGAATTCCCCGGTGTTGGTGATCGTATCCAACCCCGCCACAAACCGCCCCACTTGGACCCAGTCGATAATACTGACCGCGGCATCACCGTTGGGCAGAGGGGAAACGTCGCCCTCGAAGCCGAGGTAAGGAATGACGACGCTGCCGCTCGCGAAGCTGGAGGTCAGCGTGTGCGCCAGAACATCGGAAACTTGCCGTGCCGTCGGGACATCTCCGAAAGCAATCGTCGTGGTGGCCGGATTGGTGCCGGAGTTAACGAAGAAGCTAACCTCCGCCACTTCCTGCGTGCCAGCGGAGAAAGTGGTGGCACCAGGGAACGCCAACGCGACGCCAATTTTTCCCGATAGCGCGGAATTAGTGTTAAAAATTGCGACCGCACTGCCCGCCCCGGTCCCCAAGGCGATGCCCGCAAAGGTGAGTTTGCTTGGAGTGAAATTAACACTAAAACCCACCGCGTTTTCCGTGCCTTGCGCCACCAGTTGGATCGGCACGACGACAATCGCGGAAGTCGCCACCACACTGGAGACCTGCACCAGGGAAGGAGGCGGCAGCACCGTCAGCGTGGCATTGCTGCTCGTTGCGGTGCCATAAGCATTGGCGACCGTCAACGCGTAGGGTCCGGCGTTCGCGCCGGTGACATTCGTGAGACTAAGCGAGGCGTTGGTGGCGCCGGCAATGGGCAGCCCATTCCAAGACCACTGGTAGGCAAAAGGAGCCGTGCCGGAAACGGAGGCGGAGAAAGTCACGTTGCTCCAAGTTCCCACCGTTTGATTTTTCGGCTGGCCGGTGATCAGCGGAGGATTCTGAGGCACACACTTCCCACCCACACCCGCGTTGTAGATGGCCGACACTTGCGCCGGAGAAAGAGCGGTGGAGTAAACCGCCGCCTCGTCCACCAAGCCGCCAAAAAACCGCGAGGCATTGGAAGGATCATGACCCAACTGCAAGTCGTTCCCCGAAGGCAAAATCGTGCCTTGGGCAGAGATTGGGTTGGAGGCAACCCCGTTGACATAAATTATGAGAGTAGTGCCATTGAAAACTCCGGCGACATGGTCCCATTGATTGAAGGGCAAATTGGCCCCCACGGAGACCCAACCGGCATTGGCGAGGCAGACCGCGAAATAAACCACCCCGGAAGGGGCGACTTCGATCGTGTAGCCATCGCTTTGACCGGAACCTTCACCCGCCTTCTTGATGATCGGGCCGGTGACACCCGCAACCGAAGTGGGATAAACCCAAGCCTCGGCTGTCATGTTCGTGGAGAAGTTCAAGGCGGGGCTGGTCGGCACGTTCACGTACTGGCTGGTGCCGTTGAATTTGAAGGCCTGTCCCACTTTGCCGGGGGCGAAAGTCGCTCCGCCAACCAAGGTGCCGCCGTTGCTGCCGACCGCATCGGTCGCATCCCCTTCCGCCCGCCACCAGCTCACCGGGCTGTTCGTGATCGTCACGCAGGGAGGAGTATAAACCGTCAAGGTGGCGTTGGAACTGGTGACGCTCCCATAGGCGTTCGTGACGGTGACCGCGTAAAGCCCCAAGTTCGCGGACGATACGTTGGTGAGGGAGAGGCTCGGCCCGGTTGCGCCGGGGAGATTGGTCCCATTCAATTGCCATTGATACGCCAAAACCGGGGACCCGGTTGCGAGAACGGTGAATTGGGCGGTGGCGCCGGCCGTGACGGAAAAGCTCGACGGCTGAATGGTCAAGGAGGGGGGGAAAGTGTTCACCGTCAAGGTGGCGTTGCTGCTCACAATCGTCCCATAAAGGTTGGTGATGATGACCGTGTAAACCCCGGCGTTGGTGGGTTGCACATTGGAAAGATTTAACAAGGCGCTGGTGGCACCGGTCAAATTGATCCCATTCAACTGCCATTGATAGGCCAAGGGGGCGGCACCGGCGGCCAGAACTGCGAAGTGCCCCGAACCACCCGCGGAAAGGACCAGATCTGCCGGCTGGGTCGTGATGCTGGGTGGCGGGGTGAGAACAGTCACCGTGGCGACACTGCTCGTGACGGCGCCATACAAATTCGTAACCACCAAAGCGTAGGAGCCGGCGGCCGATGGTTGAACATTCACCAAGCTTAGTGTGGGGTTCGTCGCCCCCGCCACATCCGCACCGTTGAATTGCCATTGATAAGCCAGCACGGGTGATCCGATCGCATTGGCGCTCAAATTCAGACTTGCCCCCACCTGCACCAACCCGCTTTGCGGTTGCGTTAGGAAGCTCGGGGGAAAGGTGTAGACCACCAAGAGCGCGTTGCTGCTCACCACTTGGCCATAGGGGTTGGAAACAATCACATCATAAACGCCGCCATCGGCGGCTTGGACGTTGGTTATCGCGAGGCTGGACTGAGTGGCGCCCGCCAAATTGACCCCGTTGAATTGCCATTGGAACCCCAGCACGGGCAGGCCCGTGGCGTAAACAGCAAGATTAACGGTATTTCCGGCGTTAACCGCCAAGCTCTGCGGCTGGCCAGTGATCGTGGGAGCGGGAGCGTTCACGGTGACGGTGGCATTGCTGCTGAGAGCCACCCCATAAGCGTTCGTCACGATGAACGAATAGACGCCGGCGTTGGTGGGTTGGACGTTAACGATGGTGAGCTGCGCCTGCGTGGCCCCAATCAGGGGCGCGCCGTTAAAAACCCATTGATACGACAGAGGGGAGGTTCCATTCGCTGAGCCAAGCAGATTCAAGGTGCTTTCGGCCGTCACCGTCTGAGTCTGCGGTTGGCTCACGACCACCGGCGCCCCACCCACCACGCACTTGCCCGCGGCTCCGGCACTGTAAATCGCGGCAATCTGAGCCGCGCTTAGGGCGGTGCTGTAAACGGCAGGCTCATCGACCAAACCATTCAAATACCGGGGCGGATTGGATGGGTCGTGACCAATATGAAGATCATTTCCCGAAGGCCCCAGATTGCCCGGACCTAAGGTCGGTGGGGCGGCCAGCGCTCCGTTCACATAAACGTAAGCGTAAGTCCCGTCGAACACCCCCGCCACATGGCTCCATTGATTGAGGGGCAAAGGAGCGGAAGTTGCGGGTATATAACCTGTCCCCGCCACAAAGGCTGCGAAGATCAAGCGGTTCGCGTAATCCAGCTCGATGGTATAGCCGTTAATTTGCTGCAATCCTTCCCCGGCCTTTTTGATCACCGGAGATGAAACCGGTCCGGTGGCCCGGGGGTAAACCCAAGCCTCCAAGGTGACGGCGTGAGTGGGATTCAGTGACGGATTGTTGGGCACATCCACATAGGCGGTTTGGCCGTTGAAATTGAACGCCAATCCGTCCAAACCGGTGGCGAAACCCGCCCCGCCGATCAAGGTTCCGTTGTTAATGCCGGTGAAGTCCGTGGCGTCCGCTTCCGCGCGCCACCAACCCGCCAATCCATTGGGCACCGGGTAGCAGGATTGGGCCTCAAGGTTGACGCCCAAGAGCAGGGTCCCGGCCAACAAAAGGCATTGCCTCAACCATGAGGACGGAATCCCTCGCCACATTTTTACGCTTTTAGCATGCTTCATAACGTTCCGCTTTTTTTGCTCGTTGCCGGCAGCAGAGGTCACCCTCCAAGGTCGCCATAATGCCATCGGACGCTGATTTCAGTTATTTACAAGTATAGCGCACCCAGGGTAAAAGGCAAGTCCGGGATGCACTTTTTCGAGCAAAACCGGATTGCGCGCAACTTATTGTGCCGGAGGTGGTTACGTTGGGGGTCCGGTTGTGCGGGCCGGAAAGCGACCTTTTTTTTGACTGGCCGGAGGGGGAACGCGCGCGAAACCGGGTAGGGGGATCGGCTCACGCGGAGCGGGGCCAGAGTGGGGCAGGAGGGGAGTGGGAAGCTGGGAGGCGGAGCCTCGCGCGAAGACGCGAAGCCGCGAAGGGGGCCAAGGGGGATTGAACCAAGGATGGGGCAAAAGAGGGAATTTGACCGCGGATTTCGGGCGCGGATGGGGGCCGGGGAAAGGGATTGGGATGGGTTTCACGCGGAGCGGGGCCAGAGTGGGGCAGGAGGGGAGTGGGATGTTGGGAGACGGAGCCACACGCGAAGGCGCGAAGCCGCGAAGGGGGCCAAGGGGGATTGAACCAAATACTTTATCAATAAAGATTCCGATCAAGGCCTCAATGTCCGCCTGATTTGACAATGGGTTAAAACGTGGGCACAATAATGACGTTCGG
>CAIYZC010000706.1 GCA_903930565.1 uncultured Pedosphaera sp.
CCTTTTTCCCAGTCCCAGAGGGACGCTTCGTGCTCGCGCCACAGGTGCGCAATTCCTCAGCCCGGGATAAAATCCCGGGTAATCGTTCCCCAAAAAACCAGCGTCCTGTAGGGACGCGATCCCACCGCCGACATCCCCCTCCGGCGCCAACTTCACAACTCCAAGCCCGCATTCCCCTTCGTCGCCCTTCGCGTCTTCGCGCCTTCGCGTGAGTATCCCAGCCCGTTTTCTTCCCACGGTACACCGCCTTCAATCCTCGCCACCAAACCCCACCCAAACCGAGCCCGCCCAACCCGCGCGCCGGCATCTTGGAGTGCGGTGAAAACAACGTGCGGCACCGCTTTTTAACTCACCCCACCACCCGAAACCCTCGCCACCAAACCCAACCCACCACCGCCCGCGACGGCCCAATCCCCAGTCCCGGAGGGACGCCCCAAACCCCACCCAGACCGGTTGCCATCGTTCACACAAAATCAACCCAAATGGCAATTCTTGCACTCGTCCGCATCCTCAATACGTGCGCCGCACCCGCTGCCCAACAAAGCCCACCAATTCCAATCCCTTCCCCGCCCGTTCCCCTCCTTTGCCCGTCCACGATTGCATTTGACCTTTCCCCGCCTTGGCGCTTCGATACGCCGAACAGCGGCAGCACTCATGGCCACGGCTGAACAATTAAAGTCCCTGATCCGAAGCCATCTCAGCGATGACGATGAACGCTTCTACACCATCTCGTTGCAGGTGGCGGCGCACGAGGCCCAGCAAGGCCACGGAGCGTTGGCGCACGATATTCGCGAAATTGTGGATAAAGCCCGGCGCAGCCGGGGCGGCAACATCCTGCTCAAGTTCCCCCAGGAACTCGGCGGCTTGGTGTTTTCCGAAACTCCCACCACCCCCCTTTCCGTGCTGGTCGTCCCCGAACCCCTGCGCGAGCGCATTCAACGCGTGCTCCATGAGTTTCGGCAACAGGACAAGCTCAAGAGCCACGGTTTGGGTCACCGCCGCAAACTCCTCTTTGTCGGGCCGCCCGGAACCGGCAAGACCTTGACCGCACGCGTCCTCGCGCACGAACTGCGCTTGCCCCTGCACACAATCCAAGTGGACAAACTGGTTACCAAATTCATGGGCGAGACCAGCGCCAAGCTCCGCCAGATTTTCGACCTCATCCGCGATATTCCGGGCGTTTATTTGTTCGACGAATTCGACGCGATCGGCGGCGACCGCTCCCGCGACAACGACGTGGGCGAAATGCGCCGCGTCCTCAACGCCCTTTTGCAGTTCATCGAGCAGGACACCTCGGACAGCCTCATCATCGGCGCAACGAACAACCCGGGCCTTTTGGACCACGCCCTCTTCCGCCGCTTCGATGACGTGCTCCGCTACGATCCCCCCGACGAAACCGCCCGGCGCATCTTAATTGAGAACGTCCTCGGGACATTCCGCCCGGAAAAACCCGATTGGGCCGCCTTCGGCTGCGCGGCGGAAGGCTTGAGCCAGGCGGAAATTGATTTTGCCTGCCGCGACGCCATAAAAGATGCCATCCTGCATGATCAACCAAGGGTCAAAGTCGTTGGATTGCTCAAATGCCTCAGCGAGCGTTTGGGCTCTCGACCGGGTTGAGATTAAATGCCGCCCGCCCAATATCCACATCTGTTTTTGCCAGGCCCTTCGCGCACGCAAGGCTTCACTTCTCCTCAAAAAGGTGGAAGTCAACCGCGCTTCCCTTCACGAGATCGTCCCGCCCATGCGGAACGGTTGCGTCACCAGTTGGAGGTAGCATTCTTCGAATCCAATGCGGCACAGGTCGCAGTAAAGAGTGATCGAAACGGCACCTATTTGATGTTTGTCAGCGAACCGACGTTTGACCTGGCCCTGAGAAGTCTGGACGTGATGGGTTCGGGGATTCGACTTCTGAACGTTCGCGTGCGTGAAGAAGGCGGTGCGCTCTTCACCCTGGCTACGGTGTTTGTTCCCAAAGCCGCCGGCCAACATTTCCTTCAAAAGGTTCAGCAGTATGCCGCCGAGGATACGGCAGGCCCCAATTCCAAGCCGAAGAATGCTGCATTGATAACTCCAATTTCCGCAATTCGGCGCGCATTATTTCAAGAATCCTTTTGGAATGACGCTCCGGATTTAATGCCCGGAGCAGACCCGGATTGGGTCGAGGCTTGGCTGAGCACCGATGAGCCATCGAGGGTTGCACGTTTTAGAGCCCTCTGCGGGCAGTTGCAGATTGAATTGCGTGACGGGCAGTTGACTTTTCCCGAGCGCACTGTGGTTCTGGTCTGCGCCTCTCGGCCTCAATTGGAACTACTTGTGGAGCGGTCGGACGATCTTGCCGAGTTCCGGGCCGCACGGGAGGTAGCCACTTTTTTTCGGGAACTGCGTAACCGGGATCAAGCGGATTTCGTCACCGACCTCCTGGCCCGCAGCACTTTTAATGGCTTGGACCAAACCGTGGTGTTGATTTTGGACCACGGCGTGAATAACGGCCATCCCTTGCTCCGCCCGGTTCTGCCTGACGCGGACAAACACACCGTGAAGCCAGAGTGGGGAACCCACGACCACGAAGGGCATGGGACGTTGATGGCCGGAACCGCCGCCTATGGCGATCTTTTGGCCCATTTGCAGGACAATCGCGCATTGGAAATTGAGCATGGCTTGGAATCGGCCAAAATCCTGCCGCCGCCACCCAACCAAACCGCGAAGCACCTCTGGGGCTGTTATACCGCCCAAGGCGTTAGCCTTGCGGAAATTCAGGCGCCCGCCAAAAAGCGCGTGATCTGCATGGCGGTCACGAGTGAAAATTCAGGCCAACGCGGACGACCCTCTTCCTGGTCTGGTGCTATCGATGAATTGGCGGCGGGCGTTTTGGATTCCCGTCAGCGACTTTTCATTTTAAGTGCGGGAAACGTCGAGCTTTTTGATCTGCACAATTACCCACAGGCCAGCCTCACCAAAGAAGTCATGGACCCGGCACAGGCGTGGAATGCTTTGACGGTGGGAGCCTTTACCAATAAAACCCGAATTTCCGACCCGACCTTGGCCGGATACCGCCCGCTTGCCGAGGTAGGTGGTTTGTCCCCGTTCAGCTCAACCTCAGCAACTTGGGCGGACGGAAAATGGCCGATCAAGCCCGAAGTCCTGTTTGAGGGCGGGAATGCCCTGCTCGCACCGGGTGGTGACGCAGACACGCATCCGGATTTGGAACTCGTTTCCACCCATCGATTTCCCCTGATCAGCCATTTTGAGTCCTTCAACGCCACGAGTGCGGCCGCTGCCCAAGCGGCTTGCATGGCTGCAAAGATACAATCAAAATACCGGGAGGCTTGGCCCGAAACGGTGCGAGCTTTGATCGTGCACACAGCGGAGTGGACCGAAGCGCAGAAAAGGACATTTTTAACCAAAGACAATAAGACGGGGTACATCCGCTTGGCCCGAATATGCGGATACGGCGTGCCAAATCTCGAACGCGCTTTGAGTTGTGCCGCCAATTCGCTCACGCTGATCGCTCAAGCCGCGTTGCAGCCATTTGATGAGCATGTCGATGGCTCTCGGGGTATTACGCGTGACATGCATCTTTACCGCTTGCCTTGGCCCAAGGAAGTTCTCTTGGGGTTGGGCGAAATGGACGTTCGGATGCGGGTCACTCTGTCTTATTTTATCGAACCCAGCCCGGGGGAAATTGGGTGGCGCGATCGTTACCGCTATGCTTCCCATGCCTTGCGCTTTCAATTGAACGCTCCCGGCGAGGGAGAAGCGGACTTTATACGGCGCATTAATGATAAAGCACGCGAGGATGATGAATCCGCTGCCACGGATGGCCCCAACGAGCATTGGACCCTTGGGAAGGCTCGGGATGTGGGTTCCATCCACTCCGACATTTGGACCGGCACCGCGGCTGAATTGGCGGACTCCAACTTGGTCGCCGTGCATCCCGCCGTGGGTTGGTGGCGCGAGCGGCGCCATTTGAATTGCCGCAAAAAGACAGCGCGCTACGCCTTGGTGGTCTCCGTCCGCTTGCCAGTGCAGGAAATCGACATTTACACTCCGGTTGCCACCCAGTTGGGCATTCGCATCCCGACTCCCATTGCCGTTCAAGTGGCTGGCTAAGGCTTGCAAAAAGATTTGGCGAGTGCGCCAATTGTTTCGACCAGTATACGGCAAGGTCACGATTTTTCTCACTCAATCCACTGTTAGCGTGTCAGGGGACGGTCAAAACCAGCCACTTGGGGTCGAATCAAAACCAGCCAGTTTGAGGATGAGATAATTGGCCGGTGGGCTCGAAAAGCGAGCACGCTGGCGGATGTATCAACTCAAATTGAATCAGCAGCAAGCCATC
>CAIYZC010000707.1 GCA_903930565.1 uncultured Pedosphaera sp.
AGGTCGGTTTGGGATTCCTGGTCGGCCTGGATACGGGCGTGCAGCTCCCGCCGCACGGAGTGCGGCAGTTGGGCGATTTGACCATGACGCTTGCGCGTGGCGTCGGTGGCCATACCGCGGACAGCTTAGCACGGGGGTCGGGCAAACCGTATTTCTACGGTGGGTGATTACGGCGGATTTTTTGGAGACCACCGAGGGAACGGGGATTGGGGATGGGGCTCACGCGGAGCGGGGCCAGAGGGGGCCGAAGGGGGGCAGAAGGGGCAAGAATATTGGGAATCGGAGGCTCGCGCGAAGCCGCGAAGGCGCGAAAGGGGGCCAAGGGGGAAGCACCAAGATGGTGATGTCCAAGTGGGAAATGGGCGCGGTCGGGAGGGGCCGGAACGATCCGCAAGGCTGGGTTTGCAACAGTATGGCATTTTGCTTTGTCCGGAGTACAGACAACGCTTCGCCAGCGATCTCAAGAAAATGCTGCCCCGCACACCCATGACCAAGGAGGCCGGGGATTTCTGGAAATTCAGCCAGGCGGGCCGGAAACTGGCGCAATGGCATTTGAACTATGAAACCGTGGCGCCGTATCCGGTGGCGGAGCAAACGGCGGGGTTGAAGCTGGACCCGGCGAAGGATTATCTGGTGCAGAAAATGAGCTTTGGCCGCAAGGACAAGGCGGTGGACAAGACGACGATTCATTACAACAGCCAGATCACGCTCACGGGCATCCCCTTGGCGGCGTATGACTACGTGGTGAACGGTAAGCCGGCCTTGGAGTGGATCCTGGAGCGGTACCAGGTCACGGTGGACCCGGACAGCGGGATCCGCAACGACCCGAACGACTGGTGCCGGGAGCACAACGACCCGCGGTACATCCTCGACCTGGTCAAGCGCATCGTCACGGTGAGCCTGAAAACCATGAAATTCGTCCACGCCCTGCCGGCGTTGAACGAGCGGAAGTGAGCGGCCGCCCCGGGCCGGCCCGGCCCGGCGCCACGGCGGCGGAGGGAGCGGAGCGGCGCGTAAAAAAAGTGCGCGACGCCAAAAGAAAACCTTGACGGAAAGCAAGTTGGGGGGTTAGATGAGAAAAACAATGGGAATCTGATGACAAACTGGTGGCGATTTGGCCGATTGCGGCCCGGGACGGCGGTGGTTCGCCGTTGGTGCGATCGAATGGCTGCCCCCCCCTTTCGGTTTGAGAGCCCCAAATCCATGAACTCCACGGCATTCTCCCCGCGTCCCGCGCTCCCGATTCGACCGGGTTCACTCTTCGCCCGCTGCCCGGCCCTGGCCCCGTTGGCAACGGCTTGGCTGCTGCTAATGGCGGCCTTGGCTCCCGCTCGTGCGGTGCCTTCACCCCCTTTTCCCGGCGGCGGCGGCGACAGCCGGTTGGCGGGTTTTTCTTTCAGCGACACGAATTGGCTGACGACCGCCGGAGCTTTACCCTTGGCTTGGACGAATGCCAGCCGCGTTTCGGGCGGGGACGGCAATGCACTCCGACTGGACAGTGCGGCCGGGGTGCCCGCCTTCCTGAACTACCCGCTGGTCAATCCGGACAATTCCACCAATTTGCAGATGAATACCGGCTCGGTCGCCTTTTGGTATCGCCCCCACCAATGGGCCGGCACCAATGCGGGCGGCAACGGGCCGGGGGAATGGAGCCGCTTGCTGGAAATCGGCTCCGTAACGGGCACGAACGGTTGGTGGTCCGTTTACACCGATCCCGGTGGCGGCAACCTGTATTTTGCGGCGCAAGCCAGTGGCGGCGGGACGAACGACTGCGTGCTCAGCGCCCCCGCCACGCTCGCCTCCAATGTCTGGCACTTCGTGGTGCTCACGTACGGAACCAACCAAACCGCCCTTTACCTGGATGGCAATCTGCTCACCAATGGGCCGGGCCTCACCAGCCTGCCCGATCCGGCGGCCACCACGAACGGGTTTTTCGTGGGCAGCGCGAGCGACGGCTCCGCGACGATGCACGGGGATCTGGATGAACTGGCGACGTATAATTACGAGCTTTCCCCAACCTTTATCTCCGAAACGTACGGGGTTTACGGCCTCCCGATCTACGGGGTGGAACCCATCGTGGAGGAACCTTCCGGCGCCGCCGGAACGCCACCCTTCAGCCCGGATGGCGCCAACTTTAGCCTGTTCAGCGGCCCGGGGATCGTCACGGATGTGGGGTCGGCCTCCGGCTGCACCAGCACCGGCCGGCCGGCGTTTAGCGCCCTTTCAGCGCAATTGAGCCCGACCGCCGGTTGGACCTTTAATTTCACGGTGACGGGAGGCACGAACGGCGTGCCTTACGACTTGTTCGCCACCGCCAGATTGGCGGGGGACACGCTGACGAACTCCACCTGGGTTTGGCTGGGCCAGGTGTACGCGTGTCGGAAATACCAAGTGACGCATCAACCGACCAACCGCTGCGCGTACGTAATGGGCGGGCCAAAAGATTCCGATGGGGATGGCCTGACGGATGTCTTTGAGTTGCTCGTCACCAAAACCCTTCCGAATAATGCCAACTCCGCGGGGGGCGGAATCCCGGACCAATGGTTGGCCCTCAACCAGCTGACCGGCCCCACGGCGGACCTTTTCGGGGCCGACCCCGATGGCGATGGCCTGACCAACCAAGCGGAATACCTTTGGGGCAGCAATCCGACGGTGTCCGAGGGGTTCACCTACCGCGTGGCGACCGCGAACAATTTCACCGGGCTGCCGTGAGGCCGCAACACCGAACCGCCGCCAACCAGCGAAGCCACCACCGTCACCTCGTTCCCCGCGAGGCCCCGCAATCTGAGCGCCGACCGCGAACGCGGGGCGAGCCAAAAAAAGCAATGAACACCACACTGATTAGCAAGCTCCGAAGGCACTTTTGCCACCTGGTCCTAATGGCCACCCTGTGGCAGCCCGCGGCGCGGGCCAACATTACCAATCTGAATGTCCAAATTCAGGATTATTTGGATACGGGTTGCCACGCCACGCCCGGCCGGCCGGGGGCGCCGGCACCCGCCATGGACAATCCCGGCGGCAACCAAGCGGAATGTTTGACCTGCTCGGGGACGGCGCAGGGGATGCCGATCTGGTGGGTCACGGAGCCGTACATCAATTTGTGGGTGGCGGATGAACCGTTGAGCTACACGACTTCGTCCGGGCAACGCATCGCCTTCCGCTGGACCTACCACGAGCGGGGCTTGCTGGACAACACGGCCTGGGCCCATCGTCAGAATGATGCCCTGGGATTTGGCGCCAGTGCCTTGATCAAAACCCGATACACGGAGCATCAAATCCCGGGCGGCACGCTCATGACCAACGCCTCCTGGCAACACAATTGGTGGGGGGAAATTGTGTTTTGGAGTCCCTCCATGGAAACGAATTCGGCCACTCCAAGATACTTTTATCAACTCGACCCGGTCCTCGGGTATGTCACCAATGCCTGCCTGCCGTACACCAACGATTACCAAGCGCTGCTGCTGCGCGGGGACGGTGGCGTGGTTCCGCTTTCCACAAACTCCATGGCCACGGGCAGCGGCCAAATCAGCGTAAAGGTCATCAATCCCAGCGGGTTGTACCCAGGCCCCATGGTTCCGGTCCACTTCGCCCCGCAAACATCAAGCATCCCGCCGTATGCCTACCCCGCCCAGGGGGTATTTTACCTCAAGCAGCCCACGACCGGCTTCCAGGTAACGTATCCGGATGGCAGCACGGACACCTATGGCTTGCTGCTGTTGCACCACGATGCCACGGCCGACGGGACGGGCCATGGCGGCCCGACGGGCTTGCCGCGGGACTCCACGGCCAGCGCCTATCTGACAGCGCGCACCGATCCGCAGGGCCGAGCCACCTATATCGGATACACGGGCGATATCACGGTGACCAATTGGCCGGTGAATCCCACGACCAATTTCCTCGGCTATACGGTGCAAACGCTGTTGGATTCCGACGGCCGCACCTCAACGTATGCGTATGACACCAACAACTGGCAGCAATTGGTCAGCATTACCGACCCGTACGGACGCAGTGCAACGTTTCAAGCCGATGCCAACAACGGATTCGCGGCGATCACGGACGCGGTAAACAATACCTCTTCCTTTACTTACGAAGGCAACGCCTCGGGGCTGATGACCCAACTGGCCACGCCCTATGCGACCAACACGTTTGCGCACTACTCACTGCCCAATACGAGCGCCACCGGGACGAATGCGTTTTCCCAACGCGGCATTTATGTCAGCGAACCCGACGGGGCGCACCAATTGTATTGCTTTTTGAACAGTGCGGTGGCGGGGGTGCCCGGCTCCCTGACTGCCCCATCGGTGCCCGGCGAAACTTTCGACACCGGCACGGCCGGGACCAGTGGTCTGCAAGGGTTGACGAATCGGGTGTCGTTCCACTGGGGCCGGCGGCAATTCGCCGCGCTTGATTCCAGCAACCGGAGCGGGTTGGCGGGGGCCACCTCGTATTTGACCAACCTGGCCGGGGCGGAGTTCACGAAGGCGGGACTGAAACACTGGATGGTTGCCGCGGATTTGGCCAGCGTGACTGAAGCCTTGTCCGCCGAGCGGGATCCTTCGCCGGATGCGGCCGGCTTGATTCCGGGGAATTGGACCTTTTATGGGAACGGCAATCTGGCCGCCTCCCCGGAGATCGACCAAGGAAAGCCGATAACCTCCGTGGCCCGGCTGCTGCCCGACCAAACCACGCAATACACGCGCTATCAATACGCCGCCAATTCGGACTCGGTGGTGGCGACCAACGCAGCCAGCTACACCGCCACGAATGGCACCCTCGCGGAGCGGACCAACATCTACGGCTATGGGGTCTCGAACCTCATTGATCTGCGTGGCCTGACGAATTCCGGAGGTCAATTTGCCAATCTGGGCTACAACGGGGCGCACCAACTCACCCGGATTACGAACGCGCTCAATGGCATCACGACGTTGGCGTATGACGCGGTCACCGCCAATTTGACGGGCGTAACGCTGCCCACCGGGGAAGCCATCACGCTGACCTACAATGCCGCGGCCAGCCCCGCCACCAGTGAAAGCTCGCTCCTGAACCAAATCGAGCTGGAGCCCCAAGGTTTGTTGATCAGCATCCCGGCGCATCAGTCCGGACTGCCGGCCGCCGTGCATATCAGCGGCACCGGGCTGGTGGATCGGTGGCTCACCAATGTGTGGGATGGCTTGAACCGCCTCACGGCGACTCGCTTCGCCGATGGCACCAGCAACACCTATGCCTACACCTTCCTCGACCTCACGGGCACCAGGGACCGCATGGGCCATACCAACGGCTACACCTATGACGCGTTCCGCCACCTGAGGAGCATCACGGACCCATTGGGCAATGTCACCCAATTCTCGTGGTGCGATTGCGGCGCCCTGACCCTGATCAGCAACGCCCTCGGCCAAACCACCTCGCTGGCGTACGACAACCAAGGCAATCTGCTGTCGGTCACGCTGCCGGACTTGACCACCTTCACCAACAGCTGGGACCTGGCGGGCCGTTTGACCGACCGCGGCGATTCCACGGGTCGGGGCTTCCACTATGATTACAACAACCAAGGTTTGATCACTCAAGTTTCCCTCAAGGCGCCCGGGGCGAACTACGGCAAAGTTTGGGCGGGGAACTACGACCTCCTCGACCGGCCCCATGCGGTTACCAATGCCAACGGGGTCATAACGACTCAAGCTTATGATCTGCTCAACCGTTTGCTTTCGCGCACGTGGTCCGACCAGGTCTCGGAAAAGTTCCAATGGGCCAACAACGGTCTGATTGCGTATACCAACCGGGACAATCTGCGCACGCTGTACGGGCATGACGGCGCGGGGCGGGTGAACGCCATCACCAATGCACTGCTCCAGGTCACCCAAGTGGGTTTTAACGCCCTTGGCCAGGTGGTGAGTTTGACTAACGGCAACACCCACACCACAAGCTGGTCCTACGATGGCAACGGCTGGTTGACGAACAAATTCGATGCTTTGGGGAACTTGGTCCTCAATCTTTCGCGAAACGCCAACGGCTGGGTGACGACCAATGCGACGCCGGCCAGCGGGAACACCGTTTACACTTATGACAACGCCGGAAACATCCAAACCATCGCCTACGACTCCGCCACCCGGCCCACGCCAACGGTGACCTTTGCGTACGACGCCCTGAGTCGCCTCACGAACATGGTGGATGGAATCGGCGCCCACGGTTTTGATTACACCGCCAACGGCCAGTTCCGCAGCGAGGCCGCGCCATGGACCGCCGCCGCCACCAGCCTGACTTACACCCAAGGCTTGCGCGCCAGCTTTTCCCTGGACCAGCCCGGCAGCGGCAGTGCCTGGACCCAAAACTACGCCTACGACACCCAATGGCGACTGAAAAGCCTCACCTCCCCCGCCGGCGTTTTCACTTACGGCTACAGCCCGCTCAGCCCCGTGTCCCCCTTGGTGGGCAGCCTGCAAATGCCCAACGGGACCAGCGTTCAAAACCAATACGATGCGCTCGCCCGGCCCACGGGAACGGCCTTGCAAAACTATTGGGGTCATGTGCTGGATGGCCACACTTACGGTTTGGACAACCTGGGCTTGCGGATGACCGTCACGCGCGACGTGGGTTTGACCAACAGCACCGTGACCGCGGCCTATGATGGCATCGCGCAACTGGTCAAGTGGTCGGCCATCGAAGGTACCAATGGGCCGGCGCGGCCCAACGAACAGCTCGGTTACGGTTACGATGCAGCGGGGAATCTGCTCACCCGCACGAACGGGGCGCTGATCCAAACCTTCCACACGGACGCTGCCGACCAGTTGACCACCATCACTCGGAGCGGCACCTTGACCCTGAGCGGAAATCTGCCGGCCACCGCCGCAACGTTTAGCGTGAACGGGGTGGCCGCGCAGACCAACGGCGACCTCACGTTTGCCGCCACCAACCTGACGCTAGCCGATGGGAACAACACGTTCACGATCACCGCCAAAAACATTTATTCCGTGACGAACAATTCCACGATCACGCTCAAGTTGCCCGCCAGCCTCACCTACCAATACGACCTGAACGGAAACCTCCTGACCGACGGCACCCGCATGTTCCAATGGGATGCCGCCAACCAACTGACCAACCTTTATGTGACCAACACTTTCCAGACCCAATTCGCCCATGACGGATTGGGCCGATTGCGGCTCCTGCGCGAGTATGCCTGGCAATCGGGGGTGTGGGTTTTGACGAACGAGACCCGGTATCTTTATGACGGCAACCTCATCGTGCAGGAGCGCGACACCAACAACGCGATCATGGCCACCTACACGCGGGGCTTGGATTTGAGCGGCGGGTTGGCGGGGGCCGGGGGCATCGGCGGGCTGCTTTCGCGCACGGCGGGCGCGAACTCTTACTAC
>CAIYZC010000708.1 GCA_903930565.1 uncultured Pedosphaera sp.
GGGATTCATGCTCCTCCGCTGAATGAAAAAGCACCAGGCGCTCCGGCCGGGCATGCAGCACCGCCAGCACTTGCGGCCAAATTTGCCGCGAAGCAAAAGAAAGTAAAATCATAAGCTATGCATTGAAAAAGCTAAAACCAAGGGATCGCATTCAACCCGTCGGCCAGATCCATCGCCGTTGGGCCAGGCCTGCGAATTTCCGTATCCGGTCTTCTCCGGATGGCCAGTCCAAAAAATCTCTCCGTGCGTCGCCTCTGTGAAAACTCAACCATCGAGCGGTTTCCAAGTTTCCGGCTTGCAACGGTGACCCGCCAGGGCCCGCCGCGCTTCGTCCAAAACTCCTTGCTCCGGCGCGGTCATCAGCAAACGAAGCTGGCCCTCCAAGCGAACGATTTTGAATTTGAGCGCTGAGGCGAGCCGGTCCCGTCCTTTGGCATAGCCAAAGACTCCGGCCGCCCCGTTCACAGTGTCCGTTGCCGCGGCGCGGAGATCGGAAAGGGTAACCCCCACCTCCCGGCCTGCCAGCATCACGGGCCAGCGGCAGCCCAAAGTTCGGAGCCGCTCTCCCAAGCCCGCGGGCGAGCTGGGCACCCCTTCACCCATGGGCCAAAGATTCCCGCCCGAGCGGTTCGCCCGCAAACCCAGCGCACCCAGCAAAAGCCAGGTGTCCAAGGCGTTGGCTACTTTCGTTCTCAAATCCGGCGCTAATGGTTGCAAGCGTCCCACCACGGAAAGGCGAAACCGACCTCCCGGGGCAAACGCCGCCTGCGGGCTGGCTTGTCCACCAGACTTATGGGGCAGCGTGAGTGGCTTTGGTTCCGCCCGCTCAATTTGGACGTGGCTGACCCGGAAAACGAGGTGGGATGCAATGGTGCAACCTTGCAGCTGTTCGCCAAAACGATTCATTCCCCCGAAGGCCTGCTTTTCTTCATCGGCCGATCCACCGAGCGCCCGGAACCACCAGCGGGCCATTCCGCGGATGGAAGTCGGTCGCAACTCGGCCGTGTCCTGATAGGCGCCCCGGTTGAAGAGCGGGGTTAACAACTCGATGTCTCGTTGCCAATTCATGGTCTAAATGAGTTTGAAGGCAAGGCGGTTCAAAATGGCTTTGCCCGTCTCGCCGTGGCGGCCGCTGGTGAAAGCCTGCCAATAGGGGCTGGTTTTCCGATTCCGCTTCCGCTCCAACTCCGGCACTACCGCCTCGAAAACCCGCCGTAATTCCTCGACCTCGGTCAGGGCCAAAATCTCCGGCAGCGCAACCGGAAAGTTGTCCTTGGTGGCCAGCTTGTCGCGCCACCGACTTATGCAGGCATCGCCCGGACTGAGTTGGGGCGCCTGCGCCGGGGGCACCGGGACGGAGGCTGGGACCCCGCTTGGGCGACCCAGTTCAAACCAGCCGTAACCGGCGCCGGTCTTGGCTCCGGCTCCTTTGATCGTCACGGCCCGCTCCAGCCATTCCCGCGCTTGGCGCAGTAAAGCGCCCGCTTCCAAATCCGGCAAGTTCGGCAACCGGTTGAGCCATACGGCGAAGCCGAAAGTAGCCCCGGCTTCAACCGCCGGGAAATAGTTGGGAATCGGTGATTCGTTATCTTTTGCCTTCGGGCGCTTGCCGGAATAGTACTCGGGGTAGTGGGGGTTGACCATCTCCACCACCAAGGGAGCCTTGGTGGTCGGATAAGCCGGCAGGAAAGAAGCGCACCCTCGGAAATCGTCGCCGCCCAAGGCCTGGGCTACGCGTCGCGCTTCCGGCCCGCCTCCCGCCACCGCGAAGTCGCCCCGAACATCATGCGCCCCATAGCCAAAAAGTGCCATGGCGTTGCGCAAGAGCTTGGCCTTATCGGCTCCGTCCGCAGCCGAAATGTCCGCCAATGCCTGGCTGCGGGCGAGGCCCTTCACCGCACTGCCCGGCAGTAGGGGCATTCCGAAGCAACGATCCATGGCCATACCGGCGTTCTCCACCACCCCGCCGGCCAGATTCACCATGAGGCGGGCCGCCAAGGTGGCTTCAAAAGTCGCGACCCGTCCGGGAAACGATTTCTCCAAATCCGCCAGCAAGCGCTTCGCCTTTTGGGCGGCCACGGCCACCACCCGGTCCGGCACCATCGGCGGCCGCTCCTGCGCCAGCGCCCACACCGTCTCGGTGAGCACCGCCGGCGACATGCCGGTGACGGCCAGCAGAATGGTTTGGTTGAGTGGCATCGAGGGCGGCCGCCTCATTTTAGCGAAGTTGGGCGATTGGCGGTCGTCCACCCTAGCAATACTCCGCGGAGATGCGGTTCCAGCAGGCGTTGCAAGCAGTGCCTGGCGGCTTTCACATCCTGGCCGGAAAGCGAAGCCAGCCCATGGCCGTAGAGCGTATCATTCCTTTTTCCCAGCAGGCTGCGCAAAGTTTCGTCTCGCCAATAATCCGCGGCCATGGCGTCGTTGAGCTGTTGCAAGGCAGTCCAAGCTGTTTCGAGACCCAAAGTGACCTTGCCATTTCTTCCAGAAGCCAATAATCCGTCAAGCCATCGCCCCGGAGGCAGCCCCTGTTCCAATGCGTCCGCGTGATAATACGGGCCGCGCAAACCGTAACGAGTTGCCAGTTGGACTTTCGCGGCCTGTTCCGCGCCACGATAATACCTCGCCATCGCCTCCTCCTGATCACCCCAGCGCAGGAGTTCATCCGCCCCCGCCAACAAATCTCCGAGGGCCGCCTCACCAAACGCGTCGGATTTCTGTAACCCCTCCAAATAGCGGCGAAGATCGTCGGAAAAGCGGGCCGCATGGCGGGCCGCTGAGGCATAGTTCATGCGCTGCCATTCATGCAAACAGAGCGCCGTTTGGCGTGGCCGCAGCGACAACTTCTCACCGTAATTTGCTAGCAATTGCGCAGCCGCCATAAACGCCCCGTGCTGAAACAACTCCTCCGCGATGCGCAAATCCCGTTCCCAAAAGAGGGCCTCGGTGGAAAACTCCGCCATCCGTTCCGTGCCGGTTCGCACCACCCCATCTTGCCGGTCACCGACGGTGAAGACCAAATGCCCAATTTCCTCGGCGACCGCCGCCAACGTCGCGCCCGCGCTCATCTGCTTCGTGCCGCTTGTGGGATTCAGCAGGAGCTTTTCCCCCGGGCGCAATTCCCGTTTGGCCGCCACCACCACCTCCCGCAAGGCCGCTTGGCAATCAAAAATATCATCCGGTGAGGCAATGCACCGAAACGACGACGTCGGCGACCAAGGTTGAAAGCTTTCCTTTGGCTCATGCCCATCGCGGACCAACTCCGCCAGCCCGGTTGAATCCGGGCTGGAACTGGGCACCAGCCAGTAGCGCCGCGGGTTCACCTGCTGCAAAGTATTGATCAGCCCCTGGGCTAGATTGGATTCCCGGCCGGCAGTGCCGGTGCCAACGGTCAAAATGAGCAAATTGGACATAATCAGAGGGGAAGCCATTCGAATTGACCGGCTTTCTCGGTGCCGGAAAGTTTTTGCCGCGCTTCGCCCAAAGACACGTTTTTGGGCGCGGTAACCAGCAATCGAACTCGACCTTCCAATTCAACCAATTTGAATTTGACGGGCGAGGGTTGCCGCGGCTTATCACTTCCAAAAAGGCGCGGCACTTTGACTGTGTCGGAGGCCAGTCGCCGCAATTCCTCGGTTGAAGTGTCGTCCGGAGTCGCCACCAAATTCACCGGCCAATCAAAGCCCAGTTGCTTTAATACGTCCGCCAATGAGCGCGCGCTTTTAGGAACCCAATCGCCCACCGGCCACACACTCCCGGCCGCCCGGTTGGCTCGGAGTCCCAGGCACCCCATTAGCAACCAAAGTTTGACGCCCTTGCTGGCGGCCTGCCAGTCGGCGGCGTTGCACCCCACCAACCGTTGCAGACGAAGCTCATAGCTTTGGTCGGGGCGCAATGCCGGCCGGTTGCCCATTTTCTTATGTGGTAAGAGCGTTGGTCGGGAGGAATCTTGCACCTGATTCGGCGCTTCTTGAAAGAAGATTCCCACGCGACTGGCGCTGCCTTCCTTTCCAGTGCTCCCCCAAATTTGGTTGACGCGGGCATCCCCGGCAATCTCCTTGTGCCATGAACGAACCTGGCCACGAATGGACGGAATCCGCATTTCGGCGGCGGCTTGTTGGTCCGCCCCACCGCAAAAGCTGGCCGTCAACAGTTTGAAAGTGAATTTCTCGACGGGAAGAATCATAAGCCGGCTTCTTTCAAATTCTGAATTCGCTTTCTGCCTTTGTCGTTCGTCCAGGCTTTCAGCAATGACTCGCCTTGAGCCGAGCGGAAGAACCGCAGAATCAATTGCTTTTCCGCCTCCGGCTTGCCGGCAATTTCGCGTGCCGGTGCCGTCCAATCACTGATGGTTTCACAATAGCGATCAAAATCCCGATCCGCCGGGGACATCGCGGCCCGCCGCGCTTCCTTTTCCCGGGCGGCGGCCTCCGCCGCTTCCCGCTTGGACTTCTCGTCCGCCATACGTTGAGCCAAAGCCATTGCGTCCCGCCGGGCCTTCGCTTCGCTTTCCGCTTGTAATTTCCGGGCCGTTTCCAGCCGTGCAGCCTCGGCTGCCTTCAAGGCCCGAAA
>CAIYZC010000709.1 GCA_903930565.1 uncultured Pedosphaera sp.
GCCACGGGCGGGGTAAGCTTTAGGCAAGCAGTGAAACAACCATAAACCAAGTCCCGGAGAAGCCTGAGAATATAACTTAAATTCCTAAATCCCTGGTCTAAATAGTGGGGGCCACTTCACTTCGCAGGTCAGCGCCTGATATTCCACGGCGGTAAGCTCCGCCAACGACATCCGGGCGGCGGGGGCGTCCGCCACCGAGGGGAAAAACGGCTCGGCAATGGTCCCGCGCCGCGCCGCCGGCGGACTGCCGGCCTGCCCCAAGCCCAGCCGGAGCAGCTCGGCCACCACTTCCTGCAACCTCTTGCCTTCGTTCACCGCCCGGAGTTTAACCTCCCGGACCAGTTCGTTGGGCAAATCCAAAGTCGTTTTAATGTCTCCAGTTTGCTGGCCTTCCAGCGTTCTGTCAAACGCAGTGCCCCGTTCCCGCGTCCCCTTACACCCGCCACCTCGACCCCGCCGCCGAAGCCGCCTTTAAATTCGGCGACCTCCTCCCCGCACTACTCCGCACCCAACTCAAACACCACCGCCTCCTCGACACGACCCACACCCACCAAACCCTGCAAAAACCCACCCTCGAACAATCCCTCATGGCCCGCCCCTTCCTCATTCATAATTCATAATTCATAATTCATAATTACCCACCTCCCCTCCTGCCCCGCTCCCGCCCCGCTCCGCGTGAGAAATTCTGTTGATCCTGCCTGGATTTTATGCGCCTTTTTGCGGCCCTTCCCCTTGGCCCCCTTCGCGGCTTAGCGGCTTCGCGCGAGCCTCCCCTCCGCCCTTCATAATTCATACTTCACAATTCATAATTTCCGCCCCCCTCCTGCCCCGCTCTGGCCCCGCTCCGCGTGAACCCATCCCCAATCACCATCCCCTCTGTGAACTCCTTCGGCTCTGTGCTTAAAATTCAGTTTCCCCGCTCCCCCTCCGTGGTTCCAAAAAAAGCACGTAATCACCTACCGTAGAAATACGCTTTTACCAAACCCATGGTAATCCTGTCCCCGGATGAGCAACAGCACCTCCACCACCGCGGACGCCCCGCCGTCGTCCGCCAACACCGCCTCCGGCACAAGCAGTGGCGGCGGCAACCACGGCGGCGGCGGACCCGGCAAGATCGCCCGCCTCCCGGCGGAGGTCCGCCATTTGCTCAACGAACGCCTCCTCGATGCCCAGCCACCCCAAAGCATTCTCGACTGGCTCAACGCCCTCCCCGCCGTCCAGGCCGTCATCGCCCGCCACTTTGAAAACCAACCCGTCACCCTCAAAAACCTCTCCGCCTGGGAAACCGGCCCCGCCTACCAGGAATGGTGCGCCCGCCGCGATCTTCTCGATGACGCCCGCGACTGGTCCGAGGCCGCCGCCGACACCCGCGCCGAGAATCCCCAACTCGCAAAACACGTCTCCCTTCTCCTCGCCGCCCAACTCGGCCGCCAAATCAACCATCTCCGCGACTATCCCGACCCCGTTTACCGCGCCAAAGCCCTCCTCCGCATCGCCCGCGCCCTCGCCGCCCTGCGCCGCCAACAACTCAAACGCGACCAACTCGACCTCGCCGCCCGCCGCGCCGCCCCGAAAGGCCCCGAC
>CAIYZC010000710.1 GCA_903930565.1 uncultured Pedosphaera sp.
ACGGGATTTTCGGCCCGGGGAAACGGTATGATGTGGACGGTCATCAGGAGGTGGAGTTGGCGTTGATCAAACTGTATCGCGCCACCGGCGAACGGCGTAACTTCGAGCTGGCCAAGTTTTTCCTCGAAGAACGCGGCCACGCGCACGGCCCGGCCCGGCTGCCCTTCGATCCCGCCACCGCCGTGCTGCCGCCGAAGTCGACCGGCCCCCAGACGCCCGAGCAGCGGCAGGCCGCCTTTCGCGCGCGGTTGCGGGTGCGCAACGGCCGGATGCAGGACCACAAACCGGTGGCGGACCAGCACGAGGCGGTGGGCCACGCGGTGCGCGCCGGCTACATGTATTCGGCGATGACGGATGTGTTGCGCTTTGGCGAATCCCCGGGTTATGCCTCGGCGCTCAACGATCTGTGGCACGATGTCGTGGGTCGCAAAATGTATGTCACCGGCGGCATCGGCACCGGCCAATACGGGGACGAAGGCTTTGGTGATCCGTACCGGCTGCCCAATGAATCCGCGTACTGCGAGTCCTGCGCGGCGATCGCCCATGTGCTGTGGGAGCACCGGATGAATCTCCACCAAGCGCGGGCGGAGTTCGCGGACGTGATGGAATTGGCCCTCTACAATGCCGCGCTCGCGGGGATTGGGCTGGAGGGAGACACGTTTTGCTACGAAAATCCCCTCGCCAGCAAGGGCGGCGGCCGCAGCTCTTGGATCGGTCTGGCTTGCTGTCCGGCGAACCTGTCCCGGCTCCTGCCTCAAATCGGCGGGTTCGTCTATGCCCAGGGCCCGGGCCAAATCTATGTGAATCTGTATGCGGCCGGGGAGGCGCGGATCGAACCGACGCCCGGGGTCATGGTGCGGTTGCGGCAGGAGACCGATTACCCGTGGAACGGCCGGGTGCGGCTCACGGTCGCCGCCGGAGCCCCCGCGGCGTTCTCGCTCTGTCTCCGCGTGCCGGGTTGGCTGCGCGAGGGACCGGTGCCCGGCGGGTTGTACGGCTATACCGACCGCACCGTCCAAGGTCCGACGCTGAAGCTCAACGGCACCAACGCCCCGGCGCAACCGGAAGCGGACGGGTACATCCATGTGACGCGCCATTGGCAGTCGGGCGATGTGGTGGAGCTGGAGCTGCCCATGCCGTTGCGCCGCGTGCACGCGGATCCGGCGGTGGCGGCCGACCGCGGCCGGGTGGCCTTGATGCGCGGCCCCTTGGTTTATTGTTTTGAAGCGGTGGACCAAAGTTTTGCCCTGGACCAAGCCGTGCTGGCGTCGTCGGCCCCGTTGACGAGCGAACACCGGCCCGGCTTGCTGGGCGGGGTCACCGTCCTGAAGGCGCCCGCGAAGTTGCCGGACGGCCGCCCGGGTGAGCTCACCGCCGTTCCTTATTACGCTTGGCAAAACCGCCAAAAAGGCGCCATGCGGGTCTGGGTGCCGGAGGTCAAAGAATAATGAAAACACGCTATCGATTGAGTCTCCTGCTCGCCTTGCTCCTCCCCGCCACCCTCGGTGCGGCCATCGAGGACTTCGGGCTGAAGGAGTATGTCCGCGTCTCCCGGGCACTGCCCCACGCCGAGGACCAGCCTTGGAAGCTCGTCTGTGAAATGCCGTACAACTGCCATTTCCAGCCCTGGATTGAATTGGAGGCCCCGGCGGGCCGGGAGCTCAAGTTCAACTCCAGCAATCCGCTGGTGCTGTATCTCACGCCGACGGAAACCGTGACCACCCGGGCGGGAGCGCAGGTTTATGAAGCGCACGCCTGGGTCAGTGGTGAAGGGGCGGTTTACACGATTCCGGCCGGTGCGACGGTCAAGCGGGTGCAGTATCGCGAGACCGGTTACGCCACCCGGCTGACGGGTTCGTTCACGTGCGACGACGCGGATTTCAACATCCTCTGGCAAAAGGCCGCCCGCACGGCGTACCTCTGCATGCGGGACCATTTTTACGATTGCCCGGACCGTGAGCGGGTGGGCTTTTGGGGCGACGGCACGCCGGAGCTGGATCAGTGTTTCTACCTCTTTGACCGGCGCTCCCACGAATTGTGCCGGGAATTGGTCCTGCGCCAACTCGAGCCCAAGTTTTATCCCGGGCAGCATCTGGAATTTCTGGGCGAATACGGCCTCGGCTTTTACTTCCGGCAAACCGGCGATCTGGCCGCCCTCCGGCAAATCTACGAGCCCACCAAAACGTTTCTGTTCCAGACCTACCAATTTGGCCGGCGGGGCACGTGGTTTGATTGGGGCAAGGAAAACAAGGACACCGCCGTGTTGGAAACGTGCTTTTATTACAACTGCCTCGAAAACCTGCGCGCAATGGCGCCCCTCACCGGGCATCCGGAGGACGTCGTGGTGATCGACCAAAAACTCGCGGGGATTCGCGCCGACTTCGATAAGCGCTTTTGGCGCGACGGCTTTTACCGCTCCGACCAAGTCAAAGAGCCCGACGACCGCGCCAATGCCATGGCCGTGAACGTCGGCCTGGCCGATCGGGCCAAGTGGCCGGCCATTTACGAAAACGTGCTTTCCCAAAAGACTTATGCGAGTTGCTTTTTTGACCGCTGGGTTTTCACGGCCTTGTGCAAGATGGGGCGGTCCGACCGCGCCCTGTTGCGGATGTATGAACGCTATCAAACGATGATTCCGTGTTCGTTCACCACGCTGTGGGAACATTATGACCGCTGGTGGGCCTCGCACATCGACGCCTTCGACGACGCTTCCTCGCTGAACCACGGCTGGAATCCGCCCGTCCTGCTCCTCTCCCAAACGATTGCGGGCATCAGCCCGGTTACGCCCGGGTGGGCATCGTTCCAAGTGCTGCCCCAGGAAGCGTTTCTCAACGACCTGCACATGGTGGTGCCGACCGTCAAGGGCCCGGTGACCGTGGGGATCAACAAGACCTCGACGGAGTACGCTCTGGAAGTCGAAGCGCCCGCCACCACGATGGCCATCGCGGGCGTGCCCAAGGGCGCCTTTTCCCGCTTGGACCGCATCCAAATCGGCGGGGTCACGGTTTGGGACGGCGCCTATAAACCAGGGCTCAAGGGAGTCGAATGGGGCGGGGAGGATGCGGATTATGTGAAGTTTCACTTGGCGCCGGGGCATTGGGCCGTGCGGGGGCAGGGGACGCTGCCGTTGCTCCGGCCCAAACCGCCGGCGAAAGCGGCCGCGCCGGCGGTGCCGCTCGACAAACGCGGCTGGACGGCCACCGCGTCCGTGCCCGACAGCACTTTCGCCTTCAGCGGGGCGAAAATTCCCATCGATATCACGGCCGCCAATGCGCTGGACGGTGACCATTGGACCGGCTGGCGGGACATGACCCAAATGCAGCACCCCGGCCAATGGTTCCAAGTGGACTTAGGCAAACCCGAAGCCTTCAACCAAATCGTCCTCGACAACACTTGGGCGCTGTGGGATTCGCCCGCGCAATACTCCGTCACGGTTTCTCAGGACGGGCGCGCTTGGAGTTCGCCCGTCGCCGCCGGCGCGGGGGGCAAGGGCATCACCACCATCCAATTTACGCTCCAAACCGCGCGGTTCATCCGGGTCACCCAAACTGGCAGCAACCCCAAATATCATTGGTCCATTTATGAATTCGACGTTTACCGCCTCCCTTGACCGTGGGGCTGGAAGCCTGCCGCGGCGCACTTTTCTCACCACGCTGGGAGCCGCCGCCCTGCTCGCCGCCGTCCTCCCCTCGGCCTTCGCGGCTCCCAAGCCGAAACGGCTGGTGTTTGTTTTGGCGGGCCAATCCAACATGGAAGGGCAGGCGGTCGTGGATTTGGCCGGCTCGGATTACAATCAGGGCCGCGGCACGCTCCTCCAAGTTCTTCAGCATCCCGCCCAAGCCGCCCGGTTCCCCCAACTCCGTGATGCCGCTGGCCAATGGCGCACCCGTCCGGAGGTGGCGGTCAGCTACCAACCCGAGAACGGCCCGCTGCGCGCCGGTCCGCTGGGCTTTGGCTTCACCCCCTACGGGGACAAACACCACTTCGGCCCTGAACTGCAGTTCGGCCACTTGGTCGCGGACGGCTTGCACCAACCGATCTTGCTGGTCAAGACCGCTTGGGGCGGCAAGAGCCTCTATGAGGATTTCCGCCCGCCCAGTGCGGGGGGCAAGCCGGGGCCGTATTACCACAAGATGATCTCGCAAATCCGCGCGGCCCTGGCCGCCGATTCGGAATGGGACAACCAAGTGGCGGGTTTTGTCTGGTACCAGGGTTGGAACGACGGCTGCGATCCGCAACACGCCGTACCCGAGTACGAGGCCAATTTGGTCCACTTGATCCACGATGTGCGCCGGGATTTGGGCGCGCCGAAATTGCCCTTCGTGATCGGTGAACTGACCGGCCCCTGGGTGAATGCACCGGCGGAATGGCAGGCCTTGCGCCACGCGCAAGCCGCGCCGGCTGCCCGGCCCGAATTCCGCGACTCGGTGCGGTTCGTGCCCACGCACGATTTCGTCCGCCGCCCCGAGGATTCGCCGAATCCCGGCCACGGCCACCACGAATTCGGTAATGCCGAAACCTATCTGCTGGTGGGCGAGGCCCTCGGCAAGGCGATGCTGGAACTGGTGCCGCCTCATTAAGCTTATGCGTGCGAAATTGCCGGTCAGCCGTTGGGCTTGTCCGAGATCGTGGCCCGGCTGACCCAAGTGTTGGAACGTTACGTGGCGAACGGGCGGAGCACGCCCGGCCCGGTGCAAACGAATGATCGGAACCCCAACCTTTGGAAATCCCGTCCCAAACCCCAACCCGCCGCCGCTCCGAAATCGCAGCCACCGCCCCCCGCGCCGTGATTGCGCCCCGGCGGGCTTGCCCGTAAACTGCCGCCGATAGCAATCAACCCTTTTGCGCACATGGCTGAATTGGAAAGTTTGGGAATCATTGCGGGCAACCGCACGCTGCCGTTCGTCCTCGCCCGGCAGGCGCGGGCGGCCGGGGTCAAACGCCTTGTGGCTGTGGGCTTCGAGGGCGAAACCGACCCGGCCCTCAAGGAACTTGTGGATGAGTTGGTGTGGACTCGGGTCGGGCAGCTTTCCAAAATGATCCGGGCCTTCACGCAACGGGGCATCCAGCAATGCGTGATGGTGGGCCAGATTTCTCCAAAGAACTTGTTCGACGTGCGCCCGGACCTGCGCGCCATGGGGGTGCTGTTCCGGCTCAAGGAACGCAACGCCCACACGGTCTTTGGCGCCATCGCCGATGAACTGCAAAAGGACGGGGTCGAACTCATCCCGGCCATTCCCTGGCTCGCGCCCCTCATGCCCGGACCCGGTTTTCAATTGGGCCGCCGGCTGACGGCCGATCAAGCCGCCGATGTGGCGTTCGGCCATCGCCTGGCCAAGGAAGTGTCCCGCTTGGAAATCGGCCAATTGGTGGTGGTGAAAGAAGGCACGGTGTTGGCGGTGGAAGGGTTCGAGGGCACCGACCGATGCCTGGCGCGGGGTGGGGAACTGGCGGGGCCGAAAGGCGGGGCGGTGGCGGTGAAAGTCGCCAAAGAAAACCACGATTTGCGCTTCGACATCCCTTGCATCGGCCCGCAAACCATCGAGACCTGCGCCGCGGCGAAGATCGCGGTGCTGGCCTTGGAGGCCGGCCGCACCCTGCTCCTGGAGCCGGAGACCTGCGCCGCCTTGGCCCGGCGGCATGCGTTCACGCTGACGACGTTCGCTTAAATGGGGGTGAATTGGGAGGTCTGCGGTGCACACGCATAGTCGGACCATTCAACTTTGGCCGGGCCGCCGACGGAACCGGAGACGGGGAGACGGGGTGGGGACCGAATTCAGCTTGCCGACTATATCAGAATTGTGATAAGCTCACCCGTGAATGGATTATGCCTGCAACCCGCGTGGTGTTTTATCAAGAGGCCGATGGCACGGCTCCCGTCCTGGATTGGCTGGAGAATCTCCTGCGCAATAACGAGCGGGCTTGGGCCAACTGTCGTGCCCGGATCGAACTTTTGGCGCATTTCGGCCATGAATTGCGACGGCTGGCGGCGGACTTTTTGCGGGAGGGAATCTATGAACTGCGGGCCAAACAAGGGCATGTTCAATATCGGCTGCTTTACTTCTTTCATGGGCGGCAAGTGGCCATCCTGGCCCATGCGCTGACGAAGACGGACGAGGTCCCGCAGGTGGATATTGACCGGGCGATTCAACGAAAGCGTCGGTTTGAGGCAAATCCAAAGTTGCACACCTATGAAAGCGAAGAATGAAACCGAGAAAACATCGGATGCCTTGGTTCTCTTGGATCGGATGGCGGGCGGGACTCTGGAATTGCAACGGTTAACCGAAAAAGCGCGGATCAATGCCGCCGTCGCCCAGCTCATCTACGCCGCCCGAACGGAAGCCGGCCTCTCCCAAGCGCAATTGGCGGCCAAGCTCGCCACCCGCCAATCTGTAATTTCGCGGCTCGAGGACGCCGATTACCACGGCCACTCCTTGAGCATGTTGCAACGCATCGCCGCTGCATTGGGCCGGCGCCTAGTAATCGGATTCGCTCCGCCGGCCGGTGTGGCGCCGGCACGAAAGGCGGAGCCGTCGATGCTGGAGCGGGTGGCTTGAGGATTTAGCGCCCATTCCGAAGACCAAATGGCACCGGCCCCCGGTGGCTCGGACTTGGTGACGCTTCGGGCCACAAGTGACCATGGGGGGCAGCTGGGTTGATTTCCGGGGCACCCGTCCGCCCGGATCACGCGGGTTTGAGACGAGGCTTGCCAAGCCGGCGGAATGGGGGCAAAACTATCACCAGATTCTGAACTAAACTATGTTGACCGCCCACGAATTGCTCGGGTTCATGTCGCCCGCGCTGGCGCTGGAAATTGTTGCCCACGCCCAAGAATCCGACAAGCCGACCTACCGCGCCACCCTTGCCGCCGTGGCGGAGTCCCGCCATGTGCGCCCCATCTTCCTCGAACGTCAGCCGCGGGTGGACCGCAATAAGGTGATGTTGGCGGCCTTGATGAAGCCCACCTTGGAACCCGCCGCCGCCAACCTCATCCGGCTGTGGTTGCTCAAAGGCCAGACGGCCATGCTGGTGGATTTCCTCAACTCCCTGGAAATTGCCCACCAGGACGGCGTGGTCGAAAACCTGCCCGCCTCCGTGGCGGACGACCGGTTGATGGCGGCCGTGGAACTGCTGCTGGGCAAGTATCCGGCGGAAAAGGTCGCGGTTTACCTCCAGGCGTTCAACGACATGAACGAAGCCAGTTGGCCCAACCTCCAATCTTTGCTCGCAAACGAACCTCGTCTCCAACTCGGTGGCAGTTAAAACCCTCCCAAAAACTATGACGGAACCCAAAGCGGACATTGCCTTGATCGGCCTCGCGGTGATGGGGCAGAACCTCATCCTGAACATGAACGACCACGGCTTCGTCGTGGTGGCCTACAACCGGACCGTGGCGAAGGTGGACGAGTTCCTCGCCAAGGAAGCCAAGGGCACGAACGTGATCGGCGCCCACTCCATCGAGGAGATGGTCGGGCTGCTCAAACGCCCCCGTCGGGTGATGATGCTCGTCAAGGCGGGCTCCGCCGTGGACGATTTCATCGAGCAGGTCATCCCCTACCTCGAACCCGGTGACATCATCATTGATGGCGGGAATTCCCTCTTCGAGGACACCATCCGGCGGACGAAGTATGTGGAGTCCAAGGGCTTCCTCTACGTCGGCTCCGGCGTGTCCGGTGGCGAAGAAGGCGCGCGGAACGGCCCCTCGCTCATGCCTGGCGGTTCGCCCGCGGCCTGGCCCCATATCAAGGACATCTTCCAAAAGATCTCGGCCAAGGTGGACGGCGGCGCCCCCTGCTGCGATTGGGTGGGTGAAAACGGATCCGGCCACTTCGTGAAAATGGTGCACAACGGCATCGAGTACGGCGACATGCAGTTGATCGGCGAGGCCTATCAACTCATGAAAGAGGGCTTGGGTATGACCGCCGACGAAATGTCCGCCGTGTTCAAGGAATGGAACCAAGGCGATCTCGACTCCTACCTGATCGAAATCACCACCGGCATTCTGGCGTTCAAGGACACCGACGGCCAACCGTTGGTGGACAAAATCTTGGATAAAGCGGGCCAAAAAGGCACCGGCAAATGGACGGTCATGTCCTCCATGGAATTGGCCATCCCGGTAACGTTGATTGCCGAAGCGGTTTATTCCCGCTGCGTGTCCGCGCTCAAGGATGAACGCGTCGCCGCCGCGAAGAAGCTCAAAGGACCCCGCCCGAAAATCAGCGGCGACCGGGCCAAGTTCGTGGAGGACATCCGGCGCGCGCTTTATGCCTCCAAGATCGTCTCCTACACGCAGGGCTACATGCTCATGCGGGCCGCGGCCGAGCAGTACCAGTGGCACTTGAATTACGGCGGCATCGCCCTGATGTGGCGCGGCGGTTGCATCATCCGCAGCCGCTTCCTGGGCAAGATCAAGGAAGCGTTCGACAACCATCCCAAGTTGAACAACCTGCTGCTGGACAATTTCTTCCGCGCGGCGATCAAGGACAGCCAGCGCTCCTGGCGCAATGTGGTGGCCGTGGCCGCGAAGAAGGGGATTCCGACGCCCGCCTTTGGCACGGCGCTCAATTTCTACGACGCCTACCGCTGCCCCCGCCTGCCGGCGAACCTGCTCCAAGCCCAGCGCGATTATTTCGGGGCGCACACCTACGAGCGCGTGGACCAACCCCGCGGCCAGTTTTTCCACACGAACTGGACCGGCCACGGCGGGGATGTTTCCTCGAGCACGTACAACGCCTGATCGACCACCTGCAACCGAACCCGAACCTCGCCGCCGCACCGCCTTTTCCGAAAATGGATTCCGCCGAACCGTTGCGCCAGTTTCAGCCCACCCGGGAATACTTCATCGGGATTGATTCCGATGGCTGTGTCTTTGACAGCATGGAGATCAAGCACAAGGAGTGCTTTGTCCCCATGTTCATCAAGCACTTCCACCTCCAGGCGGCCAGCAAGTACGCCCGGGAGACCTGGGATTTCGTCAACCTCTACTCCAAGACCCGCGGGGCGAACCGGTTCCCGGCGCTCTCCCGCGCCCTGAATCTGCTCCGGGTGCGGCCCGAAGTGCGGGCGCGGGGGGTCGCGGTGGCGGACACCGTGGCCTTGGACGAATGGCTGGCGCGCGAGACCAAGCTGGGCAACGCGACCTTGGCGGCTGAAGTCCAACGGGGCAACGAGGGGCTGATCCAGGTGAAAAAGTGGTCGGACGCCGTGAACGCCAGCATTGAAGATATCGTGCACGGGGTTCCGCCGTTCCCCCGGGTGCGGGAAAGCCTCGCAAAGCTGACCCAACGCGCGGATGCCATGGTCATCTCCCAAACCCCCGCCCCCGCCTTGAAACGGGAGTGGGCGGAGCATGGGATCGAGGATTTCGTCAAACTCATTGCCGGTCAGGAAATGGGCACGAAGACCGAACATCTGAAATACGCCGCGGTGGGCAAGTATGCCCCCGGCAAGGTCCTGATGATCGGCGACGCGCCCGGCGATTTCAAAGCCGCCAAGGCCAACGGGGCGCTCTTTTTCCCCATCGACCCCGGCCGCGAGGAAGCCTCGTGGGAACGGTTTGAAAACGAGGCCTTGGACCGCTTTTTCGCCGGCCGCTACGCCGGGGATTATGAAGCGGCTTTGATTCGGGAATTCGACGCCCGGCTGCCCGAAAAGCCGGGTTGGTGAGCCAAAGGCCGGCCGGACCGGGTGGGCTGGGATTTAGATGGGGCCGGCCTCTGGCCTGCCGTATCCGGGGGGACTCTGACGATCCTTGTCCAAGCACCTGGGCTGATCGGTTCCTGATTCCGCGCCTTGAATGCTTGGGGGCGTGGCGCAGGAGCCCATCCGAAAAGTGCCGCAAGGACGCCGCCTTCGGAGCGCTGAAAGCGCGGCCAAGCTCCAGCCTTGGGCAACGCCCAGGGGAATGACGATGTAGGTAACAAGCCCCGAAAGGGCGGCCTAATCGGAGGGGCAGGACGGCGACTCGCAGTTCGTCGGCGCCCGCTTGGGTGTGTGGTTTGGGACGCCATTTCAGGGTTTGGAATCAACTGGCTGTCTCCCAGTATGTTGCACCACTGCCATTGAGTTGAGCGTTTGGACACACCGGGCCGCGAGAACCATGGACGGAACCACCTGCTTCCAACCGGACGGCGGCGATAGGGAGGGGCGTGGCGCTTACCGCCAGGTCCTGGAGTGCGGTGAAAGCAACGCGCGGCACCGCTTTGAGGGGCGTGGATGGACCTTTGCCGTGGAGTTGTTAAGTGGCAGGCGGTTGGGCAAGGTTTGGATTTCAGGGCTCCCAGCGTCTGGATTCACCCAGCAATCGGACCAATTCGTGAAGTTTCGAGTGGCGGGACGAGTGCAAAAGCGGTGCAATGCTGCGCTAAACCGCACTCCAAGGCACTGGCGCGCGGGCGGTAGCCCCACGTTCCTCCGCCGGTCCGCTTCAACTCACCGCGCCCGCAGCAGCCGGCGGCGGGCGAGCCAGTGGTTCATTTGGTCGAGGACCACCGCGAGGATGACCACTGATCCGATGATGATCTGGCTGTAGTTCTGGTTGATATCCAGAATGACAATACCAGTGCTGATCAATTGGATGACCAAGGCTCCGAGGAGGGCGCCGAGCGCCGATCCCTTGCCCCCCGAGAGGCTGGCACCGCCCACGACGGCCGCGGCAATGACGTTGAGCTCGTAGCCTTGGGCGTCGCCCGAGGACGCGGAGCCGTAATATCCCAGGGAGAGCAGGGCGGCGATGCCCGCACTGAGGCCGGAGAAGACAAACACGCTGAGTTTGACCCGGTTCACTTGAATGCCGCTGTACTGGCTGGCCAGTTCATTCCCGCCGATGGCGTAGATGCGGCGCCCGGCGGCGAGCCGGGAGAGGTAAATCCCCCCGCCGATCGCCACCAGCAGCATCACCGCCAGGGGCATGAGGCTCAGGCCGTCGCCGACTTCCCAGCGGACCAAGCCGCGAAACGCCGCCGGAAAGCCGCCAATGGATTGGCCTTGGGTGATCACAAACGCCAGGCCCCGGTAGATGGCCATCGTGCCCAGGGTAATGATGAAAGGGTGCACCCGCAGGGTGACGATCATGCCGCCATTGAGCAAACCGCACAGCGTGGCCGTGCCGATGCACACCGCCATGCCCAGCAGCACACCACCCCAGCCGGGCGCGCCGCCCCCGGGCCCTTCCGGGCCAAAATGTCGGAACACCACCGCCCCCAGCACCGCCGCCAGGGCGTAAATGGACCCCACCGAGAGGTCGATTCCGCCGGAAATAATGATAAAGGTGGCTCCGACGGCCATGATCGCAATGAAACTCGTGTCCTTGGCCACTTGGGCGAGGTTCTTGGCGTTCAAAAACTTGTTCTGCTCGACCCGGACGGCTTCGCGTTCCCCGGCGGCGTTGGTGCGGAACACCATCTCGCGTTCGCCCGCGGCGTTTAAGCGGGTGAGGGGCAGGGTGACCCGGCCGCCAAAGACGGTCAGGAGCAGCCCGAGGGCGAGGATGACGAGCACGAGGCCGCCCTCCTGCAGGCGGAGCAGCGGGCGGCGGGCGCGGGGCGTTGGGGCGGCGGCACTCATGTGTTACGGGCACAGGCTACCAAACCACCGGGGCCGGTTCAAACGGGCAGTCAAAAAAAATTATCCGGCGGGCAAAAATCTATTTGCATTTCCGACGGAGCGAAGTAATTATTCTTTTGACGTTGACCAAAGACGGCTTGGGCGCAATTTAATTCCTCACGACCAAGTAAAACGTGGTTTAATCGTGACGGAATGAATGTACCTATAATTTTAGCGGAAGTTGGCCGATCCAACCAGATTGAGCTTCTCTATGTCATCAGCAATGCGACATTGGAAGGGAAGATCATTATTGTCTGCCTCTTCCTGTTTTCCCTCGTCGCTTGGACGGTGATGATCCAAAAGGCGCTGGAAATGCGCCGGGCCACCAAGCTCAACCTTTTCTTCTCCGCGGAGTTCCGCACCCAAACCAACGTCCTGGCCATGTTTGACCGCAACCTGTCGGTGGAAGGTTGCCCCCTCTTCATGGTTTATTTGGCGGGTAGCAAGGAATTGGATGCGCGGTTGAAGGGGGCTGCCGGGGAGCCGCGCAAAAAATATGTGACTCTCAAGGGCATGGAGCACGTCAAACGGTCGTTGGAGAACACCGTGGCGCAACAATCGCTCAAACTCGAATCGGGGCTCATCCTGCTGGCCATCGCCGTCAGCGGCGCGCCCTTTCTTGGGTTGCTGGGCACCGTGTGGGGCGTCATGAGCACCTTCGGGCACATCGCCCAGCAGCAGAACGCCAGCCTGCTGGCCATGGCACCCGGCGTTTCCGCCGCGCTGGTCACGACGGTGGCCGGGCTGTTGGTCGCCATCCCCTCCATGTTCGGCTACAACTGGTTGGTGCACAACCTTCGCGTGCTCACGGTCGAACTCGACAACTATGCCCAGGAGTTGGTGTCCCGGATCGAGACGGAATACCTCGAGGAAAAATGAGGCGCTTCTCCCAACGCAATTCGCTGGTGACGCTGAGTGACATCAACATCACGCCGCTGCTGGATTTGGCGTTCGTGTTGCTGATCATCTTCATCATCACCACGCCCTTGCTGGAGAAAGGCCTGCCGCTCTCCCTCCCCACGGGAGTCGGGCAACCCGACGTGAAGCCGCACAAGGAGGACATTCGCACCTTGGATGTGACGGCCCGCGGCGCCTATTATTTGCAGGGGCGGCAGTTGACCCCGGGCCAGATCACCAAACAGTTGGTGGCGGATTTCGCCGCCAACCCCAATTTGGTGGTCTTTATCCGCGCCGACAACGCCGGGCGGATTCAATTGTTGGCCAATGCTTTGGACATTTGCGTGAAAGCCGGCATCAACGCGGTCTCCATCCGCGGGGAAGCCGGCGGCGCGTTACCCCCATGAGCCAAACCGGTAAAAAGTGCTTTTACGTTTCGTTTGGGTTGCACGCGCTGCTGCTCGGCATCGTGTTTTTCGGTTCCGCTTTCCTCGTCACGCGCGAAAAGTCGGAGGACGCCAAGATCGTCAAGGTCTTCAATCCCAAAATGTTGTCGGACGTGCTGAACAGCGGCGGCCGACCGCTCGCCCGCGCCGTTCCGCACCCCCCGCTCGCGGACCATACGGTGCCCAACCTCACGCCGGAACCGGTCCGCGCCACGCCGCCGCCCACCCCGGTGGTCAACCCGCAACCCACACCCACCCCGCCGCCCGCGGCGCCGCCCGTGGTGGAACCGGTCAAGCCGAAGCCCGCGCCCGTGATTGATCCTCCGCCGGCCCCCAAGCCGGAGCCCACGCCGGTGGTCAAAGCCGCCCCTAAAAAGACGGAGCATACCCCCAAGGTGTCCAAGCCGAAGGAACCGCCGAAACCGAAGAATCCCAAGGCGGTCAAACCCGCGCCGCCGGAGGAGGAAACGCCCGAACCCCCGCCGGTCAAGCCGCCCAAGACCAAGGAGAAACCGAAGACTCCGGAATTGGACGACAGCGATTTCAAACCGATTGTCAAAAGCGTGAGCAAGCCCACTCCCCCCGTGGAGCATCCCATTACCCGCCCGGTGTCCCATCCCACAACCCGGCCCGCGCCCGTCACGCCTCCCGGGCCGGATCCGGTGCAACTGGCCGCGGAAGAGGAACGAAAATGGGAGGCCAAGCGCCGCAGCGCGATCGAATCGCAGTTGGCGGCCATTGGCAAAACCAGCGCCGCCTCCCCCATTACCGCCGTGGACATCCCCTTGGGTGTCACCGGAGATGGCGGCCAGGAGGCCACCAATTTCCGGGACTTGGTCTTCACCAAGTACAACAACGCGTGGGATCCGCCACCCGAGTTGGAAGACTCGCGGGCCAGCACGATGGTGAGCATCACGATCACGCCGGATGGCCGGGTGGCCGAAAGCCGGGTCGTGAAACGCTCCGGCAACCGGCTGATGGATCGGTCCGTGGAAGCCGCCCTGGCCAAAGTGACGTTCATCGCGCCGTTTCCGGGCGGGCCGGCCAAACGCCCGCGCACGTATTTTATCAATTTCAATCTCCTAACCAAACGTTCCGCCGCCTAACCTTGCCGCCCCGGCGGGCGCCGCGGGCATGCTTTTCGCCAACTGTCCCCAACCTTTTTCCTTCTCCTGACGTGAATAAACTTTTCCGCACCGCCCTCTTTGCCTCGCTGCTGGCCGCCGGCTTCGTCCGGCCCGCCCCGGCGCAGGAAACCATGAACATCAACGGCACCGCCAATTTCATGGGCGGTTACCGGCCCATCCCCATCCATCTTTCCGGGTTCACCGGCGAAACCGCCACCGTGCTGCGGAATGATTTGTACATCATGGGGTTCAAGGAAGCGGACGAAAGCACGGCGGACTACACCCTCGCGGGCAGCAATACCGGCGAACTGAAGGCCGAACTGCGCAACCACAGCGGTCCGATGCTCGCCCAAATCTACAGCGGGCCCAATGCCCGGGCGCTGGCGCACCGGTTGGCGGATGACGTGACGCTCAAGATCACCGGGCTGAACGGCATCGCCGAAACGCATGTCGCGTTCAAGGTCACCACCGGCCGCACGAGCGAGATTTATATTGCCGATTACGACGGCTTCAACGCCCAGGAGGTCACCCATGACCGCAGTGATGTGGCCGCCCCTTGTTGGGTGCCCGGCCGCCTGGCGCTGTATTACACGACCTACAAGCTGGGGACGCCGATCATCGTTTACCACAACCTCACCAGTGGCGAACGGCGCAATTTCGCCAAATATCCCGGTTTGAACACCAGTCCCGCCGTTTCCAAGGATGGCAGCCGGGTGGCCATGGTGCTCAGCAAATCGGGCAGTCCCGATGTATGGGTGTCCAACACCGACGGCTCGGGCTTGAAGAATTTGACGCCAACCCGCGAGGATGAATCCGCCCCCTGCTGGTCGCCGGATGGCCAGACCATTTGCTTTGCCGGAAAAGTCAACGAACGCCGCGCCCTCTGCTTGGTGTCCGCCAACGGCGGGGCGATCCGGCCCTTGAAAACCGGCATGGGCAGCCCGTCCGAACCGGATTGGTCGCCCGATGGCAAATGGATTGTGTTTACCTCGCAACACGCCGGGGGCTTTGACATTTGCGTGGTCCCGGCCGCCGGTGGCGCCGCCGTGCCGATCGTATCGGGTGAAGACCCCTCTTGGGCCCCGAATTCCCGGAATGTTATTTTCGTCAAACGAGTTAATGGCGCGCGTGTGCTGTCTCTGCTTGACGTTCCGACCAAACAAGTCAAAGATGTTGCCCGGATTTCGGGAAAAGATGCGGGCAACTCCCAGCCTTGTTGGGCCAAATAAATTCCACAAATCCTTGACGCAATGAAACTTACGAAAATTTCGAACTTGTTCCTGTTGGGGGCCGTTTTGGCCCTGGCCGCCGCCGGTTGCAAATCCAAGCCCCAAGGGGTCACGTACTTGCCCGACGGGCCGAACGGCAATCCCTCGGGCGGCACCAACGGGTTCCGGGACGATCTGATCACCACCAAAGCCCCCACCAACAACCCGAGCGGCCCCGGGCGTTTTGGACCGGGCGGCAACGGTACGGATTTGGGCAATGGCGGCAAGCT
>CAIYZC010000711.1 GCA_903930565.1 uncultured Pedosphaera sp.
CCATTGGTGACCAAGTTGCCGGGCAATTGTGCCGGCGCCAAGGCGCCCTGAATATTCGCGGCGGAGACGGAACCGGCCAATTCCGCGAACAAGGCGCCCGGGGTGGGGGTGCAGGCTTGGCGGGGGGTGAGCACGGTGAAGGCCCCGGTTCCATTGGTGCGCACCGCGAGTTCCAACCACCGGGCGGCGCCGGTGAAGACCCCGGGTCCGAAATCCAAGGTCGTGGTGAACAGACCGTTGCTGATGGCGACCGCCGAATTGGTCAGTGGACCCGCAATCTGGGCGCCCCCCGAGGCACTGTTCCAGACCGTGAAAGTTTGGTCGAAATTGCCGTTCGCGGGGGCGCCGGCCACGGCCAGTTGGCCTTGGTAAGTGAAGGCGGAGCCTTGACCCTGCGCCGGTTGGTTCACCGTCAAGCCGGCCAATAAGAAGAAGCCCGCGAGGCGGGCACGCCAGGACCGGCACAGCAGGTTGCGCATGGGGGAGGAAGGGGGAAACCCAAAATTACTGGACCAAAATCCGGTAAAAATGGGGTTGACCGGTGGTTGGTGGCATCAAGTAAACGTCCTGGGTCGTAATGCCCGGGGCGTAGTAAGCCGTGCGGGTCGTGCCCGCACTGTCCGTCGGCAAGGAGAACGACACGGTGTTCCAATGCTTCGTGTCCGTGGACGCCAGCACGCTGTAATACCGGCCGGTGATGGTGGGGAATTGGAGGTGCGGCTGGTTCCCATTAAAGTCGACGAACGTCACTTCACACGGCTGGCTCGGGTTGAAGGGGTAGGTGCCGAACAAGTATTGCTGGCGGAGGGTTAGTCCGTCCGGGGTGAGCACCGAATTGGCGTTGAGGGAGTTCAGGGGCACATTCAGGCCGATGGTGGCCAGGAATGCCTGCTCCCACGCGTCCGGGATACCGTCGCCGTTGGCGTCCACGCCCAAGGTGAGATCAAACCGCGCGGCCTTGCCCGGTTGGCCGAGCGCGTCGTAATTGCCGGTCATCTCGATGGGCAGATTGGTGACGTTGTTCATCACCACGTACAGTTTGAAGGGCGCGGCCGCCAATTGGGCGGCGGATTGATAGAGATCGGGGGTCTGCCCGGAATCCATCGGCACCTTGAGCCGGTAGTTGATCCCCGGAGCGTAACCGGGCACGACCGCGGTGGAAAGTATCGCCCCACCCGGAGTCTGGAAAACGATCTTCGCCGTGGCCGAAGTCAAAGGCGTGCCGTATTTGTCCCGCACCACGCCATAGATCAGGTTGTAAGGAGCCGGCGGGTTCGCCAACGCGGCCGGCGGGGTCAGTGCGCCGGCCAACAGAGCGGCCGCCATCCCGGCGCGAACGAACAAGGTTTTGGGGTGCATGGTGGATAGGTTAGTTGCCGGAATAAGAATACGTGATCCAGTAAAGATGGATGTCCTTGACCGAGGCGATGAAACGGCTCAGCCCTTGGTTCGGATCATTGAGCAGGTTTTTGCCCGGGATGACCAATTTCCATTTGCTGTTCCAGACCGAGCGGCCGATGAGGCGGCTGTTGGAATACTGCGAGGGCGCCAAGGCGCCGTTCGCCCCGTAAATCCCCGTATTGAAAACCGTCGTGGAGGAGACCGGACGGAAGGATTGGTGCTCGCGCACCGCAAACAGCGGTTCGGAAAGGGAGTTGGCGGAATTGTAGAATGGGTTGCTGGCGAAATCCGAGGCGCTGACGTTGAACGGCAGCGGCACCGCCACATCGTCCACATCCCAGGAACGAATCGCACTGGCGTCGCCAAGCGGCGGGCTGCGCATGGAGTCCTGACCGCACGGAATCAAATAAACGTAGGGAGTGGCGGTCAGGGCGTTGGGATCCAAGGAAGGGCCGGCCTGGACCACGCCACCGCCCGCCGCCGGGTTGTCCATCCCGATGTAGCCATCGAGGCAAACCCCCAATGAGAAGATTTTGGTGGCAAAGGAGCTCGAACTGAAATAGTGGTCGCCGGGGGAGAGCTCGTTGCCGAACAGGTTGAGACCATCCGTGATCGTGGTGCTGAAGGAGAGCACAATTCCCGGCACCGGGGAACCGTCGCCATTGCCAATTTGCAGGCAATTGCGGCGCACATCCGAATCCACGTTGAGGTCGGCCATCAGGCCCTGCTGGAGCACGCCCTGCCAGGCGTTGTCACCGTTCGTCCCGGCCAACACGCGGTAATTCTCCGAGCGCAGGGAGGTGATGGTGCCGTAACCATCCGGATTGTTGAAGCCCAAGCGGCCTTTGAGCACATCCCAATCGCCTTTCATTTGCGCCAGGGCGCCCGCCAAACCGGGGTCGCCGGAGCTGCTGCTGGAGTATTGCGGCAAGCCGCCGCTCACCACGCCCAAGGCCTGGGCGCTGATGATCTGATTGAGGAAAGCCTTGCCCTGGCTGGTGCCGAGGAGTCCCGTTTCATAATCGTAAGCCTGGGCGGCCATGAAGGCATACTCGCCGGCGAGATTGAACAAGGTGAGGTAACGTTCCAGTTTTTCGTTTTGGAACAAACGGAAAGCCGCATCCCGGGTCCGGTAGCCCTGAACCAAAGCGGCGGTGTGTTGCCGCCAAGCCGCCCGATCGGCTTGCAGGGCTTGCCCCTTCGCCACTTGAGCTTGGTAGGCCGCCTGGGCGTCCTGCACTTTGCGCTGGTTTTGGCTGATGACGCCGACATCGCCCTGCAGCTTGCCCTCCTGCGTGCCCAAGGCTTGCACGGCATTCTTGACTTGGGCGTCGAGCGTGGTGTCGTTGATGGACATGGAATTGGCGCTTTGAAAACCCTGCAGGAGAACGTTGGCCACCTGAAAGGCGGTGTAAACGCCGCTATTGGCGGCCTGCAGGCCCAAGGCACTGGCGTAAGCGGGCGTCGAGGCCACGCCGGACAATGGCTTGGCGAAGTCGCCGCCGTCCGCCAGCCCGGCGATAACCGTCGTGGGGATGGAGTTACCCAGCACCGTGGCGGCGTCATTCCAGCCGGTGATGCCGAACTGGAACCAAGTGTTCGCGATGTTGTAAGCACCATTAAGGGTATTGATCGCGATGGTCAATTGCTGGTTGGTGTCGTTGAGATTATTAATGGTGGTGGCGTCGCCCAAAACCAAACTATTGAAGGTGTTTTGCGCGGTGTCCAAGGTCTGCTTGTCGCCCTCCGCACCAGCCGCCGCTTGCCGCAGCGCATCTTGCGCCGCCAATAAAGCGGAGATCGCCGTCTGGATGCTGCCCGGCGATTTGCGCGGGCTGGTCCAGCCGGCCGGCTTGGAAAAGAAGCCATTCGGACCAATGACCAGCGGGATCGACAGGCTCGGGTTCGATTTGTAACCCGGGGCCGTGCTGGCGATGATAGAATTGAAATCGGAGTACATCGTCGTGGACCAGTCCATGGGCAGGCTCTGCACGTCGATGTAATTGGTCTGCGCCACCTGCGGATTCGGCAGGATGCCGTTATACAAATTGGTGCTCGGGGTGTCCACGTAAGTGTAATGCAGGGTGTCCGGTCCATTGTAGCCTTGCGGATAAGTGCCCCCCGGGCCGATGTCGTTGGGATACGGGCTGCCGTAAATCTCGATCAACTGGTTGTTGTAGGCCAGTTCCTGCGACACCACTCCCGCTTGGAAGTCCGCCAGCGAATCCTGCTGCTGGCGCATTTCCACCGTCACGCCCTCCGCGTCAATGAAGGCGGTGGCGGCGTTGTTCAGGGCCACCAGGGCGCGGGCGTAAATTTGCTCGAAATGGGTTTGCGGGACGGTGCCGGTGACCAGTTTCGGATTGATGTCAAAGGGAATGGCGTTTTGCGACAGATTGAACGGGGTGAAGCCGGCCTCGGCGTTGTCCATGTCCGATTGCAACTGGCCGACGGTCCGGGGCAATTGATTCAATTCCGCCACCGTGGTGCGGTCCACTTTTTGAATCCCCTGGTCATTGGGATTGGGATCGACGGGTGGGAGGATCGCATTGCCGACCACCCAGTTCAGGTACGCCCCCTGGCCGGCGCGGGTGGCCCAATGGTCCAGCCCCCAATAGCGGGCCACGGTTTTGGTGACCGCATTGGTGCCGGCGCCCAAAAGGTAGGTGCGCGGCGCGGCGTTGGTCACAATCTTGTCGAAGGCATTCCAGCCGGAACTGGTGCCCGGCATATACCCTTCGCGCCAGGTCAATTCAAAAACCTTCAATCCAGTTTGCGCGAGTGAGCCGGCGGAAGCCGCGAATTTGCGCTCGTGTTCGTAATTGACCGCCACCGAGGCGCCCAAAATGCTCACGGTCTCCGCTTGTGGCACCCAGTCGAAATAGGGGTTCATGAGCAATTGATAATAATTGCCCAAAGCGGTGAGGTAGTGCCCGTAGGCGTCGCCGTGGCCCATGGGATAGAGGACGGCCGCGTCCGTGGCGTCAATTTTGCCGTCGCCGTTTTCGTCCTGAATGTCGTAGTTCAGCGCGTAGATCACTTCCCCGGAGGCGATGCCGTGGGTGTAATTCCAATAAAGGCGGTTGTACACCGGCGCCAGCGTGACAGTGGTGACGGAATCCTCACGGCCGCGCAGCAGCGCCAATTCTTCCTCCAGCAAGGAAGGTTCCTGGCCTTGGAAATTGAACAGCGCGGTGGCGACCGAAGCATAGGTGCTGTTGGCGGTGCCAATACTGATGGTGGGGTTGGCCTCATCCGCCGCCGCGTCGTTCGCCACGTAGGTGTAGAGGTCGCTGATTTCACCGGCGGCGAGGAGCAGGGCGTCATTGGCCGGGCCGTAATTGATGCCGGCATTGATGCTCAGCGCTTTGCCGCGGTTCAAAACGGTTTCATAGATCTGAATCAGCCCGGTGTCACCCAGCGTGCTGGCGTTGAGGGCGACATCCCCTTCCCAACGGTGGCCGGCCTCCGTCAAAATGTTGCCGGTGGTGTTGACCGGATTGTTGAACAAATCGTAGCTGGTCTGTTCGAAAGGATTGATCCCTTCCAACACGCGTTTGATATAACCAGGCGCGAATGCCGGCGAGGTCCACGGGGACCAGTTGGTGTTCGCCGGGGCGGCGGCGGCATCGATTTCCCGGTAGCGGACGGCCACAAAATTGTCGGAAAGGGATTGCACCCCGGCCGCCCCGGCCAGCGTGTAGTGGGCCACATCCAAGCCGTTGGTCAAAACCGGCCAAGTAATGGGATCCGAGGTGGGCGTCAGCCCGTTCATGGGCGGCTCGATGCGCCAGTCATATTGGTAATTGGCGGAGTTGCCCCCCAAATCCAAAGTGTGCTGGAAGGAGATGAGTTCGCTGAGCGGATTGGGATCGTAAACCGTGACGAGTTGCCCCGGATAAAGCCCCGGTGCATTGGTGCCCGCCTGGTACTCGCCGACCCGGATGACATAGACCCAGGGCGTGTCACCCGCGTTTTTTGGGTTGATGGAATTGGCGACGATGAAACTGACGTAGCCCAAACCGGGACCCGTGGTGGCGAGGGCGTAGGAATCCACCTGTTGCTCGCAGCTGGACACCGACACCAATTGGCCCGCGGTGAAGGTCTGCGTCAGGTTGGTCTGGTTGACATAAGTACCCGGGATCAAATTGTTCTTGGCATCCAGCGCTTCCCCGAAAGTGTAGAGGCTGACGGCCAATCCCGCGACGGCGCTTTGCCAGGCGCCATAGGCCGGATCGCCGCTGCTGCAGAGCTTTTGCACGGCGGCGAGGTCCGCCCCGTTCAGGACGTTCAGGAATAGATAACTGTCGCCCACGGTCTGGTTTTCGTAGACGCCTTGCAGGACCAGGTTCGTGCTGTTGGGGTCAAACCAAACCCGGTTCACCAAGTTGGGCGGGAGGTTCGGAAAATAAACAAGGCCCTGGTAATTCATGGTTACGACGGAGGCCGGCAACCCCTTGGCGCCCAGATAGGCGGTCTTGTTGACGGTGGGGTCAAAGAGGACCACGCTCTGATTTGTGGGGTATTGAATGTTATTGGTCGCAATGGATTGCTGGTACAGCACCTGCACGCTGCTCTGGCCGCGGATCGCCGGCAGATTATTCATGGGCGCGGCCAAAGTTTGGCCGGCATAGAGCGTCGGCAGCGGTTGGCCGTTTTCGTTCAGCGCCGGCCAGACGGGGCGGTAAACAATGTCCAAACTGGTGGTGGCAGGGGTGGTTGGATCCTCCCCGGCGAAGCCGGTGGCGGGGTTGTAGGGGAGCAGGTAGGGAACCACTGCGCCATTGGTGGGCGGCGAAGCGTAACCGGGCCAATCGAACGCGGCCTGATTTTTATAATAAAACCGCATCGTGAAGCTGTTGCTCGGGGCCGGAGTGGACGCAAGGAACGGCGGACGGTTGGAATAGGTCACGACCGAGAGCGTATAAGGATTGGTGGCGGTGAGCCCCAGGGGCCCGTAACTGCTCATCGAGCCGTTGGTCAGTATGTTCAGGGACAAAGTGGCAGTGGCACTGGTGCCGTCCGTCGCGCTGACGGTCAGCGTATAAAGATTGGAACTGGCGGCGTTCGGCGTGCCCGCGATCAGCAAGCCATTCGTGGTATTGCCGGTGAATGAGAGTCCCGTGGGCAAGGCGGGGGTGGCACTCAGGGTGAAGCCATCAAACAACCGGGAGGCCGGCACATAATAAACGAAATTACTGCCCACCACCGCGGTGGCGGGAGGCAGGGGCGCGAAGGTCTGGTTGGTGACGTTGTAGGCACCGATTTGCATTGGCGGTAACCCGGCATTCAGACCGCGATAAACCCAGTAATTGTGGCTGCGATCCTGGTAGGTAAAAGCTCCGTAATATCCCAAGGATGAATTGGCGACTTGGCTGTTCCAAGCCGCGGGAAGATCGCCCGAGGTGCCGGGCGGCTCCGTGTTGAAATTAATGGCGGCGGTGCCGGCACCGTAAACGGGCGGGGCGAGCAGCGGCAGCGGCATGGGCGCCTGCAGGATGGAGCCTGCTTTGACAATATAATCAAACAGGATGCCCTGTTCGGGCGCCTCCCGGCGCACCTGGAAGGCCACCATGGCCGGGCGGAGGTCCGAATTCAAATACTGGACCAGGACGAAGGGCGCCGAGCTGTAACTGGTTCCCGCGTTGGTGTTGTTCAGATCATCACGAAGCGCGTAGGCGGTGCTGGCCAAAATCATCGCGTGCTCTTCGTTGGGGTTGTAACCGGGCAGGGACGGATTGTTCTGGGCGTAGATGGTGGCGTTGGCCAGGGAGTTCAAAGGACCGCTGCCCGCATTGCTCGCCAAAACGATCTGGTTGGCGTCGTTGGTCGGCCATTGGATTTGGTAATAGCCGATCACCGCCGGCCAGTACGACGGTTGAAAGCCTTGGGCGGTGTTCACGTGGTCCGTGCGGAACCACAGCACCTCGAGGGTGTTTTGTCCGGGGATGGCATTGACGGGAATGATGGCGCCGTTGTTGGCGGCGGCGAAACCGCCCGAGGCGAAGGGGTCAATGTAGGCGTAGGGATTAAACAGAATGCCGCTGCTCTGAACGATGGATCCCGCCAGGTAGGCGGCACCGGCCCCGGAGCCCAATTCTCCCGCCGGAGCGTTGATTCGGTCGCCCACATTCACCGTGTTGGTAATCACGTAGGGTGCGGCCGGCGAATTGGAGAACTGGAGGCTGGAGTTGACGATGCCCCCGTTGGTGGTGGTCACCCAAGCCGTCAGGTTCGTGGCCACACTACCCGCCAGCAGCGAGTTGGTGGTCAGCGCGAAATCCAGCCAGGAAAAAACGCGTTCGTAGAAGACCTGGTTGCCGGAAAGAAACTGGATCAAAGTACGGTGCGCGGGGTGGCCCAGGTCCAGGTAGGTATAAAAATTGCCGGAGGAATCCAAACTGGCCGGGGAGCGGTTGGTGAACACATCCTGATAGGCGATGGACGGCGCTTCGGAGGCGGGCAATTTGACGGCGGTGGCGGCGGCGGCGGCGGCGGTGGTGACGTACGGTCGGGCGTAATGCACGTACTCGGCGGCGTTGGTGGGCCAGTATTCCACATAGCGGTTGAGCAAAAGCGGCCACTGCAAACCGCCGACCCCGGTGTTCAGCCAAAAGCACTCGAAATCGTTCAGGTTGACCGTCAAGGTGGTGGCGTAAAGGTTCACCACGTTGTTGGGCAGGTTTTGCGTGTAATAAAACGCTTTCGCGGTGCTGGAGGGATATGGCATCAGTTGGGAATCATCCGCGCCGTTGGGATAGGCGTTGATCCGCGTCCCCAACTCCACCGGGATGGTCACCGGTGAGGGGGCGGCGGACACATTAACAAGCTCAAAGCCCAGAAAACTGCGGCCTCCGCCCGGAAGCTGTTCGCCCAACAGTTCCATGAAAATCAAGCCCTGGATATTGTCCGCCCGCAACTCATTCAAGACATTGTCGTACCAAAAAGTGTTGGTCGAGTACAGGGGAAAACCCTGGGCCGTGTCCCCCGGAGCCGGCACATACTGGGGAAAATTGTTGTTATAGATGATGTTCAACTGGCCAATCGACCCCTTGGTGACATTGACCGGGTGGCCGGAGCCGGCGTAATTCCCCTCGGTCCAATACATATTCTGCGGTGTTTTCACCGGAATGCCGGACACCAGATAAGAGTTGGTAAAGAGCAGGTAAAAGCTAAATGAATTACTGATGTAACCCCAGTTTGGCGGCAGACTGCCCGGGGGCGGGGCCGCGTTGGTGGGGGCCAGCTTTTGCCACACCAAGGTCGGCTGGCCGGGTTGCGTGGCAAAGACGGCGTTGGCGTTGGTGCTGAAATAATAGTTGCTTGCAGTTTGCCAGCCCAGCGGCGCCGCCTGCCAGTAGGTCAGGTTCAATCCGTTCGTCAAAGCACCGCCCGTTTCCGTGACCAGCGGCGGCGCAATCACTCCGCCAAAAGGAAGGCTGCTCAGGTTGTTGAGATAAGGAGCGCCGACTTGCGCGGCCCGGAGCACGCCCATGACATGTCCGTTGCCGTCCTTCGCCACCGGCCACCCCAAATTAAGCGCGTTCGCGGTGAACGAAAGATTGGAATTCAGGGTCAAGGGCGTCGCGGCCACACTGACCCCGCCCACCGGGACGAAGCCGGCGAACTGGTTCGGGGTGGGGGCGTTGGTGGGGAACAGGAGGGTATTGGTGCCATTGCCGAATCCCAATTGGGCCGCGGCCGTGGGCGCGCGGCCGTCGGAGCCCGCCGCCGCATTGGTAACGGGGTTCAAGGGGACGCCGCCAAGGGCCTGCCAATTGATCCCCGCCGCCAAGCGCGCCGGGGGATTGTAATTGGTCGACAAAAGGAAGGCGTTTTGGCTTTCGCCCAACGGCACCAAGGGCGCTTGGGCGCGACCCATCAGCGCCGGCAGGAAGCAGGCTAGGAGGACCGCCGCGCGCCACACGGCGGCGTTGATTCCGCCGCCAACGAAGCGAACCGGCGGGGGATCGGCTAAATGCGGGGGCTGTTTCATGGGGCGTGCAAAGTCGTACGGTTTGAGTTGGCTGGGCACCGGGAATACTGGCGGGTTCACACCCGCTTATTCGCGGTCCAAGGCGGCCCGCTGGGTGCGGACCGAGCGGTCGGTGAGCAGGGTTTCCAAGCGCGCCAGGCGGGCATCACGGGCTGCTTCCCGGCTTTCGACTTCGCTCAACCGCGCCGTGAGGGCGGTCTTTTCCTGGCGCAAACGCGCAATCTCGCTTTGCACGGCGGCCAGCTCGGCCTGCTTGGCTTCGAGTTGCCGCGCCAGTTCCTGCGTGGCGGAGACATTCAGCATGGCAATCGCGTCGTAATCCACGGTGCGAAAATCATCCACCTCGCGCCCGAACACGAACACATCATTCCCAGGGGGACGGAAGGAGGTGCGGAAGGCGCCTTCCCTTACCTCCAGCACCGGATACAATCCGTCTTGATTCTTGCCGATCAAACGAACCCGGTCGCCGACTTTGAGGTCGGTCTGCAATTTCACCCAACCGTCCTGCATCGTGGCGGGCTTATAGATGTCCGGAACCGCGTCCTTGGATCGCGACACCGCCTGGGGGTATACGGATTCCACCTGTTGCGCTATCACCTTCTTGCTGGGCCTCCCGCCGTGGCTGGCCGCATCTTTGTACGTGTAGTCCGTGACTTCGATGGCCCGCAAACGCTGCAAATCCCGCGCGGTGTCGGACCGCCCAATCACGTTCTTGATCCGGGCGTCCGACGGAACCATGAACCAGGGGCCCACGATACCGCCGTAGGCGTAGATGCTTGGCAAAGAGCCGCCGCCGATGCCTGCTTGGAGATAAGGGCCCTCATCACCGGAAATAAATGCCCCACTAAAGGTTCCGTAGCCGCCTCCCCAATAAACCCCACTCGGGTTCGAAGCATAAGTTCCGCCTTGCACCACAAGCCTGGCCTGCGATGGCGTGGTCGTGCCGACGCCCACCGAGCCGGAAGGCATTAATGCCAAGTTGTCGTTATTGTCATTGGACACACCGATTGTCAAAAGGCTGGCCTCATTCGCCCCGCCTCCATCATTGACATCATCCTGGTAGCTAATATACGCGTAATCGCTGCCATAATTATTTTTGCTCGGAAAAACAATGGAACTGTGGCCGCCGTGGTCAGCATGTTCCAAAGTGAGGGTGCCCGCCGTCGTGCCGCCACGGGAGCCGACCGTTTCGTAGATATGAAGAGTGCCCTGCGGGTCCGACCGCCCGATGCCCACGTAGCCGTAGCCCTTGATGCGCATGTTTTCGGTAAAGCTCCCGCTGCTGCCGTAGCCGAAAGCGATGTCGGAACCCTGATCGGCGGTGTGGATCTGTACCAAGCCGCTGGCAAGGCCCAAACCATAGGAGTTGCCACGGCCGTCGGCATAAAGGGAAATCTTGTCACCCAAAGCGTTGGCAAAGCTGAGCGGAAAGGGGGGCGTGGAGTTGCCGATACCGAAGTTGCCGCCCGAGACATAGAAATTGGCGCCTCCGGCCAAGTTCAAATTCACATTATTGGCATCCCAGCCCATATAGGCCATCCGCACGTTGTTGGGGCGCCACCACTCCAGATAACCGGCCTGGGTCGCATTGCCGGGGACCAATCCAACGAAGCCATCGGTGGCCGTGGTATCGCGGGCGCGCAGGGGACCGTTCACGTCAAACAAGTCCTGGGGGGTGCTGGTGCCCACGCCGACATTGCCTTTGTTATAATAAACATTGGTACCGGCCGAGGTCCAGAGACCGATGTTGGTGGCCAGATTCGCGGCCGAAATGATGTTGTTGCCGACGACGTTGACGGCATTGGCGGCCAGCAGCGCATACGGGGAGGCGAGCAGACGCAAGCGTGGCACGATTTCGCCCACCCCCAGGCCGCTGACGGTCAGGCCGATGTAGCGGTTTTGGGCGGTCGGGGAGTTGAACAGGTAAGTGAGGTCGTTGGTGTGGAAAGGAACGTTTCCGGGGAGCGCGTTACCCACCCCCAGCAAGACGGTAAAGTAGCCTTGGTTGACCGTGACCACCTGCGATTCTCCCCAGAGCACGTTGCCGCCATTGGCGGCGTCATAAATATTGAAAACGACGTTGTAATTTTGCGGCGTGTTGGTCGCCAAAGGCAGGCCATTGGCGTCCGTGAGGAAGCCTTGGTAGCTGATCTGGCCGGGGGGTTGGGCCAAATTGGTCTGCGCGGTGGCGGCAAACGGCAGGCAGAGCGCGGCCACCAGGAGAAGGGCGAGGTTGCGGAGGGCGGTTTTCATATACAAGGATCGGGTGCGGGTCGTTGCGGAAAGTGGGTCGGGTTTATTGCGGGCGGGTGAGTTGGGCGATGGAACTCAGGCGGTTCATGGTGAAGCCGCCCGCCACGTTGAACACGCGGGTGGCAAAGCCGATACCGGTCATGGTGATCCGTTCGGAATAAGCGCCGTTGAACGATTGGCCGTACGTCACCAAGCTGATGAAATCGTTGCCCGGCGGCACCAAACTCAGGGTGAGCAAGCGGTCGATTTGATAGGACTCCGAGCCGATGGGCAACTGGGTTTGAAAGGTGCTGTCCAGGTTGTCATGGTCGGGATGGTAGGTGTGGAGGAACGGGTTGGTGGATTGATCGTCGTAATTAACCGTGATGGTGTTGCTGATCGTGGCGCCGGGCGCGAGGGTTCCGCCGGAAAACTGCCAGGTGCGGTTCGTCGGCGTCCAGGGAAACTCCACCGAACTGATGCGCCGCGCGCTGCCCAACTGCGCCGGATCCAAAGCGCTTTCCGCGGTCGCCACGACCGGGTTGGAATTGATGTCCAAACCGTAGAACACCCTTTGGAGGAGGTTCACGTTCGTGCCGTCATTGTGCAGAATCAGGCGCATCGGAAAAGCGGAGGCGGTGGTGCCCAGGTTGGTTTGGATGCCCGTCACCACGTAGGCGCCGTTCGTTTGTTGCGCCATGGAGCCATCCGAGTTCGTCTGGTAAGTCTTCAAATATTGGGAGACTTGGGAGACCGAGGCCCCGCCCACCCACAGGCCGGCATAGGATGCCGGTTGGGCGGAGGCGGGAACATCCACCTCGGTGAGGTTTTGGGCATCCGTGAAGCGCAGAATACCCGCGTAGAGGGCTCCGGGCGCGTTGGTCAAGAGGCCGCGATTGACACCCAGAATCACCCCGATATCCGAGCCCGCCTGCCCCTGGGGGGCCAGGGTCCAGCTCATGGGCGTCGTGCTGCTCAAGGCGGTGGCCGTGTAGGTAACGTTGCTGGCGTTGAGTGCGCCACGAACCACGATGGGGGGCAGGCCCGCGATCGGGGTTTGGCCGGCCGGCGGCGTTTCGGAGGGTTGGAGGGTGAGCCGGACCGTCACGCTGGCAGGGGTGGTGTTGACCAACCGAATGCTGGCGCTGCCCGAACCGGTTCCAAAAGTGGTGCCCCCCGAGGGCACTTGGACTTGGAACGGCCCAAAATAGGAGTTTACGAAGTTGGTTTCATTGATCCAAAAGGCGGTGCCGCGGTTGACCTTGGTGCCGTGGGGCGCGAAAACCATGCTGGGATTGATGCCGGAAAGGTCGCCGCCGTTGTACTGGTAGATGGTCGCCACCCCGGCGAATGAAGGGGCCGGGGCCAGAAAAGTGTCCAAGGCCGGGGGATTGTTCGTGACCGTGGGAAAACCAATGAGATTGATCGCCGTGGCATTCCAATAATAATTGGGTGCCGCGGGCTGGCCTTTGAGATTCCACGTATAATTCGTGGTCGCGAGTGAATGGACCAAATACGCGCAATTCGGCGCCAGCTTCGTCATGGTGCCGCTCAGGCCGGTGTTCAGGCGCTCCCAATTGGCCCATTGGCTGCCACCCGTGATGGGGGCGAGGGGGTTGTTTACGAATTGCACGGAGCTGACGGTGGGCTGCCAGAGCCAGATTTCCGCGATCGGGTTCTTGGGGTCGCTCCCCACCAAAGTGTCGAGGTTGGTGTAGGAGGCGTCCACGAAGAGATAGATGGCGCTCCACCCTGGCTTGACGAGGACGGATTGGGTTTGCCATTGGGCGCCCACCCGCCCGGTCAAAGCAAACAGGAGAGCCAGTTGCAGTGCCAATAGTGCTGTTCGTTTGCTTTTCATAGCGCCGAAATCTTTCTTGCCGGCCCGCGAAGGAACACGGTTGGCTTTTTCCGCCGTGGCTGCGCTTGGCAGGTTTAACGACCCTCCGCTCCAGCCGCTCGTCCTCGATCCCACCGCCTGACTGACAGGCCGGTATTTATTAGCGAAATCACACCCTAAACAGCTCGGTTGGTCAAGCAAATAGCCGAAATATAATATTGAAATATGGAATGCACAATTTACCGGCGAACGAAAGCTTGGTTGTCCGTTCTCAAACCTTTCTTTGGTTGGCTGGCGCGCGAAATATAAAATGACTACCGCAAATGCTCAAAGCGCTGCAATAAGTGCAAACCCGGTGCGGGCAGGCTCCGCTGGCTGGAAGTTACGCGCCTCGGCAGGGTGGGGGAGCGGCGGTCCGTTTCGGCTTGGCGTCGGTGGGGCGCTTTCACCGATACCACCGCTTTCCACTCACTCGCCCGGATAGCGGAGGCCCCATTGCGCCCGCAGTTGGTCCAGGGTTTGCAACGTCGATAGGGTTTCGTCCAACGGCATTTCCGAAGCCTCCGTGCGACCCGCCCGCCAATGGGCGGCAAACGCGGCGGCTTCAAACTGCAGACCGAAACTCGGGTAACTCAAATCCCAACGCTCCTCCGGCTTGCCCGCAATGGCGAGGATCAGCGTTTGCGCTTTCCACCAGGGCGCCGGGATGCGCAGGTAGCCGAGCGGGCCGCTGACCGTGGCTTCCAAGGGCAAGGCGCAACGAAAGGAGCCTTGGGCGAGCGTGAGTTTTCCGCCCGCATGACGCAAGGCGATGGCGAAGGCTTCATCCACGCCCGTGTCCCCGATGTCCGCGTAACCGGTGGCGGCGATGGCGGGGCCGAAAAGCATCGATGCCAACGACACCGGATAGACGCCGACGTCCAATAGCGCGCCGCCACCTTGCGCGGGGTCGAGCAGGCGGCCTTTGCGGTCGGTGACCGGAAACCCGATGTCCGCCACCAAACTTTGGGGCGGTCCAATGCGGCCGGCGGCGATCAATTCCCGCATCCGGACCACGGCGGGGAGGAACCGCGTCCACAGCGCCTCCATGAGCAGCACCCGACGGGCACGGGCCAGCGCGATGATTTCGTTCGCTTCGCGGGAGTTGACGGTAAAGGGCTTTTCGCACAGCACCGGTTTGCCGGCCTCCAAGCACAACCGCATATCGCCTGCATGGCGCGGGCTCGGGGTGGCGATGTAGATGCCGTCCACCGCGGGATCGTTTGCCAGACCGGCATAACTGGAGTGGTGAACGGGAATCTGGAATTCACGGTCAAACGCCTCGGCGGACGCGGCACTGCGCGAACCCACCGCCGCCAGGACCGCGTCAGGCAGTGTGGCCACCGAGGCGGCGAACTTCCGCGCGATCCGGCCGGTGCCGAGAATTCCCCAACGAAATTTGGTGGTCATATTGATGCCCCAGAAGCTTAATGAACAGGGTTCCGGAACGGCGAGAGGATTCCGCCGGGGCCAATCCACGCCAACCCGGAGCGCAGCGGCAAAACAAGGGTACGGTTGGGATTGCGCCGGCTGAAGGGATGTGCTTCGGGCGGGTTAGCCGGCTCGCTTGATCGCTCCGAAGGCGGCGAAACAGCTGTTCTTGTGGAGAATCTCAACTTGGTTGAAACCGACCGACCGCAAAAGGTCCAATTGAAACATCAAGGAACGCGGCGAATCCTCCCGGGCGATATAGGCAAAGACCTGGTCACGGTAAGCTTCGGTTTTGATTTGCGCCAGGTACGCGCCATACCGGTCCCACATGAGTGCCTGCACCCGCGGGTCCGAGTGCTCCACCAAGTCGGAAATCCAAAGCGAACCTCCGGGTTTGAGCGCGGCAAAAAACTTGGCAAAGACCTCGCGCCACTCGTCATCCGTGCGGAGGTGGTGCAACACGGCGGCCGCGCAGATGAGGTCGTACGCGGACTCGCCGAGCGGCAAGTCCCGCACATCGCCCTGCAGCGCGGTGACGCGGCCGGCGGTCGCCCGGGTGACGCGTTCGACGGCGCGATCCAACATGGGTCGGCTCAAATCGATCAGGGTGACCTGCAGATTGGGCAAGCGCTCCAGGATCTTGAGCGAATAATTCCCGGCGCCACAACCCACATCCAATAGCGAGGTCGCCCCCGGGGTCACGCCGGCGGCGGCTCCGGCAATCAAGGAAAGCGACAAAGGCGCATCAATCGTGGCGGATTGACCGGTTTCGAGATTGGAAAATCGCTCGACATCCAAATCAAATCGCGCACGAATTTCCTCGACCGTTGATTTGTTCAGGGCGGGATCGGTGGCTTCGTTCACGCCATGAGCAGAACGGACACCGAGATTTGTGTCAAACCGGATTCGGGCACGGCCCACGCGGACATCGGAGTTGGGTCGATCAGGTGTGGTATGTAATGAATATAACAAACATTGTGCGTATATAATTATACCAACTAAAAACTTGCCCCCTCCGGGGCGCCTCATTCCGTATACCCATCCCGGGACATCAAAATTCGCCCCAATTGGTTCTGCGTCGTTTTGGGCCAGCGCAGTTCGCGCAAATAATCGTTCCAAGCCGCGCAGTCGAAAGCTTCGGGATTGTACTCGCCGATCCAATCCACCATATCGCGGTGTTGGGGATGCTTCGGATCGAGGTAAGCGGGCAAGAAAGTATTGAAACCGTAAGGTCCGCCGCAATCTTCCGGCGGGCAGGTCCCGGCACCGTCCACGAGCACCGCCCAATGCGGCATGGGTGTCTCCGGCGGCAAAATCTTTTCGACCACGACCTCGTGCAGCCACGAATCGCCAAAGTCGTATTCGTAACCCAAGGCGGACCCTTTTTTGGGGCACACCGTCTGCAACGTGACATCCGCCGTGTCCATGGTCGATTCGTCCGGTTCAAACTCCGAATCCGCCCCCAATTCGGCATAACGCTGCTTGCCGACAAAAAAATGATGCAGGTGGCTGTTGGTCCACCCGATGGCGGTTTGCAGAACGCAATGGAGCAGGCTCAAGGGGATGTCCCCGCGGACCCGCAAGCGGCGCCACACGAGCGGCTTCACCGCAACTAAACGCACCCGCAATTCGTAGACCTCGACCGGCGGCAAATCAGCCGGTTGCAACCGGCGTTTCGCGGACTTTTTGGGGGCCGATTTGGCGGTGCTTTGGGGGGCTGATTTCTTGAACGCAGTGGGGATGGTGGCGGCGATATCCCGGATGTGGGCGGCCTTTTCCGGGGACTTCGCCGCCAGCTTGGCGGTCCGTTTTGGTTTGATGGTCACGGTTTGGGTGGGCCAACGATCAGTGGGCCGGCTTCATTTGACCGAGGCGTTCGCGGACAAAAATGATATGCCCGCGGAGCCCGTAGAAGGTTTCGCCGAAGGAGGCCGGCACTTTCATTTTATTGACCGCGGCCTCAATTTCATCCAAACGCAAGCGCAGGTTGTTCCGTTCCGCCTCGGTCAGGTTGTGGCGCAATTCCCGCTCCAGCCGCAGCAACATGCGGTAACGGTAATTGATCAGGAGGCGCACGCGGAATTTATACGTCGTGGGGATGAGCCGGATGGCGGGAATGATGACCACGACCAAGGGCACAAAGGCGATCAGGATTTGACTTACAATACTCGCCAAGACGAACGGGAGCTTACTGTAAAGCCAGGTCTTACCCGACTTGTAATAGCGCACCGCATCCTCGCTCAGATCATAATCGTGCTGCAACGGGGCGGGAAATTCACCCTTCTTGGCGGACATGGAAGCCTTGCCATGCACCTCGCGCGCCGCCTCGATCAGCAAATCGGACAAGGCCGGGTGCAGATCAGGTCTGGCCAATAACTCCACCGTCGGGCCGATCAAGCGAACCGTGTGGGATGGTAGATCACGTCCAAAATCCAAATAGCCCTCGGGCATTTCGATTTTGCTCAAGTAACTAATCTTCCGAATGTAGCCTTCCGCTTGCAGGAAATCAAACAAAACGACATTGGTGTGGGTGAGCAATTGCCGCATGATTTGACGCGAAGCCGAATCCCCCATCAGAAAGACCGCGTCCACTTGGTTGGAGATCAGCGCCGTGCCCATGTTTTCGGGGGCGATCTTCACAAATTGGGCCGCCCCATTGGTTTCATTGATACCATTGAGATCCAATAAGGCGGAGCCGAGCACATGCGTGCCGCTGCCGGAGGGCCCCAAGGCCAGCCGTTTGCCTTTGAGATCGGAGAGAAACTTCGGCGGATGGTCGGCCTGGCAAAACACCAGGAGCGGTTGGTAGGCAATGCTTCCAAGGGAAACCGGTTTGCGGTTGCCATCGGCGTTGGTCACCCCGCCTTGCACAAATCCCACGTCCACGTCGGACAAACCGTTTTTGAGACGTTGCAGGTTCTCCAAGGAACCCTGCGAGGGATTGATGTGCAATGTGACTCCATGGCGCTGGAGAATCGCCTGGTACTGAATGGCGTTCGTCTCGAATGTGCTGCCGGGAGGCCCGCTGGTGATGGTGAGGTGGCGCGGCGGCGCGGAATGCAGCGACCAATAAACGGCGCTACCCATGCAGCCCAATAACAACAGCACGATCAAGGTGGCCAACCAACGGCTCAGCCCGAACAGGTCCATCAACGGGACCGTTAATCGGTTCAGGGATTCTTCGGCGTTCTTTCGCATGATGATTTAAAAATGGTCAACTCAACCCGGCCGCTTTTGCCGCTCAGCGGGCTTTCCAGCCAAAACGTTCCCCAAAAGGCCAATAGACCACGCAATAGCGTCCAATCACGTTGGTCCGGGAAAAATCCCCCCACGCGCGGGAATCGTAGCTGTTCATCGTGTTGTCGCCCATGACCATGAAATGTTCCGGACGCACCTGCACCGTGCCGTCCGGACTCTCCTGGAACAACGGGGCGAGCATCCGGTTGTTCACGTGGCCGGAGTAATGGCTGTCCCGGGGCGCCTCATCCGGGGCGAAGGAATACACCATCTCAAAATGCGGGGTCGTTTGGTCGAGCCGTTTGCCGTCGATGACGAGGTGCCGGTCCGCGCCGATCTGTACTTTTTCCCCGCCCAGCGCGACGAGGCGCTTGATGTAAAACTGGTCCGGCGGCAAATGCGCGATGTGATTGCCGATGCCCGCGGTCTCAAACACGATGATTTCCCCGCGCCGGGGATGCCGGAAATTGTAGGACAAACGATCCACGAACAAGTGGTCACCCGCCCGCACCACCATCCGAGCGATGTGATCACCCGCCTTGAATTCCGGTGAATCCACCCGCCCAAAACCGCGCCCGAAGCCGGCGCGCTCGAACAAATCATCCGGCGGAAACCAAATGCGGTGCCAGATATGGTTGAACTCGTACTCCTGGTACAAGTTGAACAAGGCGAGGCGGAACGGCTCCGCCACCGTGTTGAGCCGGCCGGCTTCCGGAGCTGTGATGTCCACGTAGGACACGCCATCCACCCAGGTATGGTACATCCGCGCCAGGAAACCCGGCATGACGAAATCCGGGTCTTTCCCCGGCACGTGGGTGACGCCGTACAGCGTGGGCTGCATGGAACCCGTGGGGATCTTGAACGGTTGCAGGAAGAAGGTGCGGATGCCCATCGCCACCGCCAAGGCCACCAAAAGCACTTCCACGTTTTCCCGCAATCCGGGGTTGGGGTATGGTTTGAGCCATTTCGTGGCCGCCGCTTCCAGCTCCCCCACCCTTTTCGTCACCACCAGATCGTCGCGCTCGGCCACCGCCCGCCCCACCGCATCCAAGGCCTCGTTCATCGCCGCCACCGCGGCCGGCGTGAGCAGATCGCTTTGCGCGGCCAGAATCTTCCGCAAATGCTGCCGCACTTCCTCCGCCTGCCGGCAGGTGCGCGAACGAAACCAGTTGGAGAACATAAGGGGTGGGATCGGCTCAGGCTTTGAGCACCTCGATGAAGGCTTCCTGCGGAATGTTGACGGTGCCGAAGGCTTTCATGCGCTTCTTGCCTTCCTTTTGCTTGTCCAAGAGCTTGCGTTTACGGCTGATGTCGCCGCCGTAGCATTTGGCCGTCACGTCCTTGCGCATGGCGCTGACGGTCTCGCGGGCGACGATCTTGCCGCCGATGGCCGCTTGAATCGCCACCGCGTACTGCTGCGTGGGAATGACTTCCTTGAGCTTCGCCGCGAGCGCCCGGCCGCGCGTATCCGCTTTGTCGCGGTGCACGATGCACGAAAAAGCGTCCACGGATTCGCCGTTCACCAGCATGTCCAGCTTCACCATGTCGGATTCCCGGTACGCCGCATGTTCATAATCCATGGAGCCGAACCCGCGCGTGATGCTCTTGATGCGATCATGGAAGTCGATCAGGATTTCATTCAGCGGAATCAGGCTCGTGAGCATCACCCGGCGCTGGTCCAGCGTTTCGGTGTGATCCACATTGCCGCGTTTTTCCGAAATCAGGGCCATCATGTCCCCGATGTTTTCATTCGGGCAAATCACGAACGCCTTCACCATCGGCTCCTCGATCTTGGTGATGTAATTCACCTCGGGCATGAAGGCCGGATTGTCCACTTCGCGGGTGTTGCCGTCGCTCATGGACACTTTGTAAACCACGCTGGGATAGGTGGCGATGATGTCCATGTTGTATTCGCGGCGCAGCCGTTCCTGCACGATTTCCAAGTGCAACAACCCCAGGAAGCCACAGCGGAATCCGAAGCCCAGCGCAACCGAGCTTTCCGCCTGGTAGGCGAACGCCGAGTCGTTCAACTGCAACTTGCCCAAATTCGCCTTCAAATGCTCGTAATCAGCCGTGTTGATCGGGTAAATCCCGCTGAACACCATCGGATGGATTTCCTTGAAACCCGGCAGCGCGGCCGACGGATTGCGGGCGTCCGTGAGCGTGTCGCCCATCTTGACGTCCTTCGGGCTCTTAATGTTCGCCGTGAAGTAACCCGTCTCGCCGACGGTCAGTTTGTCCCGGAGGTACGGCTTGGGGTTGAAACTGCCGACTTCCTTGACTTCGACGTTGCGGCCGGAGTGCAGCAATTTGATGTTCATCCCCGCCTTCAATTCCCCATTGAACACCCGCACGTGCGTCACCACGCCCTTGTACGTGTCGAAAAAGGAGTCAAATCCCAGGGCCTGCAGCGACGCCGCGCCGGTGGGCTTCGGCGGGGGCACCCGGGCCACGATCGCCTCCAGGATTTCCTCGATCCCGATGCCTTCCTTGGCGCTGGCCAAAATCGCCGTGTCGCCGGGAATCGCCAAAATATCCTCCAACTGCACCTTGGCCTGCGCCACATCCGCGTGCGGCAGATCGATCTTGTTGATCACCGGAATGATCGTCAGATTCTGCTTCATCGCCAAGTGAACGTTCGCCACCGTCTGCGCCTCCACCCCTTGGGCCGCGTCGATGATGAGCAGCGCCCCCTCGCACGCGCTCAGGCTGCGGGAGACCTCGTAGGAGAAATCCACATGCCCCGGGGTGTCGATGAGGTTCAGCTCATAGTCTTCCCCGTTTTTCGCGCGGTAGAGCATCGTGACCGGATGCGCCTTGATGGTGATGCCGCGCTCCCGTTCCAGATCCATGGAATCCAGCAACTGCGCTTCCATATCCCGGGTGGCGATCGTACCGGTGCGGTGCAGCAGCCGGTCCGACAGCGTGGTTTTCCCATGGTCGATATGGGCGATAATGCTAAAATTTCTAATGTGTGTTGCGTCCATCAGTTCAAAATACTGGCCCGCCACCATACGCGGCCCGGGCGCAAAGGAAAAGCTAAATTCCGCGGGCGAAAAGACCCCGCGGTGAATCCCTCCCCCACCCTGCCCGCCGGCCGCCGGGGGGCGCCGTTACGGCGTGATGACCACCCGGAATTGGTTCCCGAACTGCTCCAAGTGGTCCAGCGTGGCATTGACCGGTTCCGCGGCCAAGGGGACGCGGCCGGTGATGACGCGGCCAAGCTGCAAGCGGCCGGTTCGCACCCAATCAATTAGGAGCGGCAATTCGCTCGCCAAATGGTCCGACACGCCAATGATCTCCGCCTCCTTGTTCAAGACCTCGGCGTACGGCGCCACGGAAAAGCTCTCGGGCGTGATCCCCACCAACATGGCCCGCCCTTGGATCGCGAGGCAGCGCACCGCCTGCTGCATGGTCAGCGGCAGCCCGATCAATTCCAACGCCACATCCACCCCCCGCCCCTTGGTCAACCGGCGGATTTCCTCCACGGCATCCCCTTTCGCGGCGTCCACCGGCACCGCCCCATGGCTCGCGGCGAAGGTCAATTTGCCGTGGTTCATATCCACCGCGTAAACTTCCCCCGCCCCCATCGCCCGCGCCAATTGCAAGGCGGACATCCCCAACCCGCCGATCCCGAAGATCGCCACCGATTCCCCGGCCTTGAGCCGGGACTTGTTCAAGGCATGGAGCGACGTGGCCGACGAGCACATCATGATCGCCCCTTCCTCATACGAAATCTCCTCCGGGAGGGTGAAAACGCTCCGCGCCGGCACCAGGATATACTCCGCGTAACCGCCATCCCGGTATTTCCCGATCATTTGGCCGGTCGGGCAAAATTGCTCCGTGCCCGCGTGGCAGTAACCGCAGTCCCCGCAGGTCGCCAGGTAGTGCAGACACACCCGGTCCCCCACCCGCAGGCGGCGCACGCCCGCACCCACCGCCGCCACCTCGCCCGCCACTTCATGCCCCAGCGTCAGGGGCAACGGCTCGACCCGGGATTTCCCCGCCCGATAATGCGCGTCCGAATGGCAAATCCCGGCGGCTTTCACCCGCACCAAGACATCGCCGGAGCCCGGATCCGGCACCGGCACTTCCCGCAACTCGAGCGGCCGGCCGGGCGCGACCAATTGGACCGCCTTCATCGGGCGCCCTCCGCCAATGCGCCGGCCCGGGCGCAAACTTCCCGCCAAATCAGCATGTTTATCACCCCGCCATCCTGCCGCCACCGCCGGCGCATTGCAGTCAAAAAGAAGAGTCCCGGCAGTCCCAAATCGGTCCGATCAGTCCGATCCGACTGATCAGTCCGATGAAAATCCCTTTTTCCTCCGCCCCACCCCTTCCGGCATGCCCATTCCCCGGCTACAAGCGCCGCGGATTTTTGTAAGTGCCGTCGCCCGCCGGCCGGGTATGCTGGGGCCGGTCAACGCAAACCCCGGACACCCAAAACTTATGCGCCCCGCACTGCTCCTCCAGCCGGCCCTCCGCATGATTTTTCTGCTGCTGCCCCTGGGGTGGGTCGGCGGCGCCCACGCGGCGGACCCGCTCTTGCGCGTGGATCTCGGGCAGGGGGCGCAAATGGAACTGGTCTGGGTGCCCCCGGGTCGCTTCCTCCAGGGCTCGCCCGCCGGGGAACCGGGCCGGCACGACGACGAGGCCCGGCGCGAGGTGACCCTGACACAGGGCTTTTATCTGGGCAAATTCCCGGTCACTTGTTGGCAATACGACCGGTTCGCCACCGAAACCCATTTTCGCACCGAGGCCGAGCGCGGTCCAAGCGGCGGCTTCGGGTGGGACGGTCGTGCGCTCACCCAAGGCCCGCAGTTTAATTGGCGCAGCCCGGGCTTTCCGCAAGGCGATGACTCGCCGGTGACCGTGGTAACTTACGCGGATGCGGAGGCGTTCTGCGCCTGGTTGTCGCGGCGTTCGGGCCGGGCATTTACCCTGCCCACGGAGGCCCAGTGGGAATACGCCCGGCGCGCGGGCGCCACCAACGCCTGGTCCAACGGCAACGACCCCGCGCACGTCGGCGCCGTCGCTTGGTGCCGCCCGCTCGCCGGGGACCAAACCCACCCCGTGGACTCGCGCCCTCCCAATGCCTGGGGGCTGTGCATCGGCGGCAATGTCTTTGAATGGTGCCGGGATTTCTACGGCCCTTACGGCCCGGCCCCGGCGATCGATCCCGTCCGCCTCAGCCCGCCGCCGGACGATTCCGACCCACCCCGTCGAGTCTTGCGCGGCGGGTCATGGAACCGGGAAGCCGCCTTCACCCGCGCGGCCGCGCGGTATCGCAACACCCCGGCCAGTCGCAATGCCGACAACGGATTTCGGGTCCTCGCTCCGCCGCCGACCGCCCCCCAACCCCTACCCCCAACCCATCCCACCCCATGACTGCCTGGCTCATCCTGGTCCCCGTGTTCATTTTCGTCGTCGTGGTGTTCATCCTCCTTGCCACCCTCATTGGGGTGTTAAGGCGGGGCGCCCGCCGCGTGCCCGCCCCCCGGTACCCCATGCCGGTGGCCACGCGTTCCGGCCCGGATGGGTTCTGGGTGGAAAACTGCCCGGCCAACGTGGGCGACCTGCTTTATTACCACTATTGGGCCGACGGCATCCGTCACGCCGGCCACGTCAATTTCTATCCTGACTCCCGGGGTGGGCAATATGTTTACACCGGCCATGCGCCCGCCCAGGTCACCATTCACCGCATTGTTGGCGTGGGGGAAGTGTCGGAGATCGATCTCCTGCCGCCGCTGATTGAAGTGGAGGCCGGCATGCCCCCCGTCCTCCCGCCGGACTATGCCGATGGCGCGCCGCCCGCGAATTGGTCGGGCGGACATCACCCGGGCTTTTCCAGCGGCCCGCCCGGCGGCGGTTTCCCGGCGGCTTACTGAGTGACGCATGGCTGTTCGCGTCTGCATCCACCATCCGCCCGGCCCGCCCGCGGTCGGGCGCCTGGGCCGCACCCGCCGGTCCTTGCAATTGGCGGGTTTGCACGAAGCCGCCGAGTTGCCCGCCCAACCGGCCGCCTGGCGCGCCCTCTTGGCCGCGGGGGGACCGGTGTTATTGGTCCGGGCCGGGGCCTGGCTGGCGGGTGCGGCACCGTTCCACCTCCCCCACCCCAGCGCCACCGGCCGCGCCTTGGCCGCCTTCGGCGCCTTGCGGCCCGCGCCGGATGGCGGCCCCGCGGCCGAGCCGGCGGAGGCCCCTGCGGCGCGCGCGTGGCGGGACGTGCTGCACGCCACCGGCGGCGACTTCGACCGCCTCCCCGCCGAAGCCGCCGCCTTGGGCGACCCCTTGGCGTCCCCTCCCGTGGTCTTCTTGGATGCCCGCGCGGTCACGGCGCTCCGGGCGTCCGACGCCGATTCGTTCGCCGCCTGCCTGAACCATTCGGCCCGCTCCTTCCGCCGGGCGCATATTCCGGCGCTCGACGCTTATGACGATGTCGGCCTGCGGGTCTTCCAAGTCATCACCGCCCTGCACCGCGGCGGGGCGGAACGGGTCACGCTCGATTTGTTGGCCGCGTTGCCCGCGGCGGGAGTGCGCACGCGATTGGCCACGGTGGGGCGGCCTTTGCGCACCACCTTTCCGACCCCGCCCGGCACTTTGGAATTGGCGGGCCAGGCGGCGCGCGGCCCCCGGGCGGTGGTCGCCCTGCTCGCCCGCGCCGCCAAGCGCTTTGGGGCGGACTTGGTCCACGGCCACTTGGTGCCCGGAGACTTCGTGCGTCAATTGGCCGCGACCGGCCTCCCCTTGGTGCTCACCGTTCACAACACCCGCGCCGGCTGGCCCGCCGGCCTGGCGGGGTTGACGGCTGCCGATACCGTCCTCCTCGCCGCCTGCGCCTGCGCCGTGGAGGGGGAATTGCGCGCCGCCGCGGTGGCGCCGCCGGTGCGCACGGTGTGGAATGGCATTGATACCGCGGCCTTCCAAGCTTCGCCCGCCCGGACGGCGGCGGGCGGCCGCGCCCGCCGGGACCGCGGTTGGGGGCCGAACGACGTCGTGCTCATCGCCGTGGCCAATCCCCGGCCGCAAAAGCGGTTGCACCACCTGCCCGGAATCTTGCACACCCTCCGCGCCCTCTTACCCACCGATCGCCCGGCCCGCTTGCTGTTGGTGGGCGAAGTGCTGCCGGGGAATCCCGCCGCGGCGGAGTGCGCCGCGCGCCTGACGGCCGAAA
>CAIYZC010000712.1 GCA_903930565.1 uncultured Pedosphaera sp.
AAAATCGGGTCGGAGTCCAGATTCCTGACGATGGTGCAGTTCAGCACCGTCGCGCGGGCGTAGGTGACGTAAAGCCCGCCGCCGGTGGGGGCAACGTTGCCGCTCACGACGCAATTGACCAACGTCGGATTGGCGGTCGAACCTGGACTGCCCAGCAAGTGCAGCCCACCGCCGTTGGCAGTGGCGGTATTGTCTTGGAGCCGGCAATTGACGATCAAAGGCGAGCAGTCACCGCTGAGAAATATGCCGCTGTCCTGGTTGCCCAAAACGTTGCAGCCGTCCAGGGTGGCGCTGTTATTGAAAAATTCGATCCCGGCCAAACCATTCGAGACGACCAAACAATTCCGCAAAAAGTTGACATTCGCGGGGGCATTCCCGAGCACCACGCCGTTGCCGGCGTTATGACGAATGACGCAATCTTGCACCGTCACATTGTGCCCGACTGCGAGTACAGGCTGGGAATAATATATATTCAATCCTTCCGCGCCGCTTTCTTCCAAGTACAACCCATCAAGCAGCGTCCCGGCGTCAGCCGAAGCCAAAGGCGCAACGGTCACATCACTCAACGAGAGAATGCCGGCGGTGTTCGTGCCACCCCCGCTGATGCGCGTGGGATGCGACTGCCACTGGCGCTGGCCGGGGCTGGTTTCCGTACCGGCAAAACCGCCGTAAACCGTCGCGCCCAGGGGAACATAATAGGACGAGGCCGGATACACACCTTCCGCAATCCAGAGGTTGGGGCGGCAATCGCTGAGGGCTTGCAGCCCCGCCGTCAATTTGTTGTAGGCGGTGGCCCAACTCAGTCCATCACCCCCGGGCGGAGCGGCGGCATTCACGTAGACGATTCCGGCGGGAGTCACGGTTAGTTGCACGACGAACTGGTTCGTTGCCGTGGCAGTGCCGGCCGTCACTTGATATTGCGCGCCACTGAGGGACGCCGGGGCGGCGGAAACGGTCAACTGGGACCCGTTGGCGGTGGGACTGATGATTTGATTGCCGCCGGATAGCAGCGGGCTCCAACCGCCCCCTTGCCGGGAAGCCCAGGTGTAGGTGATCCCCGGCGCCCCGGAGATGGCAAAGACGGCCGTCTGGCCCTCGCAAATGGCCTGCGACTGCGGCGACAGCAAAATGCTCAGAGGCTGGGCGGCGGGTGTGAAGCCCGACTGATAAGCGCCCTGATCCACGTTCGCCGCGGTCAGGCGTGGTTGACCAGCCAAATCGGTGGTTAGGCCGGCAACATACCGCGGATCCCCGGCGCCCACCGCCGGCGAAACCGGGGAGACCTGCCACTGACCCGTCACGAGCACGCGGAAAAGCGGATCGTATGGACTGTTGCCGGAATTAATATTGGGGATGCCCTGGACTGTGGAATTGAAAATCGTTACCCCGCCGTTTACCGCCGCCAGGAAAGCGTTCGCATTCCCCGCCACTCGGGTGGGGCTGTTTTGCCAAAGTATGCAATTGAAGAGCGCCAACTGGCCCTGGTTATTGAACACGGCGGAGGCGTCATAGTCGGCTTGGTTGGCCGTGAGCGTGCAGTTGACGAGGTTGAGGGTGCCGGAATTCTCCACCGCCCCGCCGTAATAGGCCGAATTGCCGACGAAGAGACAATTGGTGGCGTACAGCACACTCGCCCCGGACAGCGAATCGGAGGCGATGGCACCGCCGGCATAAGCGACGTTATTGGAGAAAACACAAGCGACCAGGGAGCAAAGGCTGTCCTGATTGTAAATCGCGCCGCCCAAATCCGCCACGGAGTTGCCCTGGAAAACGCAGTTATACATTTGGACCCGGGCGGGCTGGATGATGCCACTCAGGTTGGCGGTGCTTTCATTGACGACGGTACCGTAAGCCGGGGATTGATTGCCCACGAAAAGGCAATTGGTCAACACCGGCGCGGCCCCGACATTCATCAGGCAGACGGCGCGGTTAGTGGCAAAGACGCAATTCGCCAGCACCGGCGCGGAGTTCAGCCCATTTTGCACGACGGCCACCGAAAAATCGGCAAAGTGGTTGCTGCGAAAAGCGCAGTTCTGGATCAGCGGACTGGATGACCCATTGACCAGGGCGGGAAAATCGCCAAGTGCGGTCAAAGTAAAGCCATCGAGAATGGCCGTGGTGTCCAGCGCGGCGGCGGAATTAT
>CAIYZC010000713.1 GCA_903930565.1 uncultured Pedosphaera sp.
CCAAGTCCAGTCTGGATTCAGCGGCCTTGAACTCGCGCAAGAAGATTGGGCAGGACTGCCCGGGGTCTTGATCGACGATTGCGATGTCCGTGGTTTTTCGGCTGATTTCCAGCGCATGGGCCACGCGAGATTTGGCAAGCTCATGAAGCCACTGGCTTTTAGTAAACCCCAGTGCGCGTACCGTTGCCTCATCGTTGAAGCATTCGAGGAAGATCATGGCAGATCGGGTAGAAAGCGGTCGAGGTTAAAGAAAGCGCTCATGTCCATTTCCATGAGTTCCATCCGTTGGTCTTCATTCATCGGATAAACTTTGGTTTCAGAGCCTTCCAGACGGCAGACAAAGACGTTTAGCTCCTTCGCTGGGGTTTTTTCCAAGATCGAGGTGAGCATGTAGGGACTATGAGTCGTCAGGAAGAACTGATTTTCCTGTTCATCCTTCGCGATGCTCTCAGCGAGAATCTTGGTGTAGGGCGGATACGAGTTCGCCTCGGGTTCGTCGAAGGCCAGAATGCACTTGCGGCTCGTTTCCAAGGCCAGGCGGTAAAAGATCATTCGTCGCAGGGTTTCGGACGTGGCCGAATAAGGAAAGGAAACGACAGCCGAGTCCTCCTGACGAGACATCGAGAGATGTCGTTTGCCCACATCGACGGTCAGACGATAGCGGGAGTCGAAAAAGTAGTCTGCGGCGATCTGCCGGGCCGTTTTGTCGTTGGCGAGTAGCGAAGCGAGGTTGGAGCCAAAAGGAGGAGCCAGGCCGCCGCTGGACACCTCATCGAAAGGTGCGTTGGCGTTGTAGATGAAGTATTTGACGGTGGGCCCATCAACCCGGTAGCGCCGTCGCTGAAGGTTGCTGGTCAAGTCATCGCTCAGTGGAACATGTTCGACACAATCCTCGTCCTCTGGCACTGGAAACGGCTCTGGAAAAGATAGCGTCGCGCCGCCATCACACTTGATGAGTTGGAGTCCTACTTTTCCCAAAACTACGTCAATGGGTTCCTCGGTATTCTGATCAAAGAAAAGCTCGGAAACATACTCCGCTCGACAGACTTGCCGAAGTTCAGCATGCACGCCCGGACACCATAGCCCAAGCGCCTCCAAAATATTCGTCTTCCCCGCGTTCGGCTCACCGATGAAGACGTTCACCCGGCGGCAGTCGAGATCGAGTTCGCGGATGGATTTGAAGTTTCGGATGGACAGCTTGTGGATCATGGCGGAGCCGCGTGGAACGGTTGATGGCGTTGCTGGAAAGAGTAACGCCCCAAGGGCGAGTTCGGCAAGAGGTTTGCCGAGGGCCGCTTGGGGCGTTGGAGTTGGTCTGGATTAACGTGCGAGACGCTTGTTTTACGGCTTAGCCATTCGCCCGCAGGATCTGCGCGAGCACATACGGCAGGATGCCGCCGGCGCGGTAGTAGTCGATTTCGACGGGGGTGTCGATGCGGACGACGACGGGGATGTCGAAGCTGCTGCCGTCGGCCTGGTGGACGCGGAGGGTGGCTTCACTCATGGGCTTGAAGTCGTTGCTCAGGCCCAGGAGGTCAAAGGTGGCATCGCTGAGGTCCTTGACCTTGTCGTAGTCGGCCTTGTTCTTGAAGTTGCAGGGCAGGACGCCCATGCCGACGAGGTTGCTGCGGTGAATGCGCTCGAAGGACTTGGTGATGACGGCTTTGACGCCGAGCAGACGGGTGCCTTTGGCGGCCCAGTCGCGGCTGGAGCCCATGCCGTAGTCTTCACCGCCGAGGATGATGCTTGGCGTGCCAGCGGCCTTGTAGGCC
>CAIYZC010000714.1 GCA_903930565.1 uncultured Pedosphaera sp.
GATCATCTGGGCAGCAATCACGCGGCCGCGGCGACCATTCAAGTCAACGTTCATGCCACGAATTGGCCGCCCACCATCAGCCTGGCCACCAGCAACGCGATGGTGTCGGAAAACGTGGCCACCAATATTTTGGTGCGGGTCTGGGACTCCGAGACGCCGGTCACGCACTTGACCGTCACCGCGACCAACAACGCCACGGCCCTGGCCGGCGCGTCGGTCGGCCCCATTCAAATGGTCGGCACCAACGGTTTGCTCTCGGTCACCCTCACCCCGATGCCGGACATTTTCGGCACGAACACCGTAACCTTCCGGGTGACGGACGGCGACGGCGGCAGCGCCCAGGCGACCCTCATTTTGGGAGTGCAATTCACCAATCACGCACCGACCTTGGACCCGCCGCAAAATCTGACGGTGGTCCAAGGCAGCGGCGCGCAAACGAATTTCTTCACGGGCATCAGCGCGGGCCCCGCGACGGAGAACCAAACGCCCAAGTTGTCGGTCACCACGGCCAATCCGGCGCTGTTCAGCACGCCCCCCACCTTGGTTTACACCCCGGGCGCCACGTTTGGTTACGTCTGGTTTGTGCCGGGCCCGGGACAACTCGGCAACTCCCAGGTGGGGGTGACAGTGGATGACCAGGCGGGCTACAACAACAGCGCCCTGACCCGCAATTTTCGGATCACGGTGATCTCACCGATTGACATTGGCCAGGTGGGCCAGGGGACGGCGAGCTTCCAGAACCGATTGCCCGTGGGCGGCAGCAACCGGGTCGCGGGCACCGCGTTCTTCAATGGTTCGGTGGCCCGGCGAGCGCCCGCTTCGGGAGCCTTTCAACCGGCCCTGAATTTGCCGGTGGGCACGGCGCCCTTGGCCCTGCTCGCCGGGGACTGGAACGGGGACGGCTGGCCGGACCTGTTGGCGGGCTGCTTTGGCACGAGCAATCTGGTGGTACTGACCAACAATGGCGTGGGCGGGATGGCCACCGCCAGCCAGTTGTCGTTGCCGGTGGCGCCGTTCGCCATGGCGATGGGTGATTTCAATCACGATGGCAAAATGGACATCATCAACGGGGACGCCATGACGGGTAATCTCACGATTTACACGAACAACGGCCGCGGGGGCTTCGCCCAGTCCTTCGTCCTGCCCATCCGGGCGCCCTTTGTCAACCCGAAGGGATTGGCCGTGGTGGATTTCAACGGCGACGGGTGGCCGGACGTGGTCTGCGCGAACTTGAATTACTCCACGTTGCTGCTCTACACGAACAACCATCATGGCGGCTTGGTCGCGGCGGGCACGCCCGACACCGCCGGTTGTCCCGCCACCGTGGTGGCGGCGGACGTCAATGGCGACGGCCGGCCGGATCTGCTGCTCAATGACGGGTGCAACAACTTCGTCATGGTGATGCTCAACAACGGCCAGGGCGGCTTCTGGCCGCCGACCACGTTCCCCGTGGCGGGCTGTGAATCCGCCCTCGCGGTGGGGGATCTGAATGGCGACGGTTTTCCGGACCTGATCAGCGCCGATGCGTGCGACAATGTCCTGACCGTACTGACCAACAACGGTGCGGGCGCGTTCAGCTGGAGCGCGACCCTGCCGGTGGACCTCGCGCCGAACACCATTCTGGTGGCGGATCTGAACGGCGACAGCCGCCCCGACTTGGTCACGGCGAATGTCAACGGGGGCAATTTGACGATCCTGACCAACGACGGGGCCGGCGGTTTCGCCCTGGCGGGCGCCCCGCTGGTCGGCACGATGCCCTACAACCTGGTGGCGGCGGATTTGGATGGCGACGGCGGTTTGGACCTCATTTCGGCCAACTCGGGAACGAACAGCCTCACGGTTTTGTTCAACACTCCGCAGGCGGTCCCCTACATGGCATGGTCCGCCTTTGGCCAGGCGTTCGCGCCGAATCCGCTGGACCTGCCCTATGCGCAACTGGGCGGGACCATTACGCCGCCGGCGGGCGTCCTGCCCAACCCGGTGGCCATGAGCCCGAACAACGGAGCCTTTTATTTGCCCGACACCGGCAGTGTCTATGCCAACCAACCCGGACTGCTCACCCTCACCTGGACCAATCCCATCTCGGGCATGCTGGTGCCCGTGACCTATCTGGTCTTGAGCACGCCCGCCAACGGTCTGCCCCCGGGGCACATGTATGTCACCGATGCAAACGGCACGCCCACAGGTGCGCCGGCCGTGGCGGTCAACAATTTGGCGGTCTTGCCGCATTACAATTCCTTGGTGACCCCCGCCGTGCTGGGCACGAACACCCTGCCGGGCGGAGTGCAACTGCGCGCCACCAACACCCCGGGCAGCATCGTCCTCGAATACCGGGACCCGGTTTCGGGCGCCTTCTCCAACTTGCAGGTGCTGGTCATCAGCGCCTACGCCCCGGACAACACGATTACCACCAACGTGGGCAATTGGCTGGCGCCGCAACGCCCGCACACCAACGGCTGGCCGGCCTTCGTCAACCGCGGCACCGTGGCCACCAATCCGGCGGTCGGTTACTACGCCTTCCAATACACGAACGGCCCGGCGGATCCGGCCAATGGCGGCGTGTTTGCGACACAGGCAACGCCCGACGCGAACGAAATCGAATTGTTCTGGTTCAGCACCGGTTACGCCAACATTGTCTGGCCCGACGAGTTGGATCATTACCAGGCGCAATGGCCGGCGGGCTGGCAAACCAATGCCGTCCGGCTCTATCTGACGCACACGGATGACGGGGCGAACACGACGGCGCCCGCCCCGGCGTTTTCCACCCTGGCGGTGCCCAACCTGACGGTGCATTACAACAGCCAGATCACCCCCACATGGAGCAACGGGAGCACGAACAACGCCACGATTTGGCTGGAAAGCGGCACGCGCAAACTGCAGGCCCAACACGTCACCGGGCCGGTGCTGCTCCACTACAACCATTCGGCGCCGCTGGGTTTCATCGGCTGGGAACTGGTCAATGTGCTCCCATATTATCCCGACGCGCAACCCGCCGCCTTCATCGGCCAGCAGCTCCACCCGGCGCTGAACCCCGTCGCGGACGTCGCCAACGGGGCGCCCGCGCCGGTGGTCACCCGCGGCGGACCGCCGGACAATCCGTACTACATTTACCAACATTCCTCCCAAGACCCCAACAACCCCAGTTCCCAGGAGGGTTACGTCTTCGCCGTCCGCGCCACCACGACCACGAACCAGGTGGAGCTGTTCTGGCAGCGGCGCGGGCTGGCCGGCGTGCAGTGGTCGGGGGAAATGGATCGGTACAACCTGAGTTGGCCGTCGAACCAGCCGGCCTACTACCAAAACTATGTGCGCGGCCCGCTCGGCAACGCCGGGACGGCGGTGGCGATTCCGGGAGCCCTCCAACCCTCCTTGATGCCCTATCAAACCCCGGCGAACAACGCCGTCCTCGCGGGCAACACCTTTGCCATGCCGACGCCCGGCTGGGCCTTGCTCAAATACGCCTTCAGTAACAACGTCGCCTTCCAAACCGTTTCCGGAGTGGACCATCGCAGCACGGCAATCTATGACGGGCTAACCCACGCGGCCGCCATCGGGGCCCAAATCTTGGACGCGGGCCACCAAGGCCCCGGGCCGGGCTACATCTTCCTGCCCAACGACGGCACCGTGCACGCCTGGGACCGTTATGATTGGGAGGTTTACAACGGGAACACCAATGATCCGCCCGCCTTCCAAACCGGACAAATCATCCCGGTGAACCAGGGCAATTTGGAAGTGTGGTGGTACCAGACCAATCAAGGCGTGGCGTGGCCGGCTTTCGTGCGCACCTACCAATCCGACTGGCTGAACTCCGAACCCTTGGTCATCGCGAGCCAGCAGGGTTCCGGCCCCATCAACCCGGTGTTGCAGCGCGATTTCCGGCTCTATTACCAGAACGACCCGACCCTGCCCGGCTTCAACCCGAACGACGAGCACGCACTGCTCCTCCCGGCCAAGAGCGGCGGCGGCCAGGCGGTGTTCGCGCTCCGGAGTGATTTCGCTTCCGATCCGGCGACCGGTTCCCAGCCGTATGTGCTGTTGAAGCACCATGGAGCCGCGGGCACGAATTGGAATTACCGGGTCTTCCAAGTGCTGGCGCAGACCAGTGGCACAACCTTTGATTACCCCCTCCAAGCCGGCCAGCTCATTCAGCCGCCCTACCCGCTCTCCCTGGTTGATCAGTCGCCCTACCGCGGAGCCACGAACGTGGTGCTGCCGCCCACCTACCGGGACGGCGCCTTCCGCGACCGCACCGGCGCCTATTGGGCGAAAGCGGGGGGTGACGACGGCGGGGTGAACAACACCCTGATGCGCTACTTCTACCCCGTGCAACCGGGCTTCTTCGTCCCCGCTTGGTATCAAACCAACGCCTGGTACGCGACGAACTTCCCCACGGGCGTGCCCGTGGGCACGCTGCCGCCCCAGGGCTCCCGGCTGCCTTGGTTGGACCTCGCGGACCAAGGCCAGGCCGGGGTGCCGCACAACATCACCAACGCCATCAGCTGGCCCGCCAACCTGCCCAGCCTCTACGTGGGGGAAACCCTGGTGCAGGCCAAGCGCGGACTGCCCACCATGGCGGGCATGCTGAGCGCGGAAATGATCTACCAACAGTCCGTGGCGGTGAGCAACGTGCCCAGCGCGCTCCTCATTGACCCCACGCGGACCGTCACGAACGCGATCTCCAAGAGCTTGCAGAGCATTGTCCTCAATTTGCAATCCATCAATCAGAACGGGCTCATCTATTTCCCCACCCTGCCGCCGCACCTGCGGAACCGGTTCTGGTACGACCCCACCAAGCAGAGCCTGAACTTCCGCGGGCAATGGGTCAGCGCCATCGGCACGGTGGAGCCGACCGGCTATCTGCTGGTGAACGTGATGACCAGCCGGGACGCGGCCAGCCTGGCTGCCGTCAGCAACGATCCCGCCTACCTCACCGCGCTCGCGGGCTTGCAGGCGAACGCCGGACAACCCCGGATCGTGGCCCCGAACACCCCGTTCGACAGCCTCGCGTTGACCGCGGGCGCGGCGCAGGGGACGGGCTATGTGACCTTTGTGGAGAACAACAGCACGAATCTCAACCAGCCCGCCGACCCCATCGCCCTGCACCTGCTCCGGGTGGATTGGCCGCTGTACCGCGGCGAACTGCATGCGGTGCCCTCGGACAACCCGTTGGATGATCAACTCACCCTGCGGCACACCGGGGACTTCGCCGGGCACGCGGACCAGTATGCGTTCTCGTGGTATTTCTGCAGCGACTTGAACGGTTTCCCCAGCGCCCCGCTACCCACCGGCACCAACCTGCCTTCCGCCGCGGGCGGTTGGGTGGCCTACGCGGATAATACGAACGGGGCGCTGGACATCACGATCTCGGGTCCCGGGCCCGCCACCTTGGAAGACCATTGGTTCATCTGCCGGTACACCCCGCTGCCGGGCACCTTCGCGCAGGCCAACGCGCCAACGAACCGCAGCGCGTGGACCCCGCCCATGCTCGCGGAGGGCTGGATCAAGCGCGTGCTCCAAGGCATCAACCCCTTTGAACAGCGCGTGATGAACTATCAGAATTCCCAGGTGAATACGATTGTCAGCATGATCAGTCAGGCGGGCCCCCGGGCCCTGGGCAGCGTGCCGCTGAACAGCCAGGCGGTCAACAATTCCGGGCTGATTCAGATTTACGGCACCATCCTCGACCGCGCCCTGAACCTCAGCATCAACGCCGGCTACACGGACCCCGGGGTGGACGCCCCGCTGTTGCTGGCGGCCGGCCGCTTGTCCGATTTGTACATGCTCCTCGGCAATGAGGCGTTCGCGGACGCCGCCGACCCGACGATTGCCTTCGGCACGGCCGACAACCAATACGGCAACCAATCGACGGCCATCCACTGCTTCCAAAACCAGACCAGTTCCCTGCTGGAAGAGGAATTGGCGCTGTTGCGCGGCCGGGACGACACGCAGAACCCGAGCGTGCAAACCTACCCCTTTTACAACCGTTTGATCTGGAATTTCACCAAGGACATCGACGGCGGGGAGGTCGCCTACGCGTTGAATTACAACATCGCGGACCAGAACGGCGGGGTCTCGGGGGTGATCGACGAGCAGGCCGCGCAAACGTTGTATCCGCAAGGGCACGGCGACGCGTGGGGCCACTACCTCACGGCCATGCAGAATTACTACCGGCTGTTGACGAATCCCAATTACGTCTGGACCCCGGCGACCGAATCCATCACGGTCTCGGGCGTGCCCGTGTCGGTGGATTACGCGCACGAACAGAAGTTTGCGAAAGCGGCGGCCGCCAAAGCGCAGACCGGCAATCAGATCATCGATTTGACCTACCGCCAGGCCTATGTGGAGACGCCGACGGGGACGTGGCAAGACACGCCGGACACCCATGTGAGCGCGGCGGGCCGCCGGGCGTGGAGCGTGGGCGAATGGGCGGACCGGGTGGGCCAGGGCGCCTTGTTTGACTGGGTGGTGGGCAACGCATTGCTGCCGCCGGTCAGTCCGAACACCGGCCTCCAGCAAATTGACCGCACCACGGTGACGGAACTTGGCAGCCTGGCGGCCGCCTACACGAAGGTTGAAGCCCAATTGGACAATGCGGACAGCGGCCTCAACCCCCTCGGGTTGGCCCGGGACGCCATCCCCTTCGACATCGATCCGTCGGCGCTCACCGGCACCCAGGGCCAAACGCACTTCGAGCAGATCTATCATCGCGCCACCCTGGCGCTGAACAACGCGGTGTCCACGTTCAACAACGCGGCGGGCACCACCCAGAATCTCCGCCGCCAGGCGGATTCGCTCACGGATTTCCAGAAGACCGTGACCGACCAGGAGACCGATTTCACCAACCGACTCATTGAAGTCTACGGCTATCCCTACGCCGAGGACATTGGGCCGGGCGGCTCCTATCCCAGTGGCTACACGGGGCCCGACCTGACCTACCCGCATTACAATTACATCGACAGCCAGGATTTGACCGGGGTCACCCCCCCGCTGACCACCACCGTCCAGCAGACCTTCGTGAGCCAGCAAGTCCAATCCACCGGTCTCCTGACCAATTCCACCCAGCAGGTGTCGATCACCCTTTCCACCGAGGGCCTGAGTTTCCAAAAGCCGTCCGGTTGGAGCACGCGGCATGCGCCGGGGGAAATCCAAAACACCCTGGGCGCCCTGCTTCAGGCCCGCCTCAGACTGCTCCGCGGACTCCAGGACTACGACAACCTCCTGAGTCAGATTGATGACGAAGCCACGGCGCTCAAAGTCCAATACAACGTCAATGCCAGTGACATCAGGATGATGAACGCCTCCGCGGGGGTGCAAACCAACGTGGACGGAATGGTGAGCGCCCTGCGCGCCACCGAATTCGGCCTGCGCCTGGGCGCCCAAATCGCCTCCCTGCTCGGGGGGGCCAGCGCGGAGTTGTTACCCCGGGACGTCGGCTTGGCGAACGACGTGACCTCGGCCGGCCGCGGCGCCCTGGAGCTGGCGGGCACGATCGCCAGCCAGGGCTTGAACAGCGCGGCGGATGGCGCCGCGCTGGGGGAACAAGCCCAGGAGCAGGCGTTGCAGGAGGAGCAAACAGCCAATGGCATTCAGTTGTCCGTCTCGGACCAAGCGCCGGGAATCACCAACCTGGTCGCCACGCTCGCCCAAACCGTGCGCACGGAGCCCGGCCTGAGGAATGACCTCTACACCTCTTATCAAGCCATGCTGGAGGCCGCCGGCGCGTATCGAGCGGCGGTCGCGAAAGGGGAAACCATCCTCGCGGACCGGTTGCGCTTCCGCCAGCAAACCGCCAGCGCGATCCAGGGCTATCGTTACAAGGACATGGCGTTCCGCATCTTCCGCAACGGGGCCCTGCAAAAATATTGGGCCCAGTTTGATCTGGCGGCCCGGTACACCTATTTGGCGGCCAAAGCGTACGATTACGAAACCTGTCTGCTCCCGAACGACCCGCGCGGAGCAGGCCAGAATTTCCTCACGGAGATCGTAAAATCCCAAGACTTGGGCCGGTTCGACAACAACACACCGCAGCCGGGCAGCGGCGAGGGCCTGTCGGACGCCATGGCCACCATGGATCAAAACTGGAACCTGGTACTGAGCGGGCAGTTGGGCTTCAACAACCCGGAGAGCGAAACCGACCGCTTCTCGCTGCGGCAGGAATTGTTCCGCACCCAGGCCGGCACGAACGGCAGTTCGCTCAGTGTCTGGACCAACACGCTGTGGATGCACGTGGTCAGCAACCTCAACACCCTGCCGGAGTTCGTCCAATACTGCCTGCCCTTCCAAGGCAGCAACACCCCTGCCGGCGGCGAGCCGGGGATTGTCATCACCTTCCCCAGCACCGTCACCTTCGCGCAGAACTTCTTCGGCTGGCCGCTGGGGGGCAACGATAGTTCCTATGATTCCAGCCATTTCGCCACCAAGATCCGCGGTGTCGGCGTGTGGTTTGCGAATTACGACAACCTGAACCTGGCGCTCACCCCGCGGGTTTATCTCGTCCCCACGGGCAACGATGTGCTCCGCTCGCCCACGGGGAACCAAGGCATCACCCGCGAGTTCTCGGTGCTGGATCAACTCCTGCCGGTGCCCTTTCCCAATCCGAATGCCCTGCAGTCCCCCACCTATCTGCCCATTGTGGATTCGCTGAGCGGCAACCTCGCGGACATCCGCCGATATGGCAGCTTCCGCGCCTACCATGACGGCGGGTTTACGACCGATCAAATGACCTACAGCTCCCGCTTGGTCGGACGCTCGGTGTGGAACCGCCGGTGGATGTTGATCATTCCCGCCGGCACGCTCGGTGCGGACCGTTGGCAAGCCCTCAACACCTTCATCAACGGCGTGGCCGGCGACGGCAACGGCGTCTCCGACATCAAACTGTTCTTCCAAACCTACTCCTACCAAGGCAACTGAGGCCGACGCGGCCCGCCCCCCCACGAGTCCACGTGAACCTGCGCCCGACACTTAACCCCGGCCCGCGTTCCGGCCCCCTCCTTCCGGCGGCGGCGGCCCTCCTCCTGCTGGCCTGGGCCGGTGCGCCCGCCGCCGCCCAGGACAAGAGCGGCGTGGGCTCCGGCGCCATCTCCGTGCCCTCCGGCCCCGGCTCGCTGGAGGGCCTCGGCGAGTCCTTCCAGCCCAGCCTCAATTCCGGCACCGCGAAGTACGAGGTCAAACTGCAAGTCCCACCCGGCCCCGTCGGATTCGAACCCGTGCTCCGCCTTGTTTATGAGTCCGGGAACGGCAATGGCCCCCTCGGCATCGGCTGGGACTTGGGCAATGATTTCGTGCAACGGCGCACGGACCAAGGCACCCCGACCTATGGGTTGATCCCCAACTTCCCGCGGGCGGACACCTTCATCACCGACGCCAAGGAGGAATTGGTCCCCACTGCCGGCGGGTATTATTTCTGCAAGAATGAGGGGGCCTTCGTCCGCTACCAACCCGTGGGCGACCATTGGGAGGGCACCACGCCCACCGGGGTGCGGTTGCAATACGGCCTCACCCACGCGGGGCGCATCGAGGACACCAACTCCAGCCCCCCGCGGGTCTTCCGCTGGCTGCTGGAACGTGAGACCGACCCCCACGGCAACACCATCCTCTTCACCTACACCAACTTCCCCGGCGCCCATGATCTCAACCAGAAGTATCTGGCCGGCATGGCCTACGGCGCCGGTTCCGCTCCGTGGGTGAATTTCCATTTCGTCCACTTTGTTTATGAGGATCGTCCCGATTGGTCCGAGGATTGCCGCGCCGGCTTCCCCGTGCGCACCGGCAAGCGTCTCCGCACCATTTACGTCGGCACCCAGGGCCCGGTATTGCCGGGCCATTTGCAGGGCGATTTCAACGGTGACGGCCTGCCCGACAACCTCGACCGGCGCTACGACCTCGCCTATCCCGCGGCCGCCGCCACAAACAACGCCCCGCGCTCCCTGCTCGGTTCCATCCAGGAGGTGGGCGCCGACGGCGTCAGCACCCTCCCGGCGGAAACCTTCGGCTACCATGCCACGCAACCGCCCGCCCTCCTCGCCGCCGCCGGGGCCACCATTTTCGGCACCAACGAACCCCGTTCCGTCATGGACAACCCCGTGGTGGAATTCTTCGACGCCAACGGCGACGGCCTGCCCGACATCATCACCACCGACTCCGCCGGCGGGCCGCAGACCGTTTCCCTGAACCGCGGCACCACCACGGCGGGGGGAAAGACCTTCTCCACTTGGAGCCTCCCGCAGCCCATGGCCGGCGCGGGTCTGGCCGCCAATTACCACCTGGCCACCCCCACCGTCCATCTCGCTGATATGGATGGCGACGGCCTCGCCGACCTGGTCGTGCGCAGTGCGAGCGACGACATTTTCTTCTTCCCCAACCAGGGATCCAACTCCTGGGGCAACCGCCTGCCGATGAGCGTGGCCGACTACCCGCCCCCGGCCCCTTACGGCGTCACCAATGTCCGCACCGCCGACCTTGATTTCGACAAGCGCATGGACATTCTCCAATGCGATGGACTCCAGTATCGTCTGTGGCTCAACCTCGGTAACGGACAATACTTCCGCCGCATCACGGTGCCGCAAACGAACGGCTTTGATTTCGCGTTACCGCAGGTTCAGATCGCCGATTTCAATGGCGACCGTGTGCCCGACGTGGCGTGGGTCCGCCCCAACTCAATCACCGTCACTCCGGGGTTGGGCTACGCCCAATTCGGCGCCGCCGTGACCGTTTCCGTGCCGGATTTCGCCCCGGGAGGGCCGCGGTTTCTCAACTCCGACCTGATGGCGCGGGCCAAGCTCGTGGACATTGACGGCGACGGCTTGGCGGATTTGGTCATTGAGCGGGTTCCGGGCAATGAAATGTGGTACTGGCTCAACCAAGGCAATTACACCCTGGCCGGCCCGTTCGTCATCACCGGCATGCCTTCGTTGACCAGCCCCACCGCGGTCACCCGCTGGGCGGACCTCAACGGCAGCGGCACCGCGGATTGGGTTTTGGCGGATTCGCAGTCCACCCCCCGCTTGATGGCGGTGGATCTGGGCGCCCTGCTCAACGCCGGCGTCCCCGCCAACGCCCTCACCGCCATCACCAACGGGATCGGCGGCGTCACCTTGATCAACTACACCCCCGCCTCCGGCTTCGCCCTGGCCGACGCCGCCGCGGGCGACCCCTGGACCGACCCCCTCCCGTTCCCCATGAGCGTCGTCGGCTCGGTCACCAACCTCGATTCGCTGGGCGGCTCCACGGCCACCCGGTTCAGCTACCACCACCCCTATTACGACCCCGTCCAGCACCAGTTCCGCGGCTTCGCCCGCGCGGATGAAACGGCGGTGGGCGACGCCTCCGCCCCGAGCCTGCTCACCCGCACCTACTTCGACACCGGCAAGGCGTACGAGGCCATGAAGGGAAAGGCGGTGGGATCTTCCGTCGGCGGCACGGATGGCTCCATCTTCCAAACCGTCACCAACACCTACGCGCAGCCCCCCGTAATCCTCTACCAGGGCCTCAACGGCACCAATGTGTCCCACTGCCCCCCGGCCGGCAGCCAGACCATGATCAGCGAGTTGGGCCGGGGTGCCCCCCGGGTGATCGCCTCCGCCTTCGCCTACGACCGCTACGGCAACGAAACCATGCGCACCGAGTATGGCGTGGTGGCCGACGGGGATCCCACCGCCGGTCTGGACGAGCGCGTCACCACCACGGTTTACGCCCTCAACACCAATGCCTGGCTCCTGCGCCGGCCGGCCCGCCGCGAGATTGGCGGCCTCACCAACGGAGTGCTCTCCCGCGTCGAGTTTTACTACGACGACCCCACTTACTCCGGCGCCAACTTCGGCCAGGTTTCCGTCGGCGACGAAACCCTGCGCCGGGCTTGGACCAACGCCGCCAATCCCACCGGCTACCTCGCGGCCGCCCGCGGCGCTTATGACGCCTACGGCAACGCCATCCAGTTGCTCGACCCCCTCGCCGTCGCGCCCGGGGGGCTGCTGGATCCGGCCGGCGGTCATGCGCACGAGGTGGGGTACGACCCCCTCTTCCACACCTACCCGGTCACCGAGACCGCCCACGTGGGCAAGGGCGCCGCGGACCTGGTGTTCCAAGCGGATTACGACTACGGCTGGGGCGAGGCTGTCACCTTTCTGGACTTCAACGGCCATTCCACCCGCGCGGCTTTGGACCCGCTCGGCCGGATCACCGCCCTCTACAAACCGGGGGACGCCGCCGATTACCCGTCGCTGGAGTTCCTTTACGCCCTGGCCGTGCCCACCCCCGGCGGCGGCTGGATCAACTATACGGAGACGCGGGCCCTCGACACCGACCCCGGGGTCCCCGGCGACCATGTCTCCCACTACCTCCTGTCCCGCCATTTCATGGATGGCTGGGGCCGCTCCCGCGGGAGCAAGAGCGAAGCCGAACCGGCGCCGGGATCCGCCACTCCCCGTGTCACCCTCGGCGGGCTGGCCGTCTTCAATGCCCGCGGCGCGGCCGTGCGCTCCCTCAACCCCTGCTTTTCCCTCCTCCCCGCCACGAACCTCACCGACCTGCTGGCCTTCGAGGACATCACCACCCCTGGCTGGCAGGGCGCCTTCGAGGCCGGCGGCGCGCTCGTCAACCTGCCCCTCGCCGCCGCGCACCAGACCCGTCTCCAGTACGACGCCCTGCTCCGGGGGGTCGCCGTCACCAATGCCGACGGCACTTACCTCCTGACCACCTACGGCCCCCTGCAGGCCCGCTCCACCGATGAAAACCAGAGCGACCCCGCCGCCCCCGCCTTCGGCGGCGCCCGCGTGCGCTACTGGGACGGTCTCGGCCGCCTCGTCGCCGTGGACGAAGTCACCCAGTCGAACGACGACGGCACCCCCGGCGCCGACTGGCATGCCTGGACCACCCGGTTCCAATACGACGTCAACAACGAGCTCGCCCAGACCACCGATTCCCAGGGCAACGTCCAGACCATCACCAGCGACGGCTTGATGCGCACCATCGCCAACAATGACCCCGACCGCGGCAGCTCCACCTTCCAGTACGACGACGCCTCCAACCTGGTGCGGAGCACGGATGCCAAGGGGCAGGTCACCACCCGCACTTACGATGGGATGAACCGCTTGCTGGGCGTGGATTTTCACGACGAGGCCCTGCCCTACTCCGCCCGGCGCAGCTACAATCCCGCCCTCCCGCTCACCGCCGCCAACCGGCCGGACATCGCTTATTTCTACGACGTGCCGGCCGCCAATCTCGACCAGGGCGACAACACCACCGCCACCGCCCGCAACACCAAGGGCCGCCGTGCGTACGCCTGGAGCCCGGCCGGGGAGGAGCACTACTCCTTCGACGACCGCGGCCGGCCCGAGTACATCGTCACCCGCATGGCCGACCCCGGCTTTTACCCCTCCCTCCAAGGGTCCAACGCCCCGGCCAACCCCCGGCTGGTCGCCTACAAGACCGCCCTGACCCAGGACTCGCTGGACCGCCCCATCTCGCTGACTTACCCCGACAACGACCAGATCAGCTACCAATACAATCAGCGCGGCCTGGCCTCCGGCATTGTCGGCGGGCCCAATGGCAACATCATCGCCGGCGTCACCTACGCCCCTTCCGCCACCCCGCTCACCCTGGATTACGGCAACGGCGTGCGCAACAGCTACCAGCACGACAACCGCCTCCGCCCCGTCCAGTTGCAGGCCCTGCGGCAGTCCGCTTCGGCCGGCGATCCCAACCTCATCAAGCTCGGTTACACCTACGACCCCGCCTCAAATATTCGTCAAATCACCGACCTGCGCCCCGCCTCCGCCGTCCCCGCCGGCGATCCCCGCAGGAACACGCAGATCTTTCAATACGACGATCTATACCGCCTCCAGGGCGTGCAGTATTCCTTCCACACCCCCGGCCAGGCAGTGCGCAACGACGGGCAAATCAATTACCGCTACGACCGCATCGGCAACTCCCTCGCCCAGGCCTCCACCCTGGCGGTCCGCGACCCCGTCTCCCGCCAACCCCTAGCCAACGTGGGGACGCTGACCAGCGGCGGCACGGCCGGCACTTGGAACCGCCACGGCCGCGCCCCGGGCGACCCCGCCGGCCCCCACGCCCTCACCCACATCGCCGGCGCCCCCGCCGGCACCACCGACCGGGATTTCGCCGTGGACGACAACGGCAACGTGCTGAACTTCGACGGCCTGGCCTGCACTTGGGATTTCAACGACCGGTTGGTCATCGCCGAAAACACCCAGATGCGGGCCGAATACACCTACGACCACCTGGGCCGGCGCGCCCGCAAGTCGGTCACCTACAAACCCGGCAGCCCGAATTACCAACCTTCGGCCCCCACGGTCACCACGCTGTACCCTTCGCCGCAATTTGAAGTGCGGGAGCACGACGCGCCGACCAAATATGTTTATAATGGGGGCAACCGGGTGGCGCACGTGACCGGCGCGCTCTCGAACCGGCCCTTGCGTCAGCGGCTGCGGTTGACCGCCGGTTGGAATCTCTGTTCCTTGACGTTGGCCACGGATGATTGCGCGGGGCAACTTGCGGCCGGCGCTCCACCCGGCACCGTCGTCGCGGTGTGCCTTTGGTCACCCACCACGGGCGCCTTCACCCCCCTGCCACCCGGCGGCGGCACGCCGGCGGGGGCGGTGCTCTGGATCAACGTGGCCGGCGACGTGAACCTGAGCGCGGCCGGGACGTACCAGCCGCCCGCCGACACCAGCTTGCCGGCGGGCGGCAGCTACTTCGCGCCCACCGGGTTTGATCCCTGGGCGTTGGCCGCGGAGCTGCCGGCCAACGCCACCGCCTGGCAACCCCAAGCGGGCACCAATGCCTGGTGGGTTTATGGTGGCGCGGCACCTCCGGCCCCGGGCGATTTCCCGGCCATCCTCGCCCCCGGCTCCGCCGCGTTTGTTCAGCTGCCCGCCCCGGCCGTCTTCGCCGCGCCAGCACCCGCCCTCCAGATCCGCTATTACCATCAGGATCACCTCGGCTCCGCCGCCAGTCTCACCGACGCCGCCGGCAACCTCGTTTCCGAGACCGCCTACCTCCCCTACGGAGGCGCCCGTTCCTCTTTCGGCCGCGGCGCCGTGGCCGAACCCTACGGCTACATCCAGGTCGAGAATGACGCCGAAAGCGGCCTCCTGGCCTGCGGCGCCCGCCAGTTGGCCCCCGGCTTGGGCCGCTTCCTCAGCGTCGATCCCCGGTTCGCCATGGGTGATCCCAACCCCCAGCGGGCCAATCTCTACGCTTACTGCGGCAACCAGCCCTTCCGCTACCTCGATCCCAATGGCGAAAATTGGCTCATAGATAAGCTCGGAATCAAGTTCTCCGATCCAAAGTTCGTCGGTCCCAATGCCTACATCGTTGGACCCGACGATACGCTCATCATTGGCACCGAGACCGCCGAAAAGGAAAACACCGCCAAGAACCAAGCCCTCTACGTGGGCACCGGCATTCATGCCCGCGCATTGGATGGGAAGGGAAACCAAGACAAACCCGTCAAAGGACAGCTCAAGGGGGTCTTGAACCTGACCGTAAAAGCTCAAGTCAGCCTTGGTCAGTTTAAAATCGTCTCAGGTAAGAGCGACGACGGCCTCTGGGGCGTCTCCGCGGCGGTCAATGCCCCTTATGTCAGCGTGGAGGGAGGGAGATCCTTCGGTTCGGTCGGTGTCAGCGCGAAGGCTTCGGGCGGCTCGATCGAGGGATCCGTTACCGCATTTGGCGTCAAGAACCGGGTCGAATTGGGGTTGACCATTGGCATCGGGTACAGAGCCGGGGCGATGGGTAAACTCACCCTGCCCTTCTTCGAATACACCTACGATGCCACCCCCGCCGCCAAATTCCTTTTGAACAAGGCCGCGGAGAAGAGCGCCACGATCAACGCCGCCCAAACCGCCTTCAAATCCGGGCTGCAAACTTACAAGGACACCATTGTGAACACCATCAAGCACCCCGTGGATACGGCCAAAAGTATTGGAAACGCCGCCAGCGATGCCGCCCAGAGGGGGCTCAGCAGTTTCAATTCGGCGATTGGCATCCCCAACTTTTAGCGGCTTCGGAGATGGATTAGGAATGATATGTACAGCTTTTCTCGCCGATCTCGGTTGGTTTACGGAATCGGGCTTTGGCTCCTAACTCCCGTCGCGCCACTGCCCGCCCAAAACCTGCCCGCCCTCCCCGAACCCGGGCTGCTCTGGTATGGCGCCCTCTCGCCCGCCAACACCGCCGGCACCAACCCGCCGCCGCCCGCCGCGGTGCAATGGTCGGTCAACGGCAACGCGTCCAGCGCCGTGGTCAACGCCACGGTGGTGAGCATCAACGGCCAGTATTTCTACGTCGCCCGACTGCCTTTCGAGACCCGGCAACTGGGCGGAATGACCTTGGCGCCGGGCTCCAACACCCTGGCCTTCAGTTTGCCGGGCGCGCTTTACACGCGCGCCGCCTTAGTGAACGGGCTTTCCGCCACCATCGCCGGCTCCACTTCAGGCAACCTCACCAACTTCGGGTGCGGCGTGACCAACCGCGGTGCCCAGGAGCGCATCGATCTAGTCTTCGGCGCCGCCCGCGAAACCTTCGCCCAATGGGCCGTGCGCTATTTCGGCACCACCAACATCGATCCGAACGCCGACCCCGACGGCGACGGCCTCACCAATTATCAAGAATACCTGGCCGGCACGAACCCGTTGGACAAATCCTCCACGCTCCTCATCAACGGCTTCCAAGCCGACCCCGCCGGGGGCATCACCTTTTCCTGGCCCAGCGTCCCCGGCCGCACTTACGTGATCTACCGATCCTCCGCCCTCACCCAACCCTTCACTCCCGTCCTCACCGGTTACACCGCCGCGGCCGCCACGTCCACCTTTCACGACCCCGCCGCCGCCAGCCCCGGACCTTGGTTTTACCGGCTGGCCGTGACGGGTAACTGAATGATCAGCCCGGACCGGCACGATTTCAATCCGCCGCGGGCAAAAGCGACGGACAGGAAGGTGGATAAATTCCGAAATACTTGAACCTGCAGGTCTGCTTCGGCGCTGCGTCCCGGCGCACCGCCCAATCCCCAACGGACCGAAGCTTCGCCCGGCCGTACTTGCGATGGGCTCCCCGCCGGAGGCAGTGTCCGATCATGCCTGCCCAGCCGAACACCCTTCGGGGGCGCCCGGGAACACTGCCGGATGGAAGCCGGGATAAGTTCATGAAGCGGCCAGGTGGGAACTGCTTTTCGCCCTCCCTTTTTGCCGGGCGGCTCCGTTTGGTTCGCTGGGAGGCGTGCCCGGGTGCGGCGTAGGGCTTTCACCCCATGGTGGTTCCCGTCACGCCGGCGCAGTGTTCAGGTTGGCACCCGTGTCCATCGCCGCGAGATCGCCAGATTGAACCGGCCTCGAGCGCGATGCCAATGGCGGACACACACTCAACGCAAAACGAAAGCAACCAACATGAAAATTCACACCAACACCAGCGTCGTCCTTCTTACCGGCTGCGCCCTGGCTCTCGCCCTGGCCTTTTGGCAGCCGGCCAAAGCCCGGGCCGCGGAGTCCGGGGACGGCAAAGCGATGATGACCGAGAGCAACATGATGCACCGCTGCCAGGTCATGCAGGAACAGCATGAAAAAATGAACGCCGACACGATGGCCCAAGACGCCGATCTGACCGCCAAAGTTGCCGGGATGAACAGTGCGCCCGAGGATGCCAAATTGGGCCGGATGGCCGCCATTCTCACGCAAATGGTTGAGCAGCGGACCGCAATGAATGCCCGCCGGGCCAAGATGGATGAACAAATGATGCAGCATATGATGGGTCATATGCAGATGGGCGCGCAATCCATGGCGCAGTGCCCGATGATGAAAGGCATGAAGGGCATGAACGGAAAAGCGATGGACGCCCACAAGGAGCACCAAGCCGAAACCAAATGAGGAGCGGGCGCCCACCGAGGGTTTTCCTTTGCCGGGCGCTTCACGTCGTGGTGGAAGAGGGGCTCGCGGCGGACGATCTTCCGCAGCCCGGACGAAAGTGGATCGTCGCGATTCTGCAAATGGTGGATCGCATCACGGAATTGCTCACGCAGCCCGGGTGCCTTGACAGCAAGGCTCCCGGAGGGTGGGCGGGGATAACCCGGCCAAGAACCGAGCTTTGTTGCGCGTGACTTGGCGCAGGCGGGGCGGCAACTGGACGCCAACCACCCTCTGGTTCAAAGGCGCCGTTCCAAACAAAGCCAACTCCGCCGCCGCCGCGGATCGCAGGATTCTCCGGGAGGCTGCGGTGGGAGAAGTGCTCCCCCACGACGATGCTTTCCGAACCGCCACCATCCGGGCGTCGACCGCGATCGTGAAATCCGCTCTCGGATTTTCGTGCCCCTTCCCATACCCGAGGTGGAGCTGAAGGCATCCAGAGGGGCGGCAGCTTGGAGGTCAAAACAATGGTGGAAGCCGGTCGGAACAGAGTTCGCGAATTGAACGAAAGCCATCGGAACTTGCCAGCAAGTGCCGCCAAATTGTATGGTTGAGAATCGTGAAGTTCGTCCGCCCAAAGCTGCCTCCGCTCGCCCGCTGGAATTCGGCGATCCGGAACGGCGACCGTGCCCTGCTCCGCCGGGACAGAACGGCCTTGGAAGCGCCGCCGGCGGGCGGGACCATTTCCTATATCAGGCACCGAGGCTTTACGGGGTCCGGCCTTGCCGCATCGGAACAACACAAAGCCGGCCGGGCGACGGTGCGGATTCCCAGCCAGGTAGTTTGCCGGCGCCCGGCGCCCGGGTTTCACGGACTGACGAGGCAGTCGCCGCACGAGGGGCAGCAGGCCCGGCGTGGAGTAGCGGACATGAAACCCTCGGATGCCGAGGCTTCCGTTCGCCGCCGCCTATCCACGGGAGAGCATCGCCGCTTTTGATATCCTTCGCAGCACTACCCGCATACCAAATCCATGAACGACGCACCCTCCCCATCAACGCCGTCCACTGACGCCAACGTCAAGGCTCCGCGGGGCAAGTTCAACTTTTGGCGCTGGTTCTGGCTTGGCACCATCCCAGTCTCCCTCCTCTGGTTATGGTTCGACTTCTACGTCCCCGCCAACCACATCGCCTGGGCGAAGGACTACGCCTCCGCGCAACAGCAGTCCGCCCGGTCCGGCAAGCCCATCCTCCTTTTCTTCACCGGCTCCTGGTGCGTTCCCTGTCGGATCATGAAACGCACTGTCTGGGCGGATCGGCAGGTCGAGGCGGTCGTTCAGGCGGGGTTCACCCCCGTGACGATTGACCTGGATGATCCCAAGGCCGCCGAAACGGTGCGTCGTTATCAGGTCGTTGGCACGCCCACCACCGTCATCACCGACCCACAAGGGAACGTCTGGCAGTGGAAATGTGGGGGAATGAGCAAAACGGAATTCCTCGATTTGCTCGCCAAGCCGAATCCAGACCGGCGCTAGGGACGAAAGCCGGGGGGCGTACGCCCCGGTGCGTCATCGGAGCGGACGGAAAAAGGAGCGCGGCCGGGCACGGAACCACCTGCTCGGTGCCGCCGTGGCTGCTCCGCAACAGGTGGCAATGAGGGTGCTTGGTGAGAGTGGCCCGGCTTGAAAATTGCCAACCCCACGTGCCCGATACGGACCCGCCGACGCCTTTAGTGGCGCGACCTTAACGGGGAGGGGCGACCCCGGCGGTGGACGGATTGCGCACCTGCGTGCCCACCCGCTGGGTGCCGGAGCGGCCTTCGCGCGCGAGGGTCAATTCGCCGCCGAGCAGGATGGCGTAGCGGTGGTTGCCGCCGGCTTTCAGCAGGCGGGCGGCGTCGTGGGCGGTCGAATCGTCGCCATTGTCGATCAGGACGGTCATGGCGGGGGCGCCGGTGGGCGTGGACAACGGTCGCGCGGGGACGGCGCGGCTGAGGCGGACGGCGGGGAACTCGACGCCGAGGTCGGTCAGCGGGGCCGGGGCGGAAGCGGCGTCGGCGGTGAGCGATCTCGCCCGGGCCACCGCGACCTGCGGGCGGCGCAAGTCAACGAGGTGCATTTCGGCCGCCTGGGCGCGTTTGAGCTCCGCGTAGGTGATGTAGTTGAAGGTTTCGGGCTTGACCCCCTTGGTGGCAGAGGTGGCGGCATGGGCGCTCTCCCAGGAGGAGTAGCCGCCCTCGAGGGTTTCAACGGTGATGCCGGGCTTGGCGGCCAAAGTCGCGGCGGCGGCGGCGACATCTTCCCGGCCCAGGCCACCGCCATACACGATCACCTTGCCGAGCGGCGGAAGTCGGCGCTCGGCGCAGACGGAGGCGGGCACGTTGATCGCGCCGGGGAGATGACCGCGGGCGTACAGGGCCGGGAGTCGAAGATCAATGAGGGTCAGATGGTCGCCTTGGGCGAGCCGCTGTTGGACTTCGGCGACGGAAGCCGCGCCGACACTCCCGAGAGCGGCGCAAGCAAGACCCGCCCAAACCACCAGGCGGGCAAGAGGAAGATAAGGGGGACGCATAAGATTAGGGCAGCATTTGCGGCACAAATTGGTTGACCGGATTGGCGACGTTGAGCATTAGCACCGCGACCCCGGGGATGGGGAAATCATCGCCGAGGAGCGAGCCGGCCTGAACTTCCGCCACGCGCCAACGGGCGGATTGGGCGTCCAACATGCGCACGGACTGGGCGTTGTTCAGCCCGATCTGGCGCAGGAGTTGGTAGGCGCTGTAGCCGTCGGGGAAGGCGGTGTAGCCGAAGACGTTGGCGCCGGCGGCGAGGTCGAGCGGCGCGCTGTTGTTGGGGCCGAGGTCGAGCACCTGCTGGGAGTTGAACTTGACCCAGAGAAAGGAACCGGCGACGAGGCTGAAGTTCGGGCCGACCGGCACGCCGTTGGCAAGCGAGGCGGTTTGGGACACGACGCTCGGGAGCAGCGAGGTGTAAGCCGTCACGGACTGAACGCCGCTGGGACCCCAGAGCGCCAGGAGGCCATAGGCATTCCCGGCGTAGGCGACCATGCCGGGCGTGACCGCGATGGCGTTCTGATTTTGGAAGACCGCCTGGAGGGCGGGGAGGGTGACGGAGACCACCGAGGCCTGGTTGGAGATGGTTTCCAGCCAAACCGCGCGGCCGTCGGCCAAGGCCGGCCAGGCCTTGAGTGTGGGCGTGCGCGTGACGGGCACGGAGACCAAGCTGGGCAGGCTGATCAACCGGCCATTGCCGGTGCCGGCGCCGAGTGAGTCCTCCATGGTGAGAATCCACGGGCCTTCCAAGCGGGGCGTGATTTCGTTTTCCGGGCTGCTGGTGATGCGGACCTCGCGGTTGCGCAACAGATCAAAGCCGTACAGGTCGGTCTGGCCGTTGCGATTGTCCTGCCAGACAATCCAGTTGCCATAAATGGTCGGATTGTACTGGCCGAAGGTGTTGGTCGTGAGGCGTTGCGGGACGCCGGTCTCCAGACCGGAGAGATAAATCTCGCCCGGCCCGACATCGCGCCAATCCTGCCAGACCACCCGGCCCGCCTGGACATCGGGGCTGACTTGATCCGCCGCCGAGGGCGAGACCGGGAAGTTCTGCCCGGTGACAAGGTTGGTCGCATAGAGTTGCCAAGGGGCGGTGGTGCTGCCAAACGGCCGGGCCTGCCAAACCACCCACGGCCAGTCCACGGCCGGGTTGATCTCGTCCGTTCCCGGCGTGGACGTGATCGGGACCGGACCGGCGGCGCCGGCCAAATCGCTGAGATAGACATCCCAACCGCCATTGGGCTGGCGGGCCTGCCAGACGACGTAGCGCCCGTCGGTCTTGGGATTCTGCTGGTTGAACGCGTTACTGCTCACCTGGGAGATTGCGGCATTACCCGGCGACAAATCCCGCGCGTAGACCGCCCAAGCGCCGCTGCTCTGGTCCTGCCAGACCGCCAGGCGGCCGCGGGCGAAAGGATTCTGGGGTCCGCGCGCCGGACCGGCCAGGACGAGGTTCGTGCCGGAAAGCGCGCTCACCTGGGCGATGCCGGCGGTGAAATTGGTGTCGCCAATCGGGTCGCTCAAGGTCACCCGCACGGTGTACCAGCCGGGGCCTTGAATCACGCCGGCATCACTGCGCCCGTCCCAGTTGAAGGTCACCGGGCCGGAGCCCACGTTGGTCAAGGTGACGCGGCGCACGGGGGCCAGGGCGCTTTGGTCATAGCCGTAGAGGGGGTTGACGGTCCAAGCCAGGGTGGTGGGGTTGTTGGTGGCCTGGTTGAGCCCGGCGCCCTGCCCGAGAACGCTGACCACATGCGGCGCGGTGGTCAGGTTGGTCAGGCCGAGCGGGTTGGCCACGGCGGTGGGGGGGCGGTAATAGCCGTTGTCAATGGTCCACGAGTAATTGGTGACGCCGGCCCCGGCGACGGTCAATTGGGCCTGGGCGCTCCGCGCGGGGGTGGCGGGCGCGCCGGTGATCAGGGTGGGCGGCGCGGAGGGCGAGATGATCCACGCGGCCACGACCGCATTGGAGGGATCCAGATAACCGCCATACTGCGAGCGGCCCAGCACGGCGACCGTGTTGGTGCCGGCAGGCAGCCCGGACAGGGCGAGCGCAGTGGCCACCGGCTGCTCGGCCGTCCAAGCGCCGCCATTGAGCTGGTAGCGGTAGAAGTCCACGTTCTGCCCCCCAATCGTCAGGGTGGCGTTCGTGGCGGCGGTGGGCGAAGCGGGGATGCCGGCGACCGTCGCCCAACCCACCACGCCCTGGAAGATGTCCACCTGCGCGTTGAGCGGGATGGGATTGGTGACGGCTTGGAAGGCGACGGGCAGGACGGACGGGCGGACGGAGAGCGCGGCGCCCGGCACATAGATCGGTTGCGTGGGGAGGGTGAAATTGGCGAAGCCGACCGCGTTGCCCCCCGGCAGGGCCACATACGCGGTGTGATTGGTCTCGCGGAACCCGCTGGAGTTGGTGGCGTAATAGACGATTTGATGCACCCCGGGCGCGGTGATGCTGAACGGATAGGCCGGCAGGAACGGACTGTTGTCCAAGCTGTAGAAGATGGCCACCGGGGTGACATCCTGGGAAAGGAAGTAGAGCTGGGTGGCCGGGGTGACGTAGGAGACCCCGTTGTAGTTGGTGGCCGCACCCGCGAACAAGAGGGTGGTCTGGGGCGGCCCGGGGCTCACGGGCGGCGTGCCGTAGTTGACGGTATAGGTGTAGGCGCCAACGTCCACGAGGTCGCACAAGTGCAGATAAAAGTGTTCGAAATTATTGGTCGGTTCGTAGTGGATGCTGGTCCAGAAATTATTGGGGTTGAGCACCTTGCTGTCGGAACGGACCACACTGGCGATGGGCAGCTTGGCCTGCTGCGGATCATCCACGCGGAGGTACGTCCAACCCGCGTTGGAACTCGTGAGGGAGATTTGGATGGAACCGCCCGAGCCGCTGACGTTGGCGTTCGTGACCGTGGTGACCGGGTACGCTCCACCCTGGCTTTCGTAGAGCGAATCCGGGATGAGGTTGCCGATGGGATCCAGCGCACCGCTGGTGTCCGCGAGGAAGTCGCGGACGTTGTCCCGGCCCGGTCGGTCGTCCAGCACCTCGTGCAGGAAGAGGTAAGCGTTGACCGACTTGATGAGGGAGGTCTCCGCACCGCCCAAGGCGGTCGAGTGCGTGTAATTGGCGGCGACCGAGATGAAGCTGCCCGAGAGCGAGACGATCATGTCCCAAGCCCCCTTGGTGGCCTGACCGGGTGCCAAATCGCCCAGGTTGACGGTCAGATTGGCATTGGCCAGCGGCGAATCGTTCACCCGGGAGCCCAGGAGTTGGGCGAGGATGAGGAGGCTTTGCTTGTTCTCCACGATCTTGGGTTGCTGCGACGCAATGATCACATTTTTCGCCACCCCGTAGCCGACGTTTTGGACCAGCACGCCGAAGGTGAACGGAATGGGGCTTTGCACGATGCCCGGGGTGAAGGGATTCGCGGCGGTGACATCCCGCGGCTGGAAATAGGTGAGCTGGAGCTGGGCGTCGGGGGCGACGGTGATCGGCGCGGGGATGACCGACAAGACGGAGGCGGGGAGCTGAATCCCGCGCAGCGAGCCGGCCAAGGCGGCGCCGATATTGAAGCGCACACCGTTGGGCGTGGTGCCGCCGGCGGTGGTGGTCGGAATGATGAACCAAGTGATGGTGGCCGTCTGGCCGACCCCGATGCTGCCGGTGCCATCCACGGCGTTGATGCCATCAAAGGTGGGCGGCTGAACGAAGAAGAGGCTCGAGGCGTCGTTCACCGTGCCATTGGTCGAGAGCACCGGGTTTTCGAAGGTCAGGTTGGCGGCAAAACCGGTGATCGGGTCGGTCGGGTCATTGTCCGTGATGGTGAGGGTCGCCCGGAACCCGGTGCGCTCCAGCGTCAACTGTTGCGAGATCACCATCTTGATCTGCGCGCAGAGGCCTTGCTGTTGTTGCTGGGCGAGCCCCGTCCGCGCCCCGCCGAGCAGGCCCCAAGCCAGCAGGACCAAGGCGCCCCAGCGCCGGGCGCCGCCCGGTTTCGCGGGCCGCATGATTTGGCGGTGATGCTTCATATCTTGGATAGTTTTGGGCGAAAACAGCGGGTTCATTTGGCCACCTCCGTCAGGTGGTTGACCGAAACGGCGGGGATGGGTGAGGAGGGAACCAGGAGGGTGCCGCAGGCGTCGCGGACCAGCACGCCGTCCGCGTAGAAGACGTTATCGCCGAGCAGGCTAAGGGAATAGACCTGCTCCGACAGCCCCACGGGCGAGTTGGAGGTCACGGTGATGCGCTCGCCCCGCTCGTTGACGAGCCAATCGCCCACGGCCACGTTGCCGGCGGCCACCCAGCCCCGGCCGTCCACCCAGAGGGCGTGGTCGGGGGTGGTGACGAGCGGTGGCAGGCCCGCCCCGTTCAAGGGGCGGAGTTCCAATTGACGCCCATTGGGGATGCTGACCACATGAACCGCTTTGACCAACGCCAAGTCACTGAGATGGACACCCGTGCGGACCACGTCGTTGGTGTGGAGGGCCGAAATCGGCATCCGCGAGCCATCGGCCATCAGCACCAGGGTGTTGCCGGCGAAGCAACCTTTGCCAGCGCCGTATTCCGGTATCGAGCCGGGGGCATTGGCGCCGCCGCCGGGGCCGTTCCCGCCGTCCCCCCCGAGGGGGATCAAATAACCGATGGCACAGCCGATGGCGGAGGCGAGGAATTCAATGGCCGCCTGGCCGGCGATCTCGCCCCCGATCGCACCGACCGCGCCGGCGGCCAGCGCCACCCCGACCGTGGCGCCAAGGAGCGCGACGGCTTGTTGCAACTGGGCATCGGTGTAGCATTCGGAGGCGCCTTTGAGCAGCGCGGCGATTCCCAGCAAAGCATCCGCGGACAGGAACGAGCTGCCACTGAAGCAACCCGCCACATCATCCCCCGTGCCCTGCCGGCTGGCCAACCCGCCGCCCGGCGAAGCGCCCGGTCCGGCGGGATTGTACGTGAGCGTGAAGGGGATCGCGACGGTCTGCAGGGGGAGCAGGACGGGGATATAAGTGATGAGCGGGGTCAATTGGAGGCCGTTGACCTGCTGGCCCGATATAACCACGTCGGTCATCTTAATCAACCCGTAGTTCTGGGCGTTCACGGTGAAATCCGCCGCGAAGCCGGGGCTGACGTTATGGAAATTGACCGCGGGGGGATCGAGCACCAGCACGGGGGCCTGGACATGCGTCTGAAAGGTCTGTTCCACCTGGATGGTATACTGGTCAGTGAAGGGGACCGGGACGACGTTGAAGGTGACCGTGACCAGGCTGCGGGAAAGGCGCGTGTGCTGGTAGGCGGTCTGGCCGCCCGCGACGTTGACCGTGCCGCCGCTGCCCGAACAACCGGAGGCACTGACCTGCCAATTCCAAGCGCCCTCCTGCAGGTTGGTCACCGTGACCATCCCGTTGGTGTCGGTGTAGACGGTGGCCGGCTGGTTGAAGAGGACGTTGTTGTGGAGCACCACGGCGGCGTTCGGCACCGGCTGGCCCAGGATGTCATCCACGAAGAACTGCACGCCGCCGTAAAGGTCGGACGTGACCAGCGCATACAGGTTGACCGGGAAGACCGCGGCGAAATTCGTGCCTTGGATGGTCAGGGAATCCTGATCGAAGGCGAGCGCGGTGTTGGCGGGCGGCGAGAAGACCACGGTGAAGGTGTTCGAAGCCCCCACCGCCAGATCGGGCAGATGGATCAGCCCGTCAGCGGAAACCGGCAGGTTCACTTGCATCCAAGTGAGGTTCGTGGGCGGCGTGAGCGTGACGCCTTGGAGGGCCCGCAGGCCGGTGTTTTGCACGGTGACCTGGCCGCTGAGTTGTCCGCCCCGGTTCACACTGACCTCCAAGTAACCGTTCACCGGGCTCACCACGGTCAGCGCCGGCACGGCCGGAAGCAACGTGGTGATACCAGTGAAAGTGGCGGTGGCGCCCCCCGCGGCGGTGAAGGTGAACACCACCATCACGGTGTTGGGCGCGTTGATGGCGGCTGAGAGCTGCAGACCGACGGTCTGCCGCCCGTTGGGCGCCACCACCAAGCCCGCGCCGGCGGTGTTGGTGCCGGTGACGGTGGCCACCGGAACCTGGTTCGTGCCGGACATTTGATAGGCGCTGAACGAATAAGTGAAGCCGGTCAAAGGCACGTCGCCCGGGTTGATGAGCTGCACGGAAAAATTCAAGCTGTCGTTCTTGGACATCGTGATGTCGCCCGACGCCGGGTTGCAGTAGAGCCGGTAGATGATGATCTGCGCCTGATTGAGCTGATCCACCACCGAGGGGTTCGCCGCCCAGATCGTCACCGTCCCACCCAGCCCCGCTGTGGGGTGGTAGGTGTACTGGTAATTGCCATTGGCGTCCGTGGTCACCGGGAGATACCATTTGAAGCCGCGCGCGAAGAAGCCGAGGTTGAGGGCGGCATTCGGGACCGGCAGCCCGGTGGCGGTGCTCACGGCCTGGCCACTGATCTGCACGGGTTGATCGTTGGCATACGTTGCCTGGTCCGTTTGGGCGGTGCCCGTGTAGGCCGGCTGAGCGAGGCTGCCCACGGTCATCGCGCCGCTGATCGGGCCGCCGGCCACTTGGTTGGGGGTGTTGTACTGGCTGTAGATCGTACCGGCGACCGCTTGGAAGACCACATTGCTGGAGCCGGCCAGGGCGGCGGGCACCAGCACATTGGGCACGTTGAAACTCAGGCTGCCCCCGGCGGCGATCTTCACATACGCGATCCCGTTGGGCAGAAACGTCGTGCCGGGCGGCGTGCCCTGGAACGGCGTGCGGCTGACTTCCTGGCCCAGGTTGTTCTGCACGGAAATGTAGAAGTCCCCCGGTTGCGCTCCGGACCCGCGCTCGACAATGAATTCCACGTCCACATAAGAACGGTTGAACACCTGCACTTGGAACGTGCTCAACCCGCCCGCCAGCGGCGACTGGTTGGCCGACACGGTGATCTCCGGAACCGCCAGCAGGGCCGGGGCGAAGGTGAAGTCCTGCTGGTAGGTGACACTGCTGCCCCCGCTGTCGGTCAACTGGGACACCGCCAGCGTGACCATCTGGGTCGCGGATTGCGACGGTTCGGGCGTGGTGAAGGCGCTCTGCACGAAAGCGGCCGGGGCCAGGTTGGTCGCCAGGGCCTGCGTGACCACAAGCGAGGTCAAGCCGGCGATGGCGCGCGTCAATTGCACTTGCGCCAGGGGCAGGCCGGCCCCGGAGGCGAAGTTGGTGCAGCGGACCTGGTATTGATCGAAGTAATCCTTGGCCACCGCGTTGTTCGTGCCGGAGCCGGCGGAATTGACGAGCAGGCCGAGGCCGACCGGGAAAACACCCACCACGCGGGCGGGGCTTTCCTGGCCGCTGCCGTTCACGGCCGTGACCCCGTATTGGGTCAGATCCGAGACCGGCAGCGTGTCCGTGTAGGCCGGCGTCACGAGCAGGGAGGGGTTCTGTTTGACTCCGTTGCGATAAAGATTGTAGCCCACCGTCTGCCCGTCCGTGGCAGTCCAATTCAGCACCGCCGCCTGGCCTGGGGTCAACACGACCGACAGGTTGCCCACCGGCCCCACCAGCAGGACCAAGGTCGCGGGCGCGCCGGCATTTTGATTGCCCACGGCGTCCACCGCGGCCACCACATAGGAATTGGTGCCCTTGGGCGGATAGTCCACCTGGGGAGTCACGGTCGCCGAGTAGGCGATCAGCAAGCCATTGCGGTAAATCGCATAGTGGTCCGGCGTCGCGCCGGCCGGCTCCTGCCAGGTGAGGCGCACGCCGCTGGGGGCCAGGGCGGCCAACACATTGGTCGGCGCCGCCGGCGGCGTCCGGTCCGAAAGCCCGACGACCACGTTCGAGACGCCGCTTTCAGAACCAAAGCGGCCGGCGCTGATACCGTAAGCATAAAGCCCGTCCACCGGCGGCAAATCCTCTACATGATTGCTGCCGAGGTTGTCCAAGACCAAGGTGGGCGGCAGCGTGAAATTGGTGCCCGCCACGCGGTAGAGCCGGTAAATCTGGGCGTTGCCGACCGCGTTCCACGTGAGGCTGACCAAACCACCCGGGAGACTGGTGGCAGCCAGGTTGGTTGGGGCGGCGGGCGCGGGTGGGAGGGCCGCGTTATAAAGCTCCAGTTGAGCGCCGGCGGCGATATTGGTGCCGACGTTGCCCACGGCATCCTGCGCGCTGAACGCGAAGCGGCCGAGGCCCGTGCCCATCGCCGGCGTGACCAGCAAACCGCCGTTCCAATTGCTGCCCGCCCCAATGAGCGGGATGGGGACACTGGCGCCCACCGGTGGCGTGAAACTCAAGGCCGGCGGCAACCCGGCCCCGACCGGCTTGCTCAGGACGAGGGTGATCGTGACATTCGTGCTGTTGGTGGTTTGCACCGGGCCAGCCGGGACGGTGACGATCGCAGCGACCGGCGGCGTCGTGTCGATCACGAGGGCCGGGCCGTTGGGCGGGCCGTTGAAGGAGTTGCCGGCCGCATCCTGGCCGCTGGCGCGCACCGTGGCCGGGCCGGACGGGGTCGCGCTGGTGACGGGGAACACGGTCTGCCAGGTATTGAGGGCCACGTTCGTCAGGCTCAACAAGACGGGCGAAGGGGCGCCGGCGGGTTGAATGGTCAGCGAAGGCGTCGACGCCAAGGCTTTGCTGGAACTCAGCGTCACGTTCAGGAGCTGCGGACCGACGGGTGAAGGCGTGCCGTAGGCCACACTCAGCACCGGCGGGGTGGCGTCATAAACCGCCGTCACCAGGCTGGAGAGCGGGCTGGGGTTCCCCGCGGCGTCATACCCGACCACCCCGAAATAATAGGTCCCGTTGGCCAGGGCCTGCAGGGTGGAGAAGTAGGTGGTGAGCGGGATCGTGTGCCCGGTCGCCTGATTGGTAGCGGTAAAGGAATGCGTGGCCCAAAAAATCTGGAAAGTGACCGAGGGTTTGCCGCCCGCGGGGAGGGACCAGTTGAGCGCCAGGCCCGAGCCGGGGGTATAGAGGGGCGGGCTCAGGACCAACTGGGCGGGCGGCACGGTCTCGACGAGCACGTGCCGGGCCGCGGAAGGGGTGGTGCCAGTGCTGTCGGCAGCGATGGCCAGGAGGAGGTTGTCGCCTTCCGCCAACGGGGTGTTGGCAAGGGTGAAATTCCCCGACCCGTCGGCGTTGGTCAACGCGAGGACGATGCCGTTGCGGGTGATCTGCAAGGGGATGTTCGGCTCCGCCGTGCCCTGGATGGGCAGGACATTGACGTTGGTGACCAGCCCGGCGACCGGCGCGAGGAGAACCGGGGCCGGGGGCGGAGTCACGGCGACGACGACCTCATTCTGCAGGGAGGCGATCTGACCGTGGGTGTCCCGGGCGAGCAGCTGGAGCTCATGCGTGGCATTGGCCAGCGTCCGCACGTCGAGGTATTGGGAAAGACTGCCGCCGGCGTTGGTGCCGATCAGCACGCCGTCCACGTAAAGCTCCACGTCCAAGATCCCCAGCCCGGAGGTGGCCGTGCCGGTCACCGTCAACGGCCGGCTCAGCATTTGCCCCTGGCTGATGCTGAAAGTCTGGATGGCCGGGCCGCCCGTCACATAGTTCACGTCCAATTCCAACGGCGGGTTGGTAAACCCGGTCACGCTGCGGAACTGGGCGTAAATGCGCTTGAGGCCGCCGCCCGGCGAGAGCGCAAAGGTGTTGGCATTGGTAAACGGCGCGAAAAAGACGCCGCTAAAATTGATGTTTTCGCTCAGGCGCATCGCGTCAGCCGTCCGGCAGGCGAGGACGAGCGGCACGGCGGGGCTGGAGACCTGGGCGCCGCCGGACGCGGTCGCCACCGCGGGAGTGAGCAAGGGCTCGTAGGTGAGGAACGGAGTGTAGGTGACGGCACCCTGGAAGAGGGGGGTGAAATCCCCGGCGGAGGCGGAACCCCAGTAGTTGGAGGTCACCGTCAAGGCCGAGGCGCCCGCGTTCCACGCATTGGTCGCGTTGTTCAGCACCACGGAGTTCCGCAAGGTCAAGGCCGCCGTGTCCCACTGGGCGAGTCCCAACCCATTGCCGGTCAGCAAAGCGGCGGTGGTGTTCAATACGCTCCCGTGGTTGAGGAGCAGTCCCGCGGTGTTGTTCGCCGCGGTGAAGGCTTGAACCGTCGGCGCGCAACCACTGATGGTGAGCCCGCCGCCATAGAAAATCTCGACGAAATTGAGGCTTGAAGCGCCCGCCCCGCTCCCGAGGGTCACGCCGCCCCAGTCCCCCGGCGCCGGGGTGTTGCCCGGCGTGTCGTTGGCCGAGTCGAAGATGATGGGCGCCAGAGCGGTGCCGTTGGCCTGCAACTGCCCCTGTGCCACCGTCAAGCTCGTGCCCGGATTGAACAACAAGGTCGTGCCCGGCGTGATGGTCAGCACCGCGCTGTTGGTCACCACGATGCTTTGGTAAATGTTGACGGTGGACGGGCCGGCGACGCCGATGGTGGTATTGGCGGTGATCGCGCCGGCGTACGGATCCGACCAACCCGCGGCGGCCACCACCGGATTGAACCCGTTGGTGGCATTGTAACCCACCACGGCGAAATAATACGTGAGGGTCCGGTCCAAACCGGGAACCTGGAAGGTGGTTTGCCAGGCGGGGAGCAGCGTGCTCAACGGGGTCAAGCCGGCCACGGTCGTGAAATTGGTGGGCGCCACAAAGACGCGGAATCCGCTGAAGCCGGGCAGGGCGGAACCGGCATAGGAATTCCATGACAACGCCGCGGTGGAGGCGCCCAGGGAGGCGACTTGGAGGCCGACGGGCGGCGGCAGGGCCGTGGGCAGCAGGACGCGCAGGGTGGTCACCATCGGATAGCTGTTGCCCGCCGTGTCATAGGCCTGCACGGCCAGATAATACGCGGTGTCCAACGCCAGACCTCCAAAGGTGAAGCTTCGTGCGCCGGCCCCCGCGGCGCTGTAGATCGGCACGGCGGTCACCGAACTGTAATTGGTGGGCGCGATGAACAGCCGGAAGCCACCCAAATCGGCGGGCGCGGGGTAGCCGGACCAACCCACGGTGACCGAGGAATTGTTCGAGGAGACCAGGCTCAACACCGGGATGGGGGGCGGGGTGGCTTCGACCAAAAAGCTCGCGGCATTGGTGGCCGGCAGCAGGTTGCCAAAGCCATCCTGAGCGGCGGAAACCCACAGCTGTTGGGTGCCATCCATGCCGGCGAGGAAGGTGATGGGCGGGGTGACGTAAGTATCGTTGGTCAACGCGCGCGTCGACCAAGATCCGTTGGCCGGCACCACCGCCTGCAGCGCCGCCGCGCTGTTCGTGAGCCGGACGAGCGGCGCAACATTGGTCGCCATGGTGCGGTCGAACTCCAGGGTGAGGACGAAATTGGTGGTGGCGGGCACCGGGTTGCCGAGATTGGCCAGGACGTTGGTCAACTGGGGGAGAATCGGCAGGGTGGCGTACACCGCCACGTATTGCAGGTTGGTCGGATCCAGGGTGGAAAAGGTCTTCGCCAGGGTGGTATTGGTGCCGGCGACCGTGTTGCTCAGCGAGAACTGGCGGAAGAGGTAGTAGTTCGGCGGATTGGTCACCAATGCCGGCGCACTGAAGAACGCCATTTGGCCGTTGGTGTAAAGGCCCGCCCCGGCCACGGGAGCGATGCCCGCGGGGGCGGTGGCGGTGGCGACGGCGTGGAGGAGGTTCGCCGCGTTGTAATTGGCCGTGAAGGCATGGTTGGTGTAAATGACCGTGCTCAACGTCGCATTGGTGCCCACGATGTTGGTCCCTTCCGTCCAGTTGGTGAAGCTGTAGCCGAAGATCGGATACGCGGTCAGGAGGCTGGTGTTCCCGTAGAAGTAGGTGCCGGCCCCGGTCACGTTGCCCGCGCCGGCGGGGTTATTGCCGGCCGTGACGGTGAACAGGGGCAGGATGAAGTTGGCGACCAGTTGCCGGTTGCGGGTGACGGTGAAGGCGTAATTGGTGGTGCCGGCCTGAACCTGGGTGTTCTCCGTCCAGTTGGTGAACACATACGGCAGGAGGTTGGTGTTGGCGACGGCGCCGAGCGTGGCGATGGCACCGGGGGCGAACGCACCGCCGCCGCCCGCGCTGCCGGCGCCCGGCGGATTGACCGCAGTGGTGATGGAATAAACCGGGCCGGTGTAAGGTTGGAGCACGAAATTGACCACCTGGGGGGTGTTGGTGGGCGCCACGCTCAGGCTGTTGTCATCCACAAACGCGTCCAAGTCATTGCCGCTGTGCCGCACAAAATTCATCACATACTGGAGATAGCGGGTCCCAGCGGGGACCGGGACGATCGCCGCATAGTTGGACCACGCCCCCCCGTGGGAGTCGATCTCCGGGGACGTCAGGCCGCCGATAACGTTCGACGCGCTGTTCCAGAAGGCGAGTCGGACGTAGGCGTCGTCGCTGGGCGTGCCGGAATTCAAACCCTGTTCCCAAAAGGAGATCATGGCCACGGCGCCACCGTTGTCCACCATGGCGGCCGTCAACCCCTGGCTCCCCAGCAAGGTCACGACCTGCGCCAAGCTGCCGGTCGCGCCCGTGCCCCCGGCGAAATCATAAGCGCCCAAGTGCGGGTTAATGCCCGGATCAAAGGCGCCATTGTCCGCCCGCAGGGAGGAAACGCCGCCGACCGTCCAATTGGCCAGGGTGCCCGCCTCCGCCCCGGGGTTCAGGAGCAAGTTGGTGGCGCTGAGAATGGGCGCCGTAACCAAGACGGGCTGGTTGGCCGGCGGATTGAAGCCCTGACCGGCGGCGTTCTGGATGCCGACCAGCCAGTTCCCCCCGCTGACGCCGAGGGAATAATTACCCGCGGCATCCGTCGTGGTGCTGACGTAGAGCCCGGGCACATTGGTGGTGTACGCAAAGACGGTGAGTTGGGGCAGGCCCTGGCCTTGGGGGTTTTGCACCGTCCCCGTCAATTGACCGGCGGCGGCACTGTTGGACATGACCTGCAGAACCAGGGCGCCGGCGGTGTAGGAAACCTTCCAATCCAAGCCGGCGACCAGTCCGCCCAGCGCCAGGCTTTGGAACGACCCCGCCGGCGAACCGTAGTTGACCAGGGTGAAACTGTCCCCCGCCTGGGGGGTGTAACCATTGAGCAGGTTGACGCTCAAAGTGCCATCGAAATTGGCAGTGCCCGAAATATTCAACGCCCCGCTGTGGCCGTTGCTGGAGAGTCCAAAATTCAAGGTCGCGCCCGTCTGAACGTAGCCCGGGGTCAGGTTGAAATTAAAGGCGCCACTTTGGGTGTCGAGCAGGCCGGCGTTGTTGAAGGGCACAGAAATGGTCGTGAAGCCCAGCCCGGCGGTCTTCCGCACCGTCCCGGCGTTTAGAAAATAAGCGCTGGCGGGGGTGGTGCAATACGTGCCCAGCGACTGGTCGCAGGCGATGTTCCACAAGGCGCCAAGCGAGTTCACGATCGGCCCCGCATTTTGCCCGCAAGAGTTCAGGAGAATGCCTCCGCCGGTCCAGTTCACCGTCCCCGCGTTGGTTAGCGCACCCGCCAAATACAGGTTCCCACTGGTGAGATTGAACGTCCCGTTGGTGACGATCGTCAACGTTGCCCCCAAAGTCCCCCCGGCCAGATTGAACACCCCGCTGCCGGCGACCATCAGCGGCCCGCTTACGGTTCCCCCGGCCAGATTGAAAGTGCCGGTGACAGTGTTCGTCCCCGCCAAAGTGGTGCCGGCCAGCGTCAGGTTGGTGATCGCCCCCCCCTGGAAGCCGGGTCCCAGCACCACCGTGCCGCCGAACAGGTTCAAGTTCGGAACAACGTCGTTAAGCAATTGCAGCGTGCCGCTCCCGTTCAACTGCACGGTCCCCGGCCCGGCGACCACCACGCCCGCCACGCTGAAATTCCCGCCGTTGAACTGAATCAAAGTGCCCCCGGCCGCACTGAACCCGCCCCCCAGCACCCCGCCGTCATTGAAGTTAATGCTGCCCGACAGCACCGTCACGGTGCCGCTGTTGTTGAAGGGCACGCTGATACTGGTGACGGCCGTCGTGACCGATTTGCGCACCGTGCCCGAGTTTTGAAAATAAGCGCTGGCGGGGGCCGCGCAATTGACGCCCATCGTCTGGTCGCAGACCATGTTCCACAGGGCTCCGGCCAGATTCACAATCGGCCCCGCGTTCTGCCCGCAGGAGTTCAAAAGAATATTGCCGCCCGCCCAGTTCACCGTGCCGGCGTTGGTCAGCGTGCCCGCCAGATAAACCGTCCCGCCGGTGATGTTGACCACCCCGTTGCCGGCCACCAGCAACGACCCACCCAACGACGCCCCGGCCAAATTGAGCACCGCGTTGGCGGCCACCGTCAACGGCCCGCTCACCGGCCCGCCGGCCAGACTGAGCGTGCCCGTAACCGTGTTGGTCCCGGCCAGCGTCGTGCCCCCCAGCGACAGGTTGGTGATCGTTCCCCCTTGGAAACCAGTCCCCAGCACCACCGTGCCCCCGATGAGCCCGAGGTTTGGCACCACGTCGTTGACCAGGAAAAGCGTGCCCCCGCCCGTCAACTGCACCGCCCCCGGGCCGTTGGCCACGACTCCGGCCACACTGAAATTCCCCCCGTTGAACTGAATGAGCGCCCCCCCGGCCGCGTTGAAGCCGCCCCCCAGCACCCCGCCGTAATTGAAGTTGATGATTCCCGTCATCGCCGTCACGACGCCGCTGTTGTTGAAGGGCACGCCGATACTGGTGGTCCCCGTCGTCACCGACTTGCGCACCGTCCCCGCGTTCTGAAAATAAGCGCTGGCGGGGTAAGCGCAATTGGCACCCATCGACTGGTCGCAGGTGATGTTCCACTGTGCCCCGGCCAGATTTACAATCGGCCCCGCGTTCTGTCCGCAGGAGTTCAACAGGATGTTCCCGCCCGTCCAATTCACCATGCCCGCGTTGGTGAACGTGCCCGCCAAGTACAGGGTTCCGCCGGTGATGTTGACCACCCCCGTGCCGGCCACCAAAAGCGGCCCGCCCAGCGAAGCCCCGGCCAGATTGAGCACGCCGTTGGCGGCCACGGTCAACGGCCCGCTCACCGTTCCCCCGGTCACGGCCAGGGTGCCGGCAATCGTATTGGTCCCGCCCAAGGTACTGCCCGCCAGCGTCAGATTGGTGATCGCCCCCCCTTGGAATCCCGCCCCCAGCAGCACGGTGCCCCCGAGCAATCCCAAATTCGGCACCTGATCGTTGGCCAGCAAGAGCGTGCCCCCGCTGGTCAACTGCACGGCGCCCGGACCGTTGACCACCAGGCCCGCCGCGCTGAAATTTCCCGCGTTGAACTGGATGGTCGAGCCCGCCGCCGCGTTAAAATTCCCGCCCAACACCCCGCCCGCATTGAGATTCAGCGTTCCGGTCAAGGTCGTGACGGTGCCGCTGCTGTTAAAAGGCACGCCGAAGGTGGTACTACCCGCGGTGACCGACTTCCGTACGGTGCCCGCATTTTGGAAATAAGCGCTGGCGGGGGTGGAGCAATAGGAACCCATCGACTGATCGCAGGCAATGTTCCACAATCCGCCGGCCAGATTCACGATCGGTCCCGCGTTCTGCGAACACGAAAACAAATATATGGTCCCCCCCGTCCAGTTCACCGTCCCCGCATTCGTGATCGTGCCTGACAAATAGATCGCCCCGCTGGTCACATTGAGCACCCCGCTGCCGGCCACCGTCAAGGCCCCGCTCACGCTACTACCCCCGGCCAAATTGAGCGTGCCCGCCACCGTGTTGGTTCCGCCCAAGGTGCTGCCCGCCAAGGTCAGATTCGTGATCGCGCCGCCCTGAAAACCGGGCCCCAGCAACACCGTGCCGCCGGTCAATCCCAGGTTCGCCACTTGGTCGCCCCCCAGCAGGAGGTTTCCCGCGGTAAACTGGACGGTTCCGGGACCACTGGCCGTCATCCCCGCCACGCTGAAATTGCCCCCGTTAAACTGAATGGCCGCGCCCCCCGCGGCGCTGAAGCCCCCCCCCAACACCCCGCCAACATTGCAATTCAGCGTCCCCGTCAAGGCCGAGACGGTGCCGCTGTTGTAGAAGGGCGCGGAGATGGTGGAGGTGCCCGTGGTGACCGATTTCAGCACCGTTCCCGCATTCTGAAAAAAGGCGACGGGAGGAGATGAGCAGTAGGTGGTAATCGGCTGGTCGCAGGCGATATTCCACTGGCCCCCGGCCAGATTCACGATCGGCCCGGCGTTTTGCGAGCAGGAAAAAAGGTAAATGATCCCCCCCGTCCAATTCACCGTCCCCGCGTTGGTGAGCGTGCCTTGCAGATACAACGGACCGCCGGTGATATTCAGCCCCCCGCTGCCGGCCACGGTCAAAGCCCCGGTCAGGGTCCCCCCCGCCAAATTGAGCGTGCCGGTAACCGTATTGGTCCCACCCAACGTACTGCCCGCCAATGTCAGGTTGGTGATCGCCCCGCCTTGGAAGCCTGCGCCCAGCACCACCGAGCCACCCACACACCCCAGGTTTGGCACTTGATCGGCGGTCAGCAAAAGCGTGCCCCCGGTCAACTGCACCGCTCCGGACCCGTTGACCACCATGCCCGCCGAGCTGAAACTCCCCGCAGCGAACTGGATGCTGGTTCCCAACGGCGCGGTGAAACCGCCCCCCAAAACCCCACCCGCAGTGAGGTTGATCGTGCCCGCCAAGGAGATGACGGTCCCGCTATTGTTGAAGGGAACCCCGAAAACAGAGCCGCCATTGTTGTTCGCCCATTTCCGCACGACCCCCGCATTCTGAAAAAAGGCGCTGACGGGCGTCGCACAATAGGGGTTTATCGACTGGTCGCAGTAGATATTCCACGAAGCCCCGGCCGCGTTCACGATCGGCCCCGCATTCTGGGAGCAGGAAAAAAGATAAATGTTCCCCCCCGTCCAATTCACCGTGCCGGCGTTGGTGATGGTGCCCTCCACATACAAAGTCCCGCCCGTGAGATTGAGCATCCCGTTGGCGGTGACCGTCAACGCCCCGGGCAAGTTGCCGCCTCCCAAACTGAGGGTGCCCGCAACGGTGTTGGTCCCGCCCAGATTGCTGCCCGCCAGCGTGAGATTGGTGATTGCCCCCCCCTGAAAAACGGGGCCCACCGACACCGTGCCCCCAACCAACCCGAGGTTCGTGATCTGATCGGTGAACAGCAAGAGCGTGCCGCCGGTCAACTGCACGGTTCCCGGACCGTTGGCCACCATGCCCGTCGAGCTAAAATTCCCCCCATCGAACTGGATGGCCGTTCCTCCCGCCGCACTGAACACGCCCCCCAAAGCCCCGCCTCCTTCAAACTTCAGCGACCCCGCCGACGCGGTGAGCGTGCCGGTATTGTTGAACGGCACGCCGATACTGGTGATGCCCGTGGTGCCCGATTTGGTCACGGTGCCCGCATTCTGAAAATAAGCGCCGGCGGGCGTGGCACAATAGGGGTTCAGCGCTTGGTCGCAGTTGATGTTCCACTGCGCCCCGGCCAAATTCACGATCGGTCCCGCATTCTGCGAGCACGAATAAAGATAAAAGGTCCCCGCGGTCCAATTCACCGTCCCCGCGTTGGTCAGCGGTCCCGCCAAGGACACCGGCCCGCCGACGATATTGAGCACCCCGTTGGTGGCGATGGTCAGGGGGTTGAACACCGTGCCATTGTTCCACAGGAACTGGCCGTTGACCGTCAGGTTGGTGCCGACGAGGGAACCGCCGCCCCAGGCCAGAATCCCGCCCGCATTCACCGCGCTTGCATTGGTGAACGTGAGGGTCTGGTTGTAATTGGTGAGCGTGGGCTGGCTGGTCGCGCCGCCGAGCGTGAGGCTGCGGACCGTGGCGTTGGCGTTCAACACCACCGTGTAGACGCCCGGAGCGTAGATGGAGGCATCATCCGCCGCGCCCGGGACTTGGTTGGGGCTCCAGTTGGCGGCCGCGGACCAGTTCCCGCCGGCGGTGTTCGTCCACGCGATAGCCGCGGCCCGGGCCGGGCGGCCCGAGACCAGCAGGAGGAGCGCGGCGCAGCCCACGGCGAGGGCCAGGGTGGGCCGGCGGAAACAGAAAGTCGGGTGCATAAAAGAGAGGATTGCGGTTCGCGCGAGGGGGGAAGGCGGCCGCGGGCTAGTAGGCGCGGTAAAAGACGCCGGTCACGTTCGTGGCCAGGCCGGAAACGACTTGCGGGAGGTTTGTGACCACCACGCCGGCGAGATTCCGCCACGCGGCGGGATTGCCCAGCTCGGTGGTGAATTGCAATTGGTAATTCGTCCCCGGATGCCCATACAGGACAAGGTTTGGGGTCTCGCCGGGCGGGGCGGGCAACGCCTGCAGAATGGGCCGTGGCCCCACGATGACGAGCTGGCCGGCCTGGGTTTGGGAATTCGTGACCGAGGAACCATCCAAATTAAGCGCTTGTTGCAACTGGCCGGGCAGCCCCAGGACGGTGGAGGGGGCATTGGTCCCCACGGTGAAATTCAACTGGGCCAAAGCCTGCGCGCCTTGCAGACTCTGGCCATAACCCGCCCCAAAATTCAACGAGATCAAGCCGGGATTCACTATCTGCAACGAAGCCGAGTTCAACTGCCCCGAGACCAACTGCACGGACAGCGCACTGAAATCACCAGTCGGCAGTGCCACCGCCACGGTCAGGTTGGTGATCCCGCTGCCGTACAGCAGCTGAATTGGCACGCTGCCGCTCTGGCCGGCCTGCGCCACCGCCTGGCCAATCGCCAGGCTCACGTAGGAGCCGAGGGTGAATTGGTTTTCCAAGCCCGCGGTGAACGAGCTGTTGTAAGTCAGGTCATAGGTGGCCGGGGCGGAGCCGGGGCCGCTGCCGAGCTCCCGCGCGGTGAACTCCTGCACACCGGTGGGCGTATAATTCGTGCCCCCGGTGGCCGAGAGCACCTCGCTCAGGTTGAAATAGACTTGGTTGCTCCCGGCGCCGTCCCCCACCACCGCCGCCAGCAAGCTCGGCGTGTTCGTGTTCGACAGCAAGATGATCGCGCCGGGCGGGGTCTGAGGGGAAACGTTCAGCACCAGTTGCAATGAATCCGCCACAAAACTGTTCGCCTGCGCCGTGGTCGCCGCCGGCAGCGGCCCCGCGGCCGGCCAGGCGGCCAACGGGCCGTTCGTGTCGGACACCCCCACCCGGTAATAGTAGGTCGTGTTCGGCGCGCATCCGGAGACGCGCACCGAAGTGAAGCCCAAACCGCGGGACTCCTGCCGGAGCAACGACTGGCTCTGCCGCTGCTGGTAAGCATTGGTCGCCGTCGGGGAACCGCTGTTCAAAGGATACCACTCCACCCCCACCTGCCCCGCCAAACTCGTAGTGCCGGCCGCATCGGCATAGATCGCGATCGTCGGCGTCATGGTTCGGGAAAGCGCCGGTGCGTCCACCCACACCACGGTGAATCCGCTGGCCGTGACGTTTGCCGTCGCGACGTTGGTGATCACGACGGCCCCTTGGGCCGTCCATCCCAAGGCACACAAGCAGACCAGTGCCAAGGCGTGGCGCCAGCCGCGATTCCAGCCGAGGAACCGGGCCAGGAGCCCTGATTCTGCCAACGATTGCACTTCACACATAGCACCCTCTTAGTTTAAAAGCCGGAAACGGATCTTTGAATGCAACCGTTATCTCAAACTCGCCGGCAATGTCAAGCCAAACCGGCTCGCAAAAGCTGATCGCAGGTTGCCGGAGCCGGCAACAATCCGGGAGCACCCGGCCCAAGGGCGGCGGCCGCCCGACGCCGGCGACGGGGCCGGCAGCCCGCACTTTTTCAGCACTGATCATGCGCGGGGATCCGGTTGGCGGCTGTTGGCATCATATCACTGACTGCTAAGCCGTTTGGAGCGAAAGGTTACCGGCTTTTTTCAGGCGGCGAAAACCGCCCCAAAGAGGGCGATCGGAGCCCCGCGATGAAGCACGTCCAAGAAAGTTGCAATCAGCTCCGGGCCGAAAGTTGCAAGCAGCTCCGGGCCAATGGTTTGCGAATGAATTTCCCGACGAAGGCGCAGTGACCAGCCGCGGCTCCCACCCGGGAAACGAAAGCGTCCCGGCCCAGGTCCCCCGGGGCGGCGACCGCTCAAGGCCGCGCGGCGGACACGCGATAGAAGGCGGCAGCGCCGGCGAGGGGCGAAGGGTCGGTGAGGAGCAGCTGGGCGCCGTTGGTGGTGACGACGGCGTTGGTTACCGGCGTCCAGAAGCCGGGGGCCAGTTGCGGCGCGCGCCACAGGCCGTAAGTCAGGCCCGGCGCAAAGTTCAGGGCCACGGTCGCTTGCTGGTTCGTGATTTGCAGTCCCGCGATGGCGGGAAGCGTGGCGGTCGCGGCCGCGGCGGCGGCCCCAAAGTTGATCCGGCCCCAGCCAAAATACGGGTCCCACCCCGGCGGCCCGAGGTCCACCGCGGTGCTTTGCAGCAGGCCGACGACATCATCCGGGCCCAGGGTTGGGTTGAGGCTGAGGAGCCAGGCCACGACGCCGGCAAAGAGCGGCGTGGCATAGCTGGTGCCGGTGCCGTAGGCGTAACCACCGCCAGTGGTGGTCGAATAGACCAGGTAACCGGGCGCGGCAAAATCCACGTAGGGGCCGGCCACCGTGCCCGTGAAATTGTCGGCCGCGTCGGTCATGGAAACGCATTGGACATCCGGCTGATTCGTCAAGTTCACGTAGCCATGGCCATCCGTGGCGGCCATCGCCAGCACCCCGCCGGCGTTCGTCCGCAGGTAGTAGCCCGCGGCTTCGAGGGTATCGCTGTCGGCGCCGCTCCAACTGATGCTCACCACCCGCACGCCGTGGTTGGCCGCCCACACGGTGCCGTTGTACATCTCGCTGAGGAAGCCGTTGATGTTGATGGGCAGAATTTGGCAATTGGCCGCGCCCGCCACGCCCACGCCGTTGTTGATCACCGCCGCCGCCAGGCCGGCGCAGAGGGTGGAGTGGACGATGCCCGCGGCGGCATGGACGGGTGTGTTGGCCACCGCATCCCAGCCGGTCACGGTATTGGCCGCCAGGTCCGGATGATTCATTTGGAAAGGGGTGTCCACAATGGCCACTTGAACCGAAGCACGGCCCAACCCCTGGTTCCAAGCGGAAAAACTCCCCATGACCCCATGGTGCCATTGCGGCGGGAGGAGGGGATCGTTGGGCGAAAACTGACGTTCCTCCAACGTGTCCAATTCGGCGAATTGCACATCCGCCCGCCCCCGCAGCGCCCGGACCGCCTCCCATTCCCGCATCGGTTCCACGCGCAACGCCCCCACCTGCGGCTGGGAGCAAAGCTTGACGAGGATGGTTTGGGGATTGAAGTAGCGCACCGCCGCCGCGCCGGTTTGCAACCGCCCCAACCGCCGGGCCGCAAAATTCAAATGAGCCAAAGTATTGGCCTCGGGCAGGGGCACGACCCGATTGGTCCATTGCGGGGAAGTCAGTTCCGCGAAACCAATCTGGTCGGGAACGCGGCGGCCGGGCAACTCGCGCGGCAGCGCTTGCGCCCCGATTTGGCCGGGCCAATCTGGCGGAAGCTTTAGCGCCGCGTCCGGGAGGAGGGCATAGGGCAATTGGAAGGGGCCCGGATCCGCCGGCATGCCCGGGCCGGCGCCCTCCGCTGCGAACAGCGCGCCGCCGGCGATGACGAGCAGCAGCGGGAGCACGACCGCCCGGACCGCCCGACGCAACATCCCCCGGCTGAAAAGTTGGAGAATAGGCACCACGTTATGTTGCCGGGGACATTCCCCGGGAAGCAAGCGATGGACAAGCCTTTTTCGCCGTGGTGCCGTTTCAAGCCACGGGTGAACGAACCGCGTGGTCCGAGTTTTCCTATAACCGCCGGCGCCGGGATTTTTACGCGTAAGAACCATCGGGGTGGCGCCATCCAAGTAGCGGGCCGATGAACGACCCCAATGACCGCAAACCAATAACGCACACTGGAACCCAATGCTTATGCCGACCACCACCGCCCCCCAGTCCGCCACGCCCACTCCGGCTTACCCGAAGACGACGTACCACCGTGCCACGGTGGGCGGCGTGGGGGTGTTTTACCGCGCCGCCGGCAATCCCCAAAATCCGGCAATCGTACTCCTGCACGGCTTCCCGAGCTCATCGCACATGTTTCGTGAACTCATTCCCGCGCTGGCGGGGGATTATTACGTGATCGCGCCCGATTATCCGGGGTTTGGGGCAAGCGACGCGCCCGCACCGACGGAATTTGCCTACACGTTCGACCACCTGGCGGATGTGGTGGAAAGCCTGCTGGAGCAGATCGGCGTCCGTCGCTTCGCGCTTTACCTGCACGATTACGGCGGTCCGGTCGGCTTCCGGCTCGCGACGCGGCATCCGGAGCGGATCACCGCGTTGATCCTGCAAAACGCGAATGCTTATCTGGAGGGTTTGAACCTGCCGGCCTTTGCGGCGCTGCCGCCCTTTTGGGCCGGACGCACGGCCGCCACCGAAGCGCCGGTCCGCGCTTGGCTCACCCCGGAAACCACCCAGTTTCAATATTTTCAAGGAGCCCATGACCCGGCGGCCATCAGCCCGGATGGCTGGCGGCATGATCAGGCGGGGTTGGACCGCGCGGGAAACGACCTGGTCCAGCTCGCCCTGCTGCATGATTACCAGCACAACCCGCCGCTCTACCCGGTCTGGCAGGCCTACTTCCGCCGGCATCAACCGCCCGCTTTGATCACTTGGGGCCGCCACGACCCGTTCTTCACCGAGGCCGGGGCGCGGGCTTTTCCAACCGACCTGCCGCAGGCAGAATTGCACCTTTTGGAGACCGGGCATTTTGCCCTGGAGGAAGCGGGCCCGGTGATTGCGGCCTGGATCCGTGAATTCCTGCCGCGCGCGGCCGGGGTAAGAACCACTTCACCCACCGCATCCAATCCTTGAAGGGCGAAGATCGCCCGGAACGAAAGAACCAACGATATGAACATCCTGAACTTGAACCAGAGCAGCTTCGACACCGCGATCCAAAGTGGCGGCACAACGCCCGTCCTAGTGGACTTTTGGGCCCCTTGGTGCGGCCCGTGCAAAATGCTCACGCCGGTCCTCAAGGAGCTCGCGACGGAGCAGGGCGACCAAGCGGTCATTGCCAAGGTGGACGTGGACGAATCGCCGGAGCTCGCCGCCCGCTTCGGCATCAGCGCCATTCCCACCCTGATTGTCTTCCGCAACGGCCAACCGTCGGCCACGCTGCGGGGGGTGCAATCCAAATCCGCCCTGCGGCAGGCGCTCGCCGCCGCGGCGTAATCCACCGCAAACAATCCCCCAACCCCGCCTGCACCATGGCCGCCAATTACTTGCCCCACTTGGTCACCCCCGCCGTGACGGCCGCCCAGCGCCAGTATCTGGGCCGGGCCGCCGCACCGGGCGGCCCGAAAGGGCGGGATGCCCTCACAGCCGATGAACGCGACTTCATCGCAACGCGGGATTCGTTCTACCTGGCAACCGTGAATGAAGCCGGCTGGCCGTATGTGCAGCACCGGGGCGGTCCGGCCGGTTTTCTCCGGGTGATGGACGACCACACCCTGGCATTCGCCGATTACGGCGGCAACCGGCAGTTGCTCTCGACCGGCAACCTCGCCGCCAACCCGAAGGTGTCGTTGTTGCTCATGGATTATCCAGCGCGCACCCGGCTCAAAATCCTGGGCGAAGCGCGCGTGGTGGACGCGCGGGAACACCCGGAAATGGTGGCGCAACTGGCCGAACCGGCGGAGCGCGCGCGGGTGGAACGGCTCTTTTTCATTGACGTAACCGCCTATGATTGGAACTGTCCGCAGCACATCACGCCGCGTTACACGGCGGCGGAGGTGTCCGCGGTGGTCGCGCCATTGCACCGCCGGATAGCGGAGTTGGAAGCCCGGCTTGCCGGCACAAATTGAACCCTTGGCCAGAAACCCTTTGCCCATGATTCCCGCCCCCCGTCCACCCTTGCCCCCGTTCACCGCCGCTACGGCGCGCCAAAAGGTGCAGGCCGCCGAAGACGCTTGGAACTCCCGCGACCCGGATCGGATCGCCCTGGCGTACACCCCGGACACGGAATGGCGCAATCGCTCCGAGTTCCTCAACGGGCGCCCGGCCGTGATCGAATTTTTGCGCCGAAAATGGACTCGGGAGTTGGATTACCGATTGCGCAAGGAGCTGTGGGCCTTTGGGGACGACCGCATTGCCGTGCGCTTTGAATACGAGTGGCACGACGCCAACGGGCAGTGGTTCCGCTCCTACGGAAATGAGAACTGGGAGTTCGATGCGCCGGGTTACATGCGCGCCCGTTACGCCAGCATTAATGATGTGATGATCACGGAAGCGGAGCGCAAATTCCGCTGGGAACGACCGGCGCCCGCGGCATGAGGTTTCCGACCGAATCAACGTCATGATTGAACCCGCTGCATGGAAACCCTGAGCATCGCCCGCGCCCGATTGCGCCACCGTCCCCCGACGGGCCGGCCGTTCGTGTACTTAAACGCGGCCCTGAGCGCGGATGGCAAGCTGGCGCCGCCGGACCGGCGGTTTGTGCCCTTTGGCAGCGCGCGCGACCATGAGCATTTATACGAATTGCGCACCACCGCCGATGCGGTGCTGGCGGGGGCGCGCACCGTGGATGCCACCGCGGTCACCATGACCACCGGCGGCGCGGAGTACGAACGCCGCCGTTTGCGCCTTGGACTGAAGCGGCCGTTGGTCCGGGTCATCGTCACGGGCGGAGGAACGGTGAATCCGGCGGCCGAGATTTTCCGTCACCGCACGACCCCGCTGATTTTGCTCACGACCGGGCGCACGCGACCGAAACAAATGGTCATCTTGCGCGGATTGGCGGATGAAGTGCAGGTCTTTGGGGACGACCAACTGGATTTCGCGGCCGCCCTGGGTTGGTTGCGGCGGGAATGGGGAGTGCGCCGGTTGCTCGGGGAAGGCGGCGGGGAAGTGAACGCCGCGCTCCTGGCAGCGGGGCTGGTGGATGAAATCCATGTGACCCTGTGCCCGGTCTTGTTCGGCGGTTTCAAGGCCCCGACGCTCGCGGATGGCGACGGCTTTGCCACCCTCGCCGCGGCGGCCCAATTGAAACTCCAAGCCCGCCGGCGCGTGGGCGATGAAATGTTGCTGACCTATCGCGTGCTCAAGCCCGGGCCGGCGTCCGCCGGGCCCAAGGTTCCCAAGTAAAGACCACGCAGACCAAGAGGAAGAGCAGGTTGAAGCCCCCCATGGTGCGCGCCACCATGTCGAAGGAGCCGTGGAAACGCTGCAAGCCCAACCAGTAGAACACCGCCACCAGTACCATGGCGGGCACGCCCGTAAAACGCGAGCGGGCCATGAGGTTGTTGAGCAGCACGTTGGCCATCGCCAGCGGCACCATGGCCCAGGCGAAGAGCGGGATGAGGGGGAGAATCGCCAAGTTCGCCTGGGTGGAAATGGCCTTGATCAGCAGCGGGGAGACCAAGGGCAAGGCCACCGCCGCCCCCACCGCCAGCGCCCCGGTGCCGAGGCAAGTGAGCAACAGCAGGTTGCTTTTTTGGCCGTGCGCCAGGCTTCGGACGATTTTGGGGAACATCACCGCGACCAGCGGGGCGGTGAACAACACAATCGCGCGGGCGAGGGTCATGCCCAACACATACGGCCCGGTGTTGTCAAAATGGTCCTGCACCACAAACATATCCGCGCTAAAGAGGAATTGGCTCGCCCCGCAACCCAGCGTCAGCGGCACCACCCGCCCCAGCCATTCCCGCGCCGCAAAGCGTTCCCGCGGGGCGGTGAACAAATCCCGATTTTGCCAGCCGGCGGACGCCACCAAGGCCACCAAGCCAATCAACGCGCCCGTCATGATGCCCGCCGCCCACCCGTGAAACACCACGACGATGATGCCCGCGATCACCACCCGGCCGAAGGCGTTGAAAACCGCCACCCACCCCAGCCATAGAAAGTTCTGCCGCCCCTGCAGCAGTCCTTGGAAAATGGGCTGCCACAACATCATCCAGCCCACCACCAAAGTGACCCACAAGGCGGCCGGGTTGTGGATCTTCATCGCCTTGAGCAGGGCGCCTTGAAATCCCAACGCCACGCCCAGCATGACCAACCAGATGACGAAGGTGAGCCGCAGGACGGCGTGAAAAGTGCCCGCCAACTGGCGCTGCTGCGCCGGGGTCACGGCCGCCGAGGTTTGCTGCGCGAACACGGTTTGCAGCCCAATGGCCGGAATCATCATCCAGTTAAGCAATTGGATCAGGGTGCCCACGGCCGAGTACTCGTCCTCGGGGATGTACTTGGAGTACACGTGCACCAGCATCATCATCACCCCGCTCCCGACGGTGGCCATCATCATCCAGCCGCTTTGGCGGAAGAAGGTGGCTTTATGCTGCGCCTCGGTGGTGGTGCCGGGCGGGAGATCCAAGGGTTTGGCGGTCGTCATGCGTGGGGGAAGCTAACAAACCCGGTGGCGGATTCAAGCCAGCCCGGACAGAAAGCGCACCAAGAGAGTTTTGGCCCGTTCCAATTGCGAAGTCGCGAGCCACTCGTCCGCGGTATGCGCCTGGGCAATATCACCCGGACCGAACACCACGCTGGGAATGCCCGCGCCGGCCAACACGGCCGCATCGCAAAAATAATCCACCCCCACCGGCTCCGCTTGTCCGGCCAGGGCCATGAACCCGCGGACCAAGGGAAGATTCGCGTCGGTTTCAAGGGCCGGGCACGGCGCGCCCTTTTGGTCTCCCAACACCGCTTTCAGGCCGTGCGCGCGCAGCAAGGCCTTCAATTCGCGGCGCACCGAGGCGCCCGTTTCCCCCGGGAGCATCCGCCGGTCGATCACAATGGAGCACTGGGCCGGAACAATGTTTGCCTGCACCCCGCCACGGATGGTGCCGGTATTAACCGTGGCGCAACGGAGCAAGGGATGCCGCCGGGTGGCCAATTCCGCCGCATACTCGGTTTCCAGCAAGGTCACCACCCGCGCCATCTCCAAAATCGCGTTCCGCCCCAAGTCCGGCCGCGAACCGTGGGCCGCCTTGCCTTGGGTGGTGAGCTTGAGCCAGACATTGCCCTTGTGGGCGGTCACCACCCGCAGC
>CAIYZC010000715.1 GCA_903930565.1 uncultured Pedosphaera sp.
CCCAAGTCTTTCGCACCCACCGAAGGCCAATCCGTTTGGGGACCCCCCACCATTCCAACCTTTCCCCCGCACCCTCCGGGGCGGCGAACCGATTTGCCGGCGACCGGTGGTGGTACCCACCGGCTACCATCCAGCCCCCCTCCGGGGGTGCCCGGAATAGCCCGCACTGCCAACTGCCAACTGCCAACTGCCAACTGCCACGCGCCCTACGCACCCACCGAAGGCCAAACCGATCCCTCGGATCCATCAAAAATCATGTCCATCATGTGCATCATGTCCAAAACCTGCTTTTTCCCCTTGTCCCCCTTCGCGGCTTCGCGGCTTCGCGCGAGGCTCCTGTCCCAAGTCTTACGCACCCCTGGAAGGCCAAATCCAACCCCTCCCGGGCTTTTACGCGGCTTTAACACCTTCCACCCCCCTTTTGACTAGTGGGTTTCGGCCGACGGGCGCAGGGTGAAGGCGTGTTTATGAACGATCTGATTTTTATTGGCATCGTCACGGTCTTCTTCGTGCTCGGCGGGCTCTATGCCCGGGGGTGCGACCAACTTTGATTATGGAAAACCTTGTTGTCGGCGGCATCGCCGCCCTGCTGTTCGCTTATCTCCTCGTCGCCATGTTGCGGCCGGAAAAATTTTAAGGAATCCCCCTTTATGCACGCGCTGGATTATTGGCAATTGGCTTTGTTCGTGGGACTGCTCGCCCTGCTCACCAAACCGCTCGGTGGCTATTTGGAACGGGTGCTCACGGCGGATGGCCGCACGTGGCTCGACCCGTTGGTAAAACCCTTGGAACGGCTGACCTACCGCCTCATGGGCGTGCGGTCGGACACGGAACAGGGGTGGCGCGAATACACGGTGGCCATGCTGGTGTTCAGCGCGGCGGGCTGTTTGTTCACTTACGCCATTTTGCGGTTGCAATACTACCTGCCGTTCAACCCGCAGGGTTTCGCCGGCCTGGCGCCGGACCTGGCATTCAACACCGCCGTGAGTTTCACCACCAACACCAACTGGCAAAGTTACGCCGGGGAATCGGTGATGTCCTATTTCTCCCAGATGGTGGCGCTCGTGATCCACAACTTCACCTCGGCGGCCACGGGCATCGCCATCGCCGCCGCCCTGGTGCGCGGCATCGCGCGGCCCGCCGCCGCCACGGTCGGCAATTTCTGGGTGGACGTGGTCCGCACGACCTATTACCTGCTGGTGCCGCTGGCGTTTGTGTTCGCCATCTTTTTGGTGTCGCAAGGCTGCCTCCAGAACTTCCAGCCCTACACCAAGGCCCGGCTGCTGGAGCCAATGAAGGTTTCCGTCGCCAAGGTGGACGCGAACGGCAAGCCCGTGGTGGACGCCGCCGGCAGCGCGGTCATGGAGGAGCAAACGGTCACGGAACAAACCATTGTCCAAGGCCCGATGGCGTCCCAATTGGCGATCAAAATGCTCGGCACCAACGGCGGCGGTTACGTGAACGCCAACGCGGCGCATCCGTTTGAGAATCCCACCCCGCTGGCGAATTTCCTGCAAATGCTCGCCATCTTCGCGATCGGCAGCGGGCTGACCCATTTTCTCGGGCGCCAGACCCGCAACCCCGGGCACGGCTGGTCGATCTGGCTGGCCATGATGGTCCTCTTCGTGGGCGGCGTGCTGGTCTGCGGCTGGGCGGAGGGACAGGGTAATCCGATCCACCAGCACGCGGGCGTGGCGGTCGCGGACGGCAACATGGAGGGCAAGGAGGTTCGGTTCGGGGTTTTCAATTCGGCCCTCTTCGCCACCATCACGACCGCGGCGTCCTGCGGCGCGGTGAATGCGATGCATGATTCCTTCACCCCGCTCGGCGGCTTGATCCCCCTCTTCAACATGCAATTGGGCGAGATCATCATCGGCGGCGTGGGCGCGGGACTTTACGGCATGTTGGTGTTCGTGATCCTGGCGGTGTTCATCGCCGGCCTCATGGTCGGGCGCACGCCGGAATACCTGGGCAAGAAGATCCAAGCCTTCGAAGTGAAGATGGCGATGCTTTCGCTGCTGATCCTTTGCCTCGCGATCCTGGGCTTCTCCGCCTGGGCCGCGGTCAGCGCCTGGGGGTTGGCCGGGTTGAGCAACCGCGGGCCGCACGGGCTGAGCGAAATCCTCTACGCCTACTCCTCCTGCGTGGCCAACAACGGCAGCGCCTTCGCGGGCCTGAACGCCAACACGCCCTGGTACAACACCACGCTCGGCCTCGCCATGCTGGCGGGCCGCTTCCTGATGATCGTGCCGATCATGGCCCTGGCCGGCTCGCTGGGGCGCAAGAAAATCGCCCCGGCGGGGGGCGGCACCTTCCCCGTGTCGGGCGGCACCTTCGTCCTGCTCCTGCTGGGCACGGTGCTGCTGGTGGGCGCCCTCAACTTCCTGCCCGTCCTGGCCCTGGGACCGGTGGTGGAGCATTTCCTCATGCTCCAGAGCCGCGTGTTTTAACCGGCCGACTACGCATACTGGTATGAACTCCAAAACCCCCTCCCTTTTCGACCGCCGCATCGCCGGCCCGGCCGCGGTGGACGCCTTCCGCAAACTGGATCCGCGGCTGATGATCCGCAATCCGGTCATGTTCGTCACCCTCGTGGGCGCCGTGGTGGCCACCGCCGAGGTGTTCACCGCCCCCGCGGCGGACCGGTTCTTCACGGCGCAGATCGCCCTCTGGCTGTGGTTCACCGTGCTGTTCGCCAACTTCGCCGAAGCGATGGCGGAAGGGCGCGGCAAGGCCCAGGCCCAGGCGTTGCGCAAGACCCGCGTCCAATCCCACGCCCGCCGGCTCGGCCCGCGCGGCCTGGAGGAAATCAGCGCCACCGAACTCCGCAAGGATGACGTGGTGGTGGTGCGCGCCGGCGAAATCATTCCCGCCGACGGCGACGTCATCGCCGGCGCCGCGAGCGTGGATGAATCCGCCATCACCGGCGAATCCGCCCCGGTCATCCGTGAGAGCGGCGGCGACCGGAGCGCCGTGACCGGGGGCACCCGCGTGTTGTCGGACGAAATCACGGTCCGGGTCTCCGTCCACGCGGGCGAAGGGTTTCTGGACCGCATGATCGCCCTGGTCGAAGGGGCGCAACGGCAGAAGACACCGAACGAGATCGCGCTCACCATCCTGCTGGCGGCGTTGACGTTGATCTTCCTGCTGGTGTGCGTGACGCTGAAACCCTTCGGCGTGTATTCCGCGGCGGACTTTTCGCTGGCGGTGTTGGTGGCCCTGTTGGTCTGCCTCATCCCCACGACCATCGGCGGCCTGCTCAGCGCCATCGGCATCGCCGGCATGGACCGCCTCCTCCAGCGCAACGTGCTGGCGATGAGCGGGCGGGCGGTGGAGGCGGCGGGGGACGTGGACGTCCTGCTGCTCGACAAAACCGGCACGATCACCCTGGGCAACCGGCAGGCCACGGAATTCCTGCCCGCCCCGGGCGTGACGATCGCCGCCCTGGCCGACGCCGCGCAACTGGCCTCCCTGGCGGATGAAACTCCCGAGGGCCGGAGCGTGGTGGTGCTCGCCAAGCAATTCGGCATCCGCGAACGCCAGATTCAGGAGATGCCCGGCGCCGTGTTCATCAAGTTCACCGCCCAAACGCGCATGAGCGGCGTGGATGTGGACGGCGCGCAGTACCGCAAGGGCGCGACCGAGGCCATCCGCGGTTTCGTGACCGGGCCGCTGCCCGCGGCGGTGGAACGGGCCGTCGAAACCATCGCCCGCGCCGGCGGCACGCCCCTCGTCGTCGCCACCCGGGATCGCGTCCTGGGCGTGATCCACTTGAAGGACGTCGTCAAGGGCGGCATCAAGGAACGCTTCGCCCAACTCCGCAAGATGGGCATCAAGACCATCATGATCACCGGGGACAACCACCTCACTGCCGCGGCCATCGCCGCGGAGGCGGGCGTGGACGACTTCCTGGGGGAAGCCAAGCCGGAGGACAAACTGGCGCTCATCCGCCGGGAGCAAACCGGCGGGCGGATGGTGGCCATGATCGGCGACGGGACCAACGACGCCCCGGCCCTGGCCCAGGCGGACGTGGGGGTGGCGATGAACACCGGCACGCAGGCCGCCAAGGAGGCGGGCAACATGATCGACCTGGACTCCAACCCCACGAAGCTGCTGGAGGTCATCGAGATCGGCAAACAACTGCTCATCACCCGCGGCGCGCTGACGACCTTCAGCATCGCCAACGACGTGGCGAAATACTTCGCCATCATCCCGGCCATGCTCATGGCCACCTTCCCGGTCATCGCCCCCTTGAACATCATGGGCCTGCACAGCCCGCACAGCGCGATCCTGAGCGCGGTCATCTTCAACGCGCTGATCATCATCGCTCTCATTCCGCTGGCGTTGCGCGGCGTGAAATTCCGGGCCGTGGGCGCCCTCGCGGTGCTGCAACGCAACCTGCTCATCTACGGCGGCGGCGGGGTGCTGCTGCCCTTCCTGGGCATCAAAGTCATCGACCTGCTCATCACCACTTGGAAACTTGTTTGAACCATGAACTCCTTCCTTGCCCAAATTCGTCCCGCGCTCGTCTCCACGTTGGTCCTGGCGCTCGTGTGCTGCGGGCTGTATCCCCTCGCGGTGTGGGGCCTCGGCCAGGCCCTCTTCCCCGACCGCGCCAATGGCAGCCTGCTGCGCGACGCCGGCGGCGCGGTCCGCGGTTCGCGCCTGCTCGGCCAGGCGTTCACGGGTGACCGCTATTTCCACTCGCGCCCATCGGCGGCCGGCAACGGCTACGACGCGACCAGCTCGGGCGGCAGCAATCTCGGCCCGACCAGTTCGAACCTGCTGGCCACCATCACCGGGCGCGTGGCCGATTACCGCACCGAAAACCAAATGGCCACGAACGCGCCCGTGCCCGCGGACGCCGTGACCGCCTCGGGCAGCGGTTTGGACCCGCACATCAGCCCCGCCAACGCCGAGGC
>CAIYZC010000716.1 GCA_903930565.1 uncultured Pedosphaera sp.
CGCGGATGAAAGCGCAGGGCACCCACATACGCGATGCCGTCCACCAACTGGATCAACAACCGGGCGCTCTCGCGAGCGGACGCGTCGGCGATGGGTTGGACTTTTCTTTGGTCATCATGCTTTGGCAAGCCGGCTTCTTCGCGCAAGAGCGCCAGGGCCGCCTCCAAATTCGCCCGCTCCAAATCGAACAGGGCCAATGCCTGCAAAATCCCCTGCCCGCCCTTCAGATAGAGCCGATTCGTTTCGTCTCCGACCCGGGCAAAATGCCCGCCGAAGCGTATCCGCAACTCCCGTCGCTCCTCGGGGGCAAGCAATCCGGCCAAATAATCACGGACCAAATCGTGCAGACGGAACCGGGCGTTGCCGGGGCTGTATTGCACGAGGCTGGCTTTGACCAAGGCCTTCAGGCGGTGCAGGGCCAACTCGAGGTCGGCCTCCTGCCAAATGGCAGCGGCGGCGGGGGCGTCGAAGGTGCCTGGGAACACTGAGAGTCTTCGCCAGTCCTCTTGGCCCCGGAGCGAGAGCAAATCGTAACTGATTTGAAACGCGGCGCGAACGGGTTCGAGGGTATCCTTGTTTTTGGCACGAAGGCGCGCGACCAGGTCGGCCACGGGCCAAACGGTGTTTTCCCGAACAGCGGCTCCGAAGACTTCCAGCGCCAGCGGCAAGCCGCCGCACAACTTCGCGGCTTCGGCGGTGAAATCGGCGATGCGGGGCGCCAGGGTGCGGAGCAATTCCTGCGCCTTTTCCGGGGCCAGGCAATCCAAATTTCGCACGACCCAACCCGCAGGCGCGAACTGCGTGCGGGAGGTCACCAAGAGCAAGCAATTATTCGGCGGCAGCAGGGGCTGGATCTGGTCGGGACCGGCGGCGTTGTCCAAGAGCAGCAAGACGCGGCCTGCCTCGGTGAGCACGGCGCGATAGGTCGCGCCCAGTTGCTCCGGGTCTTCCGGGAGTTTGGCTTGCGGATGAAAGGTGTGGATCACGCGCTCCATCACCTCGGCGGCGGGCAAGGGTGCCCGGCGTTCGGGATCGGCCCCGCGCAGATTGAGGTACAATTGGGCGTCGGGAAAACGGTCCTTCAATTGGTGGGCCAGGACGAGGGCAAGGGCGGTCTTTCCTACCCCCCCCATTCCATGAAGGCCGGTGTGTTTGCCGGCTATGGTGGCCCCAGCAGTCTGGCCGGATTCAAGGGCAGCCAACAGTTGGGTCAGTTCGGCGTCGCGGCCCTTGAAAACGCGAGGAGGAGATGGCAATTGGTTGCGAAGAGAACTCGAAACTCGCTGGATATGTTCGGAGGAGGTTCCCAAAAGAGCACTGCTAGGCCTGGCGTCCGGCCCCCCCACTGCGGCAAAATCCTTGGCGGATAATTCCTTATCCCAGATTTCAAGGAATTCTGAAACAATACCGAGATATTTTGCAACCTCGCTAGCTGATTTTCCGCTGGAATGCCAGAATTCGAGGGCGTGATGTTTGAAAGCATCGTCATAGGCATTTATTGGATCCTTCATTGGGAGCTCAGGCGGTGTCATAAAACTTGTTATTTTGAATAAAAGTAC
>CAIYZC010000717.1 GCA_903930565.1 uncultured Pedosphaera sp.
CATTGGTTACCTCGGCTATTACCACGTTTTGAAGGCCGGCGATCTGCAGGACGCCGCCTTCCAAAAGGAATTCGCCGCCGGCGAGGCCCTCAAAACCATTGCCTTGACCAAATTCGAAGCCACGCTGGGCACGCTGGCCCCATCCAAGGAAACCAGCGTGCTCGCCCAGGGCAAACAGACCTTTGTCACCCTCTGCGCCCCCTGCCACCGGCCGGATGGCGGCGGCTTGGTGGGTCCCAACCTCTGCGACGACTATTGGATTCACGGCTCGAATTATGCGGACAACGTGCGGACGATTCTCAACGGCGTTCCGGACAAAGGCATGATCACCTGGAAGGGCATCCTCAAGCCGAATGAAGTTCAGGCGGTCGCCAGCTACATCTATACCCTGCGCGGCACCCATCCGCCCAACCCCAAACCGCCCGAGAATCAGGCGCCCGCGCCCTCGAAGCCGAGCATCTTCGAGTAACCACGTCCGCCCCGCCCCATGACCACCCCGACGCCAACGCCCCCCGTCCAGCCGCCCCCCCAGACCGGGTCGAACACGGTCGCCCAGGACATTAACTGGGCCGACTTCCGCGACCACTTGGCCACGGCGCATCAGGACGGGCGGCGGCGCTGGCTGTACCCGCGCCGGCCGGCGGGGCGGTTTTACCGGGCGCGCACCTACGTCAGTTGGTTGCTGCTGGCGATCATGTTTGCCGGGCCGTTCATCCGCATCCAAGGGAACCCGCTGTTGATGATTAATATCGTCGCGCGCCGCTTCTCCATTCTCGGCCAAATCTTCTGGCCGCAGGACATGGTGATCTTCGCGGTGGCGATGCTGGTCTTCCTGACCGGCATCATCATCTTCACCTCGGCGTTCGGGCGCCTTTGGTGCGGGTGGACGTGCCCGCAAACCCTCCTCATGGAGATGGTCTTCCGCAAAATCGAGTACGCAATCGAAGGCGACGGCCCCGCCCAGAAGGCGTTGGCGGCCGCGCCGTGGACGAAGGATAAAATCCTCCGCCGCGTGGCCAAGCATGGCATCTTCTTTGGACTCTCCTTTGTGATCGGCAACACGCTGCTTAGTTACATCATCGGCAGCGAGGCCTTGATCAAAATCAGCACCGAGAACCCGGCCCTGCACTGGCACGGGTTGACGTTCATGCTGCTGTTCACCCTGCTGTTTTACGCCATTTTCGCCCGGTTCCGGGAGCAGGCCTGCACCTTTATTTGCCCCTACGGCCGGTTCCAATCCGCCGCGCTGGATGAAAACACCCTGCTGGTCGCCTACGACCGGCCCCGCGGCGAACGCCGCGCCCCGCTGCGCCGCGAGGAAACTCCGGCCGCGCGCCAAGCCGCGGGCGCCGGTGACTGTGTGGACTGCCACTTGTGCGTCGCCGTCTGCCCCACCGGCATCGACATCCGCAACGGCACCCAAATGGAATGCGTGAATTGCACCGCGTGCATCGACGCGTGCGACAGCATCATGGACAAGGTCGGCCGCCCGCGGGGTCTGGTCCGCTTTGCTTCGCAAAACAATATTGAACGGGGCCAGAAATGGCGCTTCACGCCACGGTTGGCCGGCTACGTCGTCGTCCTGGTGGCGTTGGTGACGTTGTTCCTGTTCCTGATCCTGAGCCGCACGGCAATCGAGACCACCGTGCTGCGCGCCCCCGGCGGCATGTTCCAAACCATGGCCGATGGACGGATCGAGAACCTGTACACCGTCAAGCTGATCAACAAGACCCACGGCGCCCTCCCGGTGGAATTGCGTTTGGAACAACCCGCGGGCGAATTGGTGCTCCTCGGCGCGCCCCAAATGGTGGTGCCCGCGGAACAATTGGCCGAAACCTCGCTGCTCCTGCGCCTCGCGCCCGGCGCGCTGCATGGCATCCGCACCGACGTGAAAATCGGCGTTTACGCCGCCGGCAAAAAAATCGCCGTCGTGAAATCCAACTTTGTCGGCCCGCGCTCCGAGACGCCCGCCGCGCCAACCCCCAAATAATATGCCCACCCCCGCTGCCCCCACGACCCCGCCGGCGACCCCGGCACCCCGCCGCAATTACTGGCCGTACGCCATCATCGCTTATTTCTGTTGCGCGATCATTTTCATCATCTCCTACACCGTGTTCGCCTCCCGGCAACGCATGGACTTGGTGCGCGCGGACTACTACGATGAAGAAATCCATTTCCAAAAGCAAATCGAACGGGTGCGCCGCACCGACCCCGTCAACGCCGAACTGGCCGTGAATTACAACCCGGCGCAGGGGGACATCCGGATCCAACTGCCGGTCGCCGCCGGCCCGGCCGCCACCGGACGCGTCCTGCTCTACCGCCCGGCCGATGCCCGGCTGGATGAGCAACACGCCTTGCAACCCGGGCCGGACGGGATCCAGATCATCGACGCCCGCAAACTCCAAAGCGGCCTGTGGAAGGTCCGCGTGGAGTGGACGCGCGCCGGTCAGGAATATTACTTTGACCGCGCCATCCGCGTGGGCGCGAACCAGGGCTGAGCCTCCCGCCATGGAAATCTGGACCGCCTTTGTCCTCGGCTTGGCCGGCAGCCTGCATTGCGCAGGCATGTGCGGTCCGCTGGTGCTGGCCGTCCCCGCCGCCGGCCCCGGACCGGGGTTGATCTGGCTCGGTCGTCTGGCGTACAACGGCGGCCGGGTGCTGACTTATGTGCTGATCGGCACCCTCCTCGGTCTCGCCGGCGGCACCCTGGCCTGGGCGGGGATTGCGCGCTGGGTGTCCATCGCCACCGGCGCCGCCCTGCTGACCGGCGCGTTGGTGGCCGTGCGGCCCGCCGCCAATTCCCTCACCCTGCGGGCCTCCGCCTGGGTTCGCGCCGCTCTGGCGCCTGTGCTCCGACGGCGCGGATTGTCCGCCAGTTTCGCCCTCGGTGTGGGCAACGGCCTGCTCCCCTGCGGCTTGGTTTACACGGCCGCCGCCGTGGCCTTGACCGCCCCCGGCCCGCTCACCGGTGCGGGATCCATGCTGGCCTTTGGTTTGGGCACTGTCCCCATGATGCTGGCAATCGGCCTGGGCGGTATCCGCCTCCAAATGGCCCTGCGGCTGCGTTTCCCGCGCGCCATCCCCGCCTGCCTCATCGCCACCGGCCTGCTCCTGATCTGCCGCGGCATGGCCCTGGGCATCCCCTACCTCAGCCCCGCCGCTTCCGGCAGTTGTCCCCACTGCCGGTTTTGAGCCGGCACGAAACCGGTCCATCCCGTCAAGAGGTCCCGCTCTCCTCCGGACGCCGTTTGCTGACGCCATTTATCAATCGGCGGCGGCTCCAGCGGATGGTTGGGCCGTCTGTTCCACTCCATATCGTATCGCCGCTTCCAGTATCTGCAGGTTGATATCATTGAGCGCTTTGAATTTGATGCAATACCCAGTCACGCTTGCCTTGCCGATTTTCGATCCATAGGTCCGGGCCAAGTACTTTTTGTCTTTAAGGCCCATGATATAGACGGAAATC
>CAIYZC010000718.1 GCA_903930565.1 uncultured Pedosphaera sp.
GGCTAACTGCTGCCATTCGAGGCTGAACGGATCGGCCTGGATCGCGCCATTGTAGGAGCGCCCCCCGGGGGCGGTGTTGTGCCAAAAGATGCAATTCCGCACCGCGAGAAAGCCCCCGCCGTTGGCGTCAAACTCCACCCCGCCCCCGCCCGGAGGCCCGTCGGGGAAGCCGGTGGTGGAACTCGCCCGATTGCCATAAAAGGTGTCGTTGTAAAGGTTGAGCTGCTGGCCGTAGTTCCGGGGATTGAATTCCCCCACACCAAAAATCGCCCCCCCATTACCGGCGGAGTTCCCCACGAACAAGCAGTTGTAGACGTCCGCATCGCCGACCAAGGTCAAAGCTCCGCCGTTGTAGCCGGCTTGGTTGGTCAGGAACGAGCAATTGGCGATCCAGGAAGGACCGAACAACAGCATTGCCCCGCCCTGGCTGGCGCGGTTGCCGGTGAAGACACAGTTCCGCACCGTCACGAGGGCGTTCATATCCGCGGCATAAATCCCACCACCGCCGTTATACAAGGCGGACTGACCGCCGTGGGTAATGGTGAATCCATCCACCGTGGCGGTCTTCGCCAGGACGAGGACCGGACCACTTCCGTCTCCGTGAAGCACGGACGGCGCGGCGCCGTTCACACGGTCGGATACCGACGCCTCGCTGCCGGCGAAGCCGCCATAAAGCTCGGTCCCGGCCGGCACCTGGAGTGAGCCCACGGGATAATCACCCCCGGCGACCCAAATCTGGGTGCCGGCGGGAAGTTCCCGCAGAAGACTCACAGCCGCCGGGAAGTCCGTCATCGCGTCGGCCCAACTGGAGCCGCTCTGCGTTCCGGTGGCCCCGGCCTTGACGTAAAGCACGGGGGCGCCACCGCCGGGCAATCCCAGCAGGCCCGGCAAACCCGGCACTTGGTTCAACGCAACGCCCGCGGACCGGTATTGCTGATCCGCCTGAAAGTCCACGGCGCCAATCGTGTTGCCGGTCCGCGTGGCGCCGTAAATATCCTGGTCGTACGCGCGGTGATCAAAGGTCGGCAGGCCGGTCGCCAGGTAGGGCCAAAAGCCCCACGCCGCATGCGCCAGCGGGGAGGAATCCCGGGGCGTGATGCCTTGGGGACCAAACAAGCCGGGATTTTTCTGGAAGTTCATGCCCTTGGGAAAGGAAGGACTGCCATCAGCGTAGGAATAAAGCGCGTTGCCCTCCCCGATGTTGACAAAGCCTTGCGCTTCCGCGAGACCGTAGAAATCCCAGGAGATGACCCGTGAATACAGGCCTTGAATCGTCTGATACAGGCTGTTGTCGATCGACAGCGGATTGGAATGGTAACGATCAAACAGGCTCGCGGGCAAGGAGACGGCGGTGGCGGATGACGAGGTTCCCTGGCCAAGGCCCAAACTGGCGCCAAAAACATCACCGAAGAGCTGCGCTTCGGTGGCGGGCGTCTCCATGACGACTTCGAAGTCCTTGGCCCCCAACGGCAGGCTGTTCAGGCTCTGTACGTCGCAGTAATAAATATCGCAATTGGCGACGTAATCGCCCCGGGCGGCGCCCGCGCTGTGGTACGTGTTGAGCAGCGACCCGGTCAGGTTTTGTCCGGTGGCCGTGAAGATGTCCGCTCCCCCGCCCGGCAGGGCCGCGTTGGTGTTCCCCCACAAGACCGAATTGAACAACTTGACGTTGGCCCCCAGTTCGTTGCCAATGGCGGTGGCCTTGTTCGTGTTGCCGGAACCGTTGTTCACGATGGTGCAGTTGTACAGGTAGGTGCGCGTGCTGCCGAAATTGTAAATGGCGCTGTAGCCCGCCCCGCTCTGGTTGTGGTAAAATGCGGAATCGGCAATGAAGGGAACGCACCATTCCCCGCATCCCATGGCGCCGCCGGTCACCACCGCCGTGTTATTCCCGAACCAGCAGCCCTGGATTTGGACATTCTTGTACACCTCCTGCACGGCCCCGCCCATGAGGTTGGCGGTGTTGTTCGAAAACACGCAACTGGTCAGGGTTGAGTTGGCGGCCTGGTTGTAATTGTTCAACTCGCTTTTCTTGAAATCCGTCTGCTCATCCACGATGCGGGGCGGAATGCTCAAATTGAGGCCCACCGACTGAAAAATCAGGCCCAACCAGCCAAAAGGCGTCAGGTAAGTGTTGAAAATGGCGGCGGATTTGCCCCAGCCCACCACGAACGGATTGTTCGGATCGCCTCCGGCCAAAACGGCCAGATCTGTGGCGAAACTCACCGCAGCCACCGCCACCCCCACCACGTTGTAAGCGCCGGCGACATCCGCCTCACCAAAATTTAACAACCCGTCCGAAAGGTCGTTCTCCAGACTGCCCTGCAACGCTTGGTCTACCACGTCAAATCCCGGGGCGGTGGCCGCCACCTCAAGCTGCGCGGCGGCGGTCTGTTCCGCGGTCAATTCCTCGGCCGTCGCCCCCGGACCGAAGAGCTGTTCCGCCAGGGAGTCGGTCACCGGCGGATTGCCATAGTAGTAGGTCAGGATGGCTTTCGTTCCCGCCTTGAGGATGCTGGTGCCGGAAGTGATCAAATCCCCGATGAAATTGGGATTCTGCGCCGGATTAACCGTATTGTGCCAATCAAAGGTGGCGTAGGCCAGGGCCCCACCGGATTCGGTGGCGAAATTCCCTTGAAACGTCGTGCGGTCGATATCGGAATGGGCGCTGGCATCCCAGATCGCGCCGCCATCCCGCGACCAGTTGTTAAAAAATTGGGAGCCCCGGACCACCAAATTGCCGCCGAAGGCGCAAATGGCCCCGCCATAACCCGCGGAATAATTGTCGAGAAACGCGCAATTTAGGACCGTCAAGGCGATCTCCGCCCGGGGATGATGCTGGTTGCCGCCGGGGAACGCCAGAAAGATGCCGCCCCCCGCAACCAGGTTTGTCAACGGCACTTGCGTGCCCGCCGGATTCGCGGGCTGCGGGAGGCCCATCCCTTCCAATTGCTCCAGGGAAACCGCCGGAGCGCCGTTCACCATCAAATTGCCGGCGTAGCCGCCCGCAATGACCAGGGAATCCAGCACCACGTTGGTCACGGAAAGGCAGGTGATGATGTTGAAACTGTTGTCGGCACAATTGTTGCCCGGACTGTTGGTGGCAAACGGAAAAAAGCGATTGTTTAACAATTGCGCCGCGCTGCTGCCCGCCGTCACCGCGTTCGTCATGACCCGGCCAATGTCGCCGCTGAGGACGGTCAAATAGCCGGCCGCGGGCCGCTCTCCCGGCGAGGTCTCGCCCCCGGCGAATCCGCCCCGCAGGGTGACGCGGCTGCGGATATTGAACGTCGCGAAGCGGTCACCCGATGCCGGCGGGGTGGGGTAATAGGTCCCGGTGGCCACCCAAAGCTCGACGCCCTGCTGATTGGTGGCGGCGATTTGATTGGCAATGGGCAAGGCCGTACGCAATTCCGAAATCGCATTGGCCCAACTCGCGCCACTGCGCGTGGACGAGGCGGGCGCGTGTTGGTTCACATACACCACAACTTGGGCGGGCGCCGAGACGGCCCAAAGCAAGAGCCAAACGAACAATGAATTTCGCAAAATTGTCTTCATAACCAATCCGTGATCCCCGGCTTCCATCCCATCGTGTTTGTTGGCTTAATTGTTGGGTTCGGCTACCGTAAAAACAATCAGCAAAATCCCGGTAGTCGACTGGTCTGTCAACGCATTTCAGTCCTCCTCAACCGAGTCCAACCGAATCTGAATCCATGGGCGAATTCATCCGGCTCAGGTGGCTTCCCGAGCGGGTGGTAACAGTTGATTTGCATGGCAATGCAGGTACCACAACCATGGGATCGTCTGGTCACCACTCAAATCCGATTGTTCCAGCCCTCGCTGCCCACGTTCGGGAGCCCCGCCTCGGTTCCACGCGGCTGCGCCGCGCCCGGGTCCTCCCGGCCCCCGGGAACCAACTGCCCAAGTCACGAGTGGGTAGCTCCAGAAATGCCCGAACTTCTCATTGGGACGCCCCGCCCGTCCCGGGAGCATTTGCCTCGCCGCCGGAGATTCCAGCGCATTTTCGAGAGCCGGGCCGCCTGCCAAACGGGCGGGCCGCCCTTCTGGCGAACGCCACCGATCCCGGCCAAGTCATCGCCACAAGAGGTGAATGCGTGGTCGTGGTCAAC
>CAIYZC010000719.1 GCA_903930565.1 uncultured Pedosphaera sp.
AACTCGGCCGGGTCTTCTACCAGGTCAACGGCCAGCCCAAGGAAGAACGCCGCGTGGCCTTCCTCCTCACCGGTCTGCGCCACGCCCCGTTCTGGTCCGGCACCGAACGGGACGCCCGCTGCGATATTTACGATCTGAAGGGTCTTTTGGAGGAATTCCTAGAGCAATTCGGCTTCCGCGGCTTGGCCTTCCAGCGCCGGGCGGAGTCCACCATCCTCTTCTTGGAATCCGCCGTCTTGCAACTCGGCAAGAACGTGCTGGGTGAACTCGGTCAACTCACCCCCGCCGTCGCCCGCCAAAACGACCTGCGCGACGCCGTGTTCCTCGCGGAATTAAGCGTGGACCAATTGCTCGCCCTCTACCGCCCCGGGGCCCGGAGCTTCAAAGCCCTCCCGTCCATGCCTTCCATCCGGCGCGATGTGGCCATGCTCGTGCCCGAGGCCACCACGCACGAAGCCGTCTTGGCCACCGTCCGCCAGGCCAAAGCCGCGAATCTGGAGAGCGCCCAGCTCTTCGATGTGTTCCGGGGCAAAAACGTGCCCGCCGGGCAAAAGAGCCTCGCCTACGCCTTCACCTACCGCCACGCCGAGCGCACGCTCACGGACGCCGAAGTAAACTCCGCCCACGAGAAACTCCTCGAACAATTCCAACGCCAACTCCAAGCCGTCCTCCGCGAAGGCGCGGCGTAAACGGCACGGTTTTGGCTCGACCAGCCCCCCACGGAGAAACCTCCGCAGGGGGCTAATGCGATGCACGCAGTGCCGACTCAGCCCAATCCGGGATTGGGCAGGACTTGGCTTTTTTCGGGCGTGGTGACCGAGTAGTTGAACCCGCGGTCGGTGCCGGCGGCGCCGAACCGGCCCTGCTTGTCCAAGGCGACGAAATTGATGCTCAACTGCCCCACCGGCTTGGGATCCATTTTGACGATGCGTTGAATCGCCCGGCGGCAGGCTTCCTGCGGATGCAACCCCTGGCGCATGAACTCGACGATCATGAACGAGGCGCAGTAGCGCATCACATTCTCCCCCACCCCGGTCGCCCCCGCGGCGCCGACTTCATTGTCCACATAGAGCCCGCTGCCCAAAATCGGCGAGTCCCCCACGCGGCCGGGCAGTTTGTTCCCCATGCCGCTGGTCGAACAACCGCCGGCGATGGTGCCGTCCGCGCCCAGGATCAGCAGCGCGATGGTGTCGTGATTGTCGGGGCTGACCGGCGCGGCCGCGGGCGGCGGAGCCGGGTGCTTTTTCAGCCACGCTTCATTGAGCTCGCGCGAATTCACCGGGATGGACTCCAGCCCCTCCTCCAAGGCGAACATCCGCGCCCCCTCGCCCACGAGCATGACGTGACGGGTTTTTTCCATCACCCGCCGGGCCGCGGAGATGGGATGCCGGATGCCTTCGAGGGCGGCCACGCTGCCGGCCCGATGCCCCGGGCCGTACATGATGCACGCATCCAACTGGACCACTCCCGCGGCGTTCGGCGTGCCGGCCAAACCGACGGAATGGTTGCCCAAATCCGACTCGGTCACCCAGATCCCTTTTTCCACGGCATCCAGGAGGGAGCCGCCGCCTTGCAAAACCTTGAGGGCGGCGTCGTTCGAGGCCTTGCCAAAATTCCAAGTGGAGACGATCAACGGCACGGGACCGGTGGGGGCGGTTGGTGGTTCGGCGGCTTCCGTGGTGGCGGAAGCCAGGGCGGCGGTGCCGAGCGCCCCGAGGGTCGCGCGGCCGACAAATTCACGGCGGGAAAGGCTCATAATCTATGAAGGTCGATGGACGTTATCGTCGAGGCGCGAGCCTAGTCCCCGCCCCCGCGGCCGGCGAGCAGGAAATTTCCGCGCGGGATCGCCGTTGCACGCCCAACCCCGGCGGGATAAGCTGACCGAATGTTGCGTTCATTCGCCCGCTCCACCTTTCGCCTCCTCGCCGGCCTGGGCTGCCTCACGGCCTGCACCGCCGGCGCCCAGACGGGCGGTGCCACCAACGCGGCCTCGAAGTTCCCCTGCGATCCCGCGGGCGCCGCGCGCTACACCGCCTACCACATCACCGCTCCCTTGCAAATCGACGGCCGCCTGGAGGAAGCCGTCTGGCGCCAAGCGCCCAAATCGCCGCGCTTCACCGACCTGATCACCGGCGAACCCACCCGCTACGACACCCGGGCCGCGGTGCTCTGGGACGACCAAAACGTTTACGTCGGCTTCTGGGTCGAGGAACCCAACGTGGCGGCCACGTTTACCACGCACAACTCCCCGATTTACGAAAACAATGACGTGGAGGTTTTCATCGCCGGCCGCGACACCTATTACGAATTTGAGATCAACGCGCTCAACACCGTCTATGAGGTGTTTTTCATTTGGGATGAAGCTTATGCGCTGGGCGGCTACGGGGCGGTGCCGGAATTCCGGCGGGACAATCCCCAAGTCCACCCCTTCAATGGCGTCGGGTTCACCACCCATCCCCGCGGCCGCCGACTGGGCTCTTGGGCGTGGACTTTTCCCGGCCTGAAAACCGCCGTGCACATTGACGGCACCCTCAATCAACCTGCGGATCACGATAAAGGTTGGACCGTCGAACTGGCCTTCCCTTGGGCGGGCATGAAATGGCTGGCGGCCGCCGATCATCGCGCCTTGCCGCCCCAAAATGGGGATGTCTGGCGGATGGATTTTTCGCGGTTTAATCAAAGCAAGGCGCCCGCCCCCGCCAAGGATTCCGGCGGCTGGTTCTGGAGCCGCCACGGGGTCTGGGATTCCCATATTCCCGAGTGTTTCCCGTACATTACTTTTTCGACCAACGACGTGAAAACCTGGGCGCCGGCGAAGTGAAAAACACCGCCATCCAGCAACTTTTCAGCTTTCCCGTCCCTTCAGACAAATTAAACTGACGCCATGAATGCATTTGGCACCGGGGCCTTCCCCGCCTACCGTCCCCGCCGGCTCCGCCAGTCGGGTCCCCTCCGCGCCTTGGTGCGCGAAACCCGCCTGAGCGCCGAGCAATTGGTGCTCCCGCTCTTCGTCCGCTCCGGCACCCAACTCCGGCGCCCCATCGCCGCCATGCCCGGCGTCTTCCAGCTTTCGATCGATGAATTGCTTCACGAAGCCAACGCCGCCCACGCGGCGGGCGTGCCGGCGGTGTTGCTCTTCGGCATCCCCGACGCCAAGGACGCCCTCGCCTCCGGCGCCTACTCCCCACAGGGCATCGTCCAACAAGCCGTCCGCGCGTTGAAGCGCGAACTGCCGCGGTTGCTGGTCATCACGGATGTCTGCCTATGCGAGTACATGGCCCACGGCCATTGCGGGATTGTGCACCACGATGCCGCCGGCGCGCGCATCCTCAACGATCCCTCCCTCCAACTGCTCGCCCGCGCCGCGCTCAGCCATGCCGAAGCCGGCGCGGATATCGTCGCCCCC
>CAIYZC010000720.1 GCA_903930565.1 uncultured Pedosphaera sp.
CCTGGAAACCGAGCGCGCGGCCGCCGCCCAACTGGAAACCCTCCGCGAGCGTTGGCGCGCCCAGTGGCCCGCCAAGATCGCCGCCGCCGAAGCGCCGGTGCTGGGCCGCCTCAAGGATTATCTGGTGGCCGCCGCCACCGCCGCGGGCACGAACACCGCCCCCAAAGTGGGCACCCGCCTGGCCGCCGCCGCGCTGCCCGGCCCGGTCACCGAAGCCGTCGCCCGCCTCGCCGCGGAGCATTCCCTGGCCACCAATGTCCTCGCCCACTGGACGGCCGCACTGTTGACCGCAGTGAACGACGAGCATGATCTGTTGCATCCCCTCGCCCAAGCCGCCCGGGGCGCTTCCGGGAACGCCGGCGGTGAAGTTCCCGCCGCCGCCCTCCCGGCGGGGGCACGGGTGATCGTGGACTACGGCCATTTGGGGGCCGCGCAGTGGTACCAGGACGGTGTGGCGTTCGGCCCGCGTCCGCGGACCGCGGGCGATTGGCTGCCCCTGGCGCCAACGGGCGGCGCGGCAGCGGGTTTGCGGTTGGTCACCCGTACCGCGGCCTGCACGGATGGCGATTGGCGGGAGTTGGACCTCGGCGCGGGCGTGGAACGTGAGCCGGCGATGTATGGCGGATGGAAACGCGACGGCGTCATGCTCCGCTCGCCCAAGTTTGAGCTTACGACCGGCCAAATTTACTATTTGGTGCGCGGCAGCGGCCGGGTTCTGGCCGCCGTCGATTCCCAACGCCTGGTGACCGGGCCGGTGCAGACCGCACAAGTTCACGAGTGGGGTTTTGCCGACCGTTGGCATTGGGTGGCGCAGGATTTGACCGAATACGCCGGCCACCGCGTGGAGATGGAGTTCTCCCCGAGTGGCGAGTTCCGCACGGAGATCGCCCGGATTATCGAATCCCCCACCCCGCCGGCGGATCCGCCCAGCGTCGGGCACGCCTTGGCCCGTTCCCTCCGGGAATGGAATCTGGGCACGGTGCCGGCGCTCGCCGGGGTGTACCAGGAGATTCTGACCGCCGCGACCCAGCCCGGCGCCACGGGCAACGCGGGCGAAATCCAAGCCTGGCTGGCGGAACGCCCCGAATTGTTCTCCGGACGTCCGGGCGAATGGCCCGAGCCCGTGGCCGGTGCCCTCCGCGATTATCTCCGTGAGCGTCAGCCCTTGATGAGCCGCGTGCAATGGACCTCGCGCACCGCTCCGGCAATGCTGGAAGGCAACGGCGTGGACGAATACCTGCTCGTCCGCGGCAAACCGCAATCGCCGAAGGGCCAGGTGCCGCGCCGTTTCCTCGAATGCCTGGCCGGTCCCGCGCCCCTGGCCAATGCCGAGGGCGGGAGCGGCCGCCGCGAACTGGCCCAACTCATCACCGCGTCGACCAACCCCCTCTTCGCCCGGGTATTGGTCAACCGCGCCTGGCACCATCTCTTCGGCCGCGGCCTCGTGCCGACCGTGGATAATTTCGGCTGGCTCGGGCAACGCCCCTCGCACCCCGAATTGCTGGACGACCTGGCGGCGAGCTTCGTGGCGGAGGACCACTATTCCCTGAAGCGCCTGCTGCGCCGCCTGGTGCTCTCCCGCACCTACGCCATGGCGAGCAAACCCGCCGACGCCGAAGCGGAGGCCAAGGACCCGGAAAACCTCCTCCTCCACCGCCAGAACCTCCAACGGATCGAGGGTGAGGCCATCCGCGACGCGATGTTGACCGTTTCCGGGCGCCTGGACCGCCGCATGTTCGGCGTCTCCGTTCCGCTGCATCCCTCCCAGTTTGTCGAGGCGCGCGGCCTGCGCAGCGAACGCGGGCCGTTGGACGGCGACGGCCGCCGCAGCATCTACGTGGCGGCGCGGCGCAATTTTCTGCCCATGATGATGACGGCGTTCGACACCCCGACGCCGTTCACCACCATCGGACGCCGCAATGTGTCCAACGTGCCGGGCCAGATGCTGTTTCTGATGAACGACCCGTTCGTGCACCAGCAGGCCGGGGTGTGGGCCGAGCGTTTGCTTCGGGAGCTGCCGCACGCCACCCCGGCGGAGCGGGTCAACTGGCTCTACCGCGCCGCGTTCACCCGCGAACCGACGCCGGAGGAAGCCGCGCGCTGCCTGGCCGCGGTGCGCGAAGCCGCGGGCGGCGGTGATCCCGCGCAGGCCCCGCGCGAAATTTGGACGGAATTGTGCCACGCCCTGTTTGGAGTGAAGGAATTCATGTATGTCCGCTAAGCATCCATCCTGCGCCCCGTGCGGCAGCCGCCGCGAAATGCTCCGCCGCCTCGGCGGGGGCTTCGGCGCCCTCGCCTTCGCCGGTTTGTTCGGTCTCGATCCCCTGGCCGCCGCCGCCGCGCTGAGCACCGGACCGGCGCCCGGCCATCCGCAGCCGTTGGCGCCCCGTCCCGCCCATTCCCGCCCCCGGGCCAAGAGCATCATCTTTTTGTACATGGACGGCGGCGTCTCGCAGGTGGACAGCTTCGACTACAAACCCTTGTTGGAGAAGCACCACGGCGAGGATCCCCACCACGCCATTGGCAAATTGGAAAAAACCCAGTTCGCCAACGTCGGCAAGGTCATGAAATCGCCGTGGAAGTTTGCGCAGCGCGGCCAAAGCGGCTTGTGGGTGAGCGACTTGTTTCCGCACATCGCGCGGGAGGCGGACCAATTGTGCGTCGTCAAGTCCCTCACCTCCAAATTCCCCGAGCACACCAGCGCCAACTACTTCCTGCACACCGGCACCGGCCTGCAGGGGCGGCCCAGCATGGGGGCGTGGGCGACCTACGGGCTCGGCAGCGAGAACCAGGACGTGCCCGGCTTTGTGCTCCTGAACGGCGGCCTGATCCCCTCGGGCGGCATGGACAATTTCAACAGCGGCTTCCTGCCCGCCACGTTTCAAGCCTCGATCTTCGAGGCCAAGGATCCGCCGCTGGCGAACATCCGGGCCACGGAGAAATTCCCGCGAATGCAGCAGCTCAAGACCGACCTCATCCGCGACTTGGACGAGTCGACCCTGCGGCAGGCCGGCCACTTGGACGCCTTGGAATCCGCCATCGCCAACCACGAACTGGCCGCGCGGATGCAGCTCACCGTGCCCGAATTGCTGGACTTGGAGGGGGAATCCGCCGCGACGAAAAAACTGTACGGCTTCGATTCCGACTTCGAGCCGACCCGCACCTACGCGCGCCAATGCCTCACCGCCCGCCGCTTGGTGGAGCGGGGGGTTCGCTTCGTGGAGCTCACTTGTCCGCGCATCGGCGGCTGCGACCGCTGGGACGCCCACGGCGACCTGACCCGCAACCACAGCAACAACGCCCGCGCCGTGGACCAGCCCATCCACGGGCTGCTGGTGGACCTGCGCGCGCGTGGTCTCCTGGACGACACCTTGGTGGTGTTCTCCGGCGAGTTCGGCCGCACGCCGTTCGCCCAGGGTTCGGACGGCCGCGACCACAACCAGTTCGGTTTCTCCGTGTGGCTGGCGGGCGGCGGGGTGCGGCCCGGAATCAGTTTCGGCGAAACGGACGAATGGGGCTACAAGGCGGTGGTCAACCCCTTGGAGATGCACGACCTCCACGCCACGATGCTGCAACTCCTCGGCCTGGAACACACGCGGCTCACCTACCGCTTCGGGGGCCGGGATATCCGCCTCACGGATGTTTACGGCAAGGTGGTGTCCGAAATCATCGCTTGAGCCGGGGGCGGCGCGGTGGCCGCGCCGGCGCGGGTTCATCCCGCCGCACCCAGGCCAGGCGCAACCCCTCCAGCGTGATGCGCGGATCCACCGCGGTGATCTCCGGCAGTTTGGCGGCGAGCAGCGCCGCGTAGCCGCCGGTGGCCACCACCGGCAGGTTGGGCGCGCCCAGTTCCGCCTTGAGTTCGCGGATCAATTCCCGCACCAACCCGCGATAGCCGTGCACCGCCCCCACGAGCATTGCCTGGCGGGTGTTCTTGCCGACCACGGCCCGCACCTCCCGGATTTGAATGCGGGGCAACAGGGCCGTTTTTTCGTGGAGATATTCCGTCATGGCCGCCAAACCCGGCGCGATGATCCCGCCCACGTAATTCCCCGCCGCGTTCACCACATCAAAGGTGACCGCGGTGCCGAAATCCACCACGACCACGGGATGACCGAAGTGATGCGCCGCGGCGATGGCGTTGGCCAGCCGGTCGGGGCCGATGGTCTTGGGCTTGGGATAGTCGATGCCCACCCCGCGCACCGTCCGCGGCGAGAGCACCAGGCATTCGCCGCCGGCCAGCCGGCCCGCGAGCGCGGCCGCCGGGGCCGTCGCCCGGGGCACCACACTGCACAACGCCGCGCCGCGGATCGACGCGGTGCCGAGGAACCGGTGCAAGGCGTGCTCCAGGCCGCCGTCCCACCAACCCGCCGTGGGCAGATTGGCCTGGCGCACCACGCGCGCGCCATTGGCGAGGCCGAGGTGGGTGTGGGTGTTGCCGATGTCGAGCAGGAGCAGCATAAACCGGGCGGCGGGCTTACTTGTCGAGCGTCACATCGCCCCCGATGATCCGCTCCAAGCGTCCGTAATCGGTCCGCAACAGCAGGGCGCCGTCGGGGTCGAGGGATTCCGCCGTCCCCTGCAAGGGCCGGCCGCCCTGGTGGATGGTCACCCGCCGGCCAATGGTGGTGCAGTGCTCCTCCCATTCGTCGGCCACGATCTCGAAGCGGCCGGTGCAGATCAGTTCGTACACGCGGTCCAACTCCTGCAGCAGGCGCACCGCCAGTTCGGCGCGGCTTTGCCGCTGCCCGGTCGCGATGCGCAGGGAGGTCGCGATCGGGCGCAGTTCCTCGGGAAACTCCGACGCTGTCAAATTCACATCCACCCCCACCCCCACCACGACGTGCTTCACCTTGTCCGGCTCGGCGGCCATTTCCGTGAGGATGCCCGCGGTCTTGCGCCCGCCGAGCAACAGGTCATTCGGCCACTTGATCTCGGGCGTCAGCCCGGTTTGAGAGCGGATGGCCCGGAACAACGCCACGGCGGCCGCCACCGTCACCTGGGTGGCGGCGGTGGGCGTCAAAGGGGGGCGCAGCAGGGCGGAGAGCCACAATCCTTTGCGGGCGGGGGAAAGCCATTTGCGACCCAGGCGGCCGCGGCCGCGCGTCTGCGCCTCCGCGAAGACGACGACGCCCTCCTTCACCCCGTCGCGCGCCAGCCGCTCCACCACATCATTGGTCGAGGTGGTTTCCTCAAACACCTGGATGTCCCGCCCCAGCACGCGCGTCGGCCCGAGGCGCGAACGCAGGTCGTCGGCGTGCAGCAGGTCCGGCACGCCCAGCAGCCGGTAACCCCGGTGGGGACTGGCCTCGATCTCGTAGCCCAGCGCCCGCAACTCGCGGATGCGCGCCCACACCGCCGCGCGGCTCACGCCCAGCCGGGCGGCCAGCTCCGTGCCCGCCACCCCGGTTTCGCCGGCGGCCCGCAGGGCGGTCAGGATAAGGGTGTCCACACTCATCATGACGGTTCGTTAGTCGGCGAAATCCAGCGCCACATCAACCGCCCGGGCCGAGTGGGTGAGCGCGCCCACCGAGATGAAGTCCACCCCGGTTTCCGCGATCGCGCGGACCGTGTCGAGGTTCACCCCGCCGCTGGCCTCGGTTTCGGCGCGGCCGGCCACCAAGGCGACCGCGGCCCGCAAATCTGGCAGCGCCATGTTGTCCAACAGAATGATGTCCGCCCCCGCGGCTACCGCCTGCGCGACCTGGGCGAGCGTGTCGGCCTCCACCTCCACGCGCAGTTGGGGATACTGTTGCCGGGCGCGCTCCACGGCCGCCGCGATGGCGTTCGGCGCCGCGTCGCGCAACGCCGCCAGATGGTTGTCCTTGATCAGCACCAGATCGAAGAGCCCGATCCGGTGGTTGCACCCGCCCCCCGTGGCGACCGCGTGCTTCTCGAACCGCCGCCAACCCGGCGTGGTCTTGCGGGTGTCCAGAATCCGCGCCCGCGTACCCGCCACCGCCGCCACATACCGCCCGGTCAAGGTCGCCACGCCGGACAACCGTTGCACAAAATTTAGCGCCACCCGTTCCCCCGTGAGCAGACCCCGCGCCGGTCCGGCGATTTCGGCCAGCACCGTCCCCCGGGTCACCGCCGCGCCTTCGGCCGCCCGCGGCATGAACCGGATCGCGGGCGAACACTGCCGGAAGGCCGCCGCGGCGAAGGGCAGACCGCAGACCACCAAGGCTTCCCGCGCCACCAACACCGCCCGGGCCGTCAACTCCGCCGGCACGGTGGCGAGGGTGGTGACATCCCCGTCCCCCACATCCTCCGCCAGCGCGGCGGCCACCGCCCGCTCGATTTCTTCCCCGTTCAAAGGTTCCATTCGGCCGCCAGCATGGCCGAAGCCAGCGGCCGATGGAAAGCCAAAAGGCCGGGCGGTCCGGGAGCGGGTGGGAAAAAACCCGGGGTTCACCCCCGCCCCAAATCTCATCGCCAAAACCCGGGGAGGTGGTAGATTTCGAGCACGAAAATGCGCTTCGGTTTCGTTTGCCGGCTGGTTGCCTGGCTGCTCTTGGGCGCCGCCCCCGCCGCCCCCGCGGCCGGCGTGGGCATCCAACGCCTTGGCCCGACCGGGCTGCTCACTTGGACCAACGCCTTCACCAACGGCGTTTGCACCATTGAATCCGCCCCGCGGCTCCCCGGGGGCACCAACCGGGCCGTTTGGACCCCGCAGCAAAGCTATTACACCACCAACAGCACGGGCTCCGGAAGCGCCCGCTTCGGTGTCGGAAGCAACTTTTTTCGGCTGCGCGCCGCGGACATTTCCACCAACACCATGGCCGGTTTCACCAACTTGGTTCAAGCCTACGGCCTCCTCCACACCCTGGCCGGCAACGGCTTGGACGGCGGCGTCGACGGCGTGAACTATTGGCAGCCGGCCTTCGAGGGCGGCTACGCCACCAACGCCGCCCTCTCCCGCCCCCATTTCGCCCTCGGCGACACCAACGGCAACGTCTTTGTCGTGGACAAGGACAGCCACTCCCTCCTGAAAATCACTCCGGACGGCCGGCTGCACACCGTGGCGGGCACCCACCAAAGCGGCAACGGCCCCGACACCGCCACGGTGGCAACGAACGTGGCGCTCAACGCACCCAACGGCGGCTGGCTCCGCGGCGACGGCACGGTGTACATCCTGGACACCGGCAATGGGAAAGTGCGACGGCTGGACCCCACGGGCCGCCTCACCACCTTGTTCACCGACGCGGCGGGGATCAGCACCGGCCGCGGTCTCTGGGTGCGGGACGACGAAGCGCTGGCCTATTATGCCTCCGGCAGCAAACTCCGGATGTGGACCCCGGCCAAGGGCAGCAAAACCCTCAACTCCCAGTTCAATGACTTGGGCAACCTGATCTTTAGCGGCACCAATCTGGTCGTGACCGACCGGGGCAACAACAGTGTGTGGCTCGTGAACACCAATGGCGGCGTGGCGACCCTGCTGTTCGGCAACGGCAGCGCCGGCCCCGCCGTGGACAACAGCCTGGCCTTGACGAACTCGCTCTACGGTGTGCGCGGCATTTGGCAACCACCCACCGGCGGTTGGTTCCTGGCCACCCACGAGGGCGCCCAATTGCTCTACGTGGACCCGGCGGGCATCCTCCGGGTGCTGGTCACCGGTGGCGGGGAAAATCACGCGGGCGACGGCCAGTGGTTCTACACTGCGGGCAGCAAGTTCGGCCAGTTGCGCTCCGTAACCCTCGATCCGTTCGGCAATCTCCTGATCGTGGAAAACGACCTCGGCTTCGTCCGCCGGATCGACTTCCAACGCCTCACGCCGTAAGCCGCGCACCTCGGCCGCTGCACCGGGAGCGCCTACCTACCCTAAAGAATGCGTGGACAACGGGGGGCGCCTCATGGTATTGCGATGGATCATGCAAACGTATGCACTTTAAATTCAAGTGCGGCGCTTCGCCATCCAGGCGACGTAAATCATCAAGCTCATCCTTGGCGACGCGGACCGACCCATCACTCAACTGGTCCCGGATTTGCCTAACCCGGACCCGGCTTACGATGCACGGGTGGCGTGGCAGAACCTGGCGGCCGTGGCAAATCCCCTCCGTGCGCATTAGGGCGATTGGTTCACCTTGTGCCTCAGGCCAGACCGCACACTGGGCGACCGGATTGGCGGCGGCGTGATCCCTTTTGCGAATTTCACCGTGTCCAAGAATCTGGAGGGGACCTTGAGCCGCCGGCTCACGGCCGGGGAAACGCCAGTCCCGAAAGGTTCTCCGGAGCGGCCGGCGGCAGCAGCGGCGGTGGGAAGCGCGCCCAGGCGGCCGGCGCAGCGGGGCCCATCCGCAAACCGTGGAGCTTCGGCACCATGAAAAAAAAGGCGCCCGCATCCGCCCCGGCCGACCAACTGCGCCGGCGGGCCGAGGCCCGTTGGCGGGCGCAGAACAAATTGCCAGCGGGCGGGGCGAAGCCCGGAGCGGATTCCCGGCGGCAACTCCACGAGTTGCAGGTTCACCAGATGGCACTGGAACTGCAAATTGCCGATTTGCGGCAAGCGGGGGATGAGCGGGAGGCGGCGTTGGCGAATTACACCGACCTCTACGATTTCGCGCCCGTGGGTTATTTTACCGTCACCGCCGCCGGCGTTATCAATCAGGTCAATCTCACGGGGGCAAATCTGGTCGGCCGGGAACGTGCCAGTTTGGTGGGGCGGAGTTTTGGCCTGTTGTTGGCGCCGAAGCTGGGTCCGCCTTTTTATGCCTTCCTTACCAAAGTGGTGGCGAGCCGGGCGAAAGCATCCATTGATCTGACGCTGCTGGGCCCGCCCGGCCGGCCGCTCCGGGACGTGACGCTCGAAGCGCGGCCCCTGCCCAACCGGCAGGAGTGTCGCGTGGCGATTTTCGACATCACCGAGCGCAAGCTGGCGGAGTCGGCGTTGCGCACGAGCGAAGAACGCTATCGCACGTTGTTCAATTCGATGGACGAAGGCTATTGCGTCATCGAAATGATTTTCGACCAACGCCAACAGGCGGTCGATTACCGCTTTGTGGAAGTCAATCTGGCGTTCGAGAATCAGTCGGGAATGCACGACGTGGTGGGCAAACGGATGCTGGAATTCGTCTCGGCGGTCGAAGCGCATTGGCTGGAGAATTACAGCCAGGTTGCCCGGACCGGTGAACCGATTCGCTTCGCCAACGAATCCAAAGAGCTGAACCGCTGGTTCGATGTTTACGCCTTTCGGATCGGCGGCAACGAGAACCGCCACGTCGCCGTGCTGTTCAACAACATCACGGTCCGCAAACAGGCGGAAGCGGCGTTGCGCGCGAGCGAGGAGCGCTATGACACTTTGTTCACGGCGATTGATGAGGGCTTTTGCATCATCGAATCGATTTTTGACAAACATGACCAACCGATTGACTACCGGTTTTTACAAGTCAATCCGACGTTCACCAAACAGACCGGATTTCGCGGCGCGGTGGGGAAACGGATGCGCGAACTCATCCCGGAGATTGAAGCTCATTGGATTGAGATTTACGGCCGGGTCGCGCTGACCGGCGAACCGATTCGTTTTGTCAACCAAGCCCGGGAGATGGATGGCCGTTGGTTTGACGTTTATGCCTGCCGGGTGGGCGCGCCGGCCAGCCGGCACGTCGCCATCGTTTTTAACGACATCACCGAGC
>CAIYZC010000721.1 GCA_903930565.1 uncultured Pedosphaera sp.
CTTCCGCCACCGTGTCCAAACCATGCGCGCCGCCGGCGTTGTTGATGAGCACATCCAAGGCCTCGGCGGCCGGTTGGCCGGCGGCGAGCCGCGCGCGGGACCAGGCGGCAAATTCCTCGACGCTGGCCGTTTGGGAAACATCGAGCGCGTGGAAATGCGCCTCCGGCGCCCCCGCCCGGCGGGCCTCCTCCGCCACCGTCGCGAGGCGGTCCAGGCGGCGTGCACCCAGCAGCAGGCGGGCGCCCAAGGCGCCGAACTGCCGCGCCGCCTCCGCCCCGAACCCACTGGAAGCCCCCGTGATCAAAACCCATTTCCCGGCCAATCGATTTGTCATGGCCGCTTTTTAACCCATCCGCCCCGCCAAGGGGAGGGGAAAACGAGGATTGCCCTTTCCTTTGCGCGCCCCATTTGCGACAAATGGCGTGACAATGTTGACCGTGGCCATCATCGCATCCGGCACCGATTACCAGGCCGCCGCGGCGCTCACCGCCGCGACGTTCGCCCGCCATGTGCCCGTGCCCGCCGGGGTTTCGGTTTGGTTGCCCGAGGGGGAATTCCAACAGGACGGCCTCGCCATCGCCGGCATGAAACACGGCTTCGTGATGCGCCATTTTCCCTTCCGCCAGGTCAGCGACCAAAAATTTACCAGCCAATTGAAATGCCAGGCGTTCGTCGCCGCCGTGGCCCGCACCCAACCCGACGACTTGCTGTTCATCGTGGACGCGGACACCTGCTGCCTGCAACCGCTCGCCGTGAATGAAGCCATTGCCCAGGCGGTGCTCGGAGGCAAGCTCGCCTTGGCGCCGGACATCGAGGACCGCCATTTCCCTTCGCCCGAAGATCCGTGGTATCTGCCCCCGGAGGGCCGCCTCCCTTACGTCAATTCCGGCGTGATCCTGACGGGCCGCCGCGCCCTCGACCTGTTCGTCGAATTCCGGGACCTCTCCGAGCAGCCCCGCTTTCTGCACGGGCCGTTCAACGACCAAAAGGTGATCAACTACGCCCTGGGTAAAAGCCACCGCCACCGGTTCGTGGCGCTCCCCGCGGAGTACAACGCCATCCTCCCCCATCCGCAACCGCTGATCGCCCACTTCGCCGGCGGCGCGGGCGAACTTGGCCGCCCCGGGAATTCCCGCAAAGAGACCCACCGCCAACTCTGCCACCGCGTCCTCCAACGCCCCGCTCCCGTCAACTAAGCCCGGCCCCGAAGGCCCAACCTCCCCGCCCGCCTTACCCAAGGGGTCAATCGCCGCGGTAGACGCACCGCGCGGTGCACGTTTCGGCCACGACCACCTCGCTGAGGAGCGGCAGGCGCGGTTTCAAACGCTCCCAAATCCACACGGCCACATTCTCGCTGGTCGGATTCTCCAAGCCCGGCACCTCGTTCAGATACCGGTGGTCCAACGCCTCCCACAAGGGCTTGAACGCCGCCGAAATTTCCGCGTAATCCAACACCCAGCCCAGCCGCGGATCGCATTCCCCCGTCACCACGATCTCCGCGGTGAAACTGTGCCCGTGCAACCGGCGGCATTTGTGCTGCTCCGGCAGGTGGGGCAGCAGGTGGGCCGCCTCAAATTGAAAACTCTTGCGCAATTCCATCTTCATCCGGTCTCCCTTCATTGCTCCCAGTCCGTCCACGTGACCAAGTCCGCCAACGCGGGTCGGCCGTCGTGCCGCCAGGCCAGCGGTGGTTGTTGCATCCGCCCCAGCGGGCAGACCCGCGTCACCCCCCAGCGGCCCAATTGGGCCGCCAGCGCCGACGCCTGTTCCTCCGCCGCCGCCAGCCCGACCGTGGACACCCGGCCGCGCACCGCGTCCGCGCTTTGCAGCGCCTCCGCCAAATCCCGCACCGGCTTCACATAAATGAACCGGTGCAAACACGACACTTGAAACCGCGGATCGGCCTCATACACCACCGTCCAGGCCGTCGAGTTCGCGCTCGCCCAGTGCCGCGTGTCCGGCGAATGCGCCGCGCGCACTTCGTAGAGCCCCCGCCGGGAGGCGATGGTCGCCGCCGATTCGGGCGGCGGCACGCCCCGCGGCTCCACGGTTTCCCGCCGCTCCAATTCCACCGCCAGCAGTTCCGCCAGCAATTCCCCACCATGGCCCGCGCCCGTCTCCACGTAGATCACATGCGGCGACAGGCAGCCCAATTGATCCCACGCCACGACATCCGCGGCCGCCGCCGCCGCAACGCGACGCGCGCCGTTTCCCGCCGCGGCGTCCGCCGTCACATACCCAAAACTCACCCGGTGCCCGTAACCCAGGAACCGCGTCCCGGCCGGAATCCGCCCGCGCAGGTCCACCAATAACTCGTCGCCCCCAGTGGCCGTGACACAGTCCGCCGTTTGGAACAACACCGCCTCCAACGCCCCGGCACCCCCGCGCCATTCCGCGATCTCCAGACAGGCCCCCAACTTGTGGTCCGTCTCATACAAGGAATGCGCGAACAAACGCGGCAGAAAAGAGCCCCCGGTCGGGCATTTGAGCACCTGGGCGGACCGCGATAACAGGCCCAGGATCAAACTCAGCAACGCCGGATTCGGCAGCCGCCCGCCCGCGATGTGGAAGATCAACTCCGGCCCCGTGGCCAACGCCGCCCGTTGCGCCTTCATTTCGGCCGGTGTGGCCGCCGGACTGTCCAACCGCTGGGCGTGGCCCAAATCCTGCACGATCAACGCGTTGAGTTTGTCCGCCGTGATCTCGCGAAAAAACCCGTCCAACCCCGCCGCCAAGGTCGCGGCCCCGAAACCCGTGGCCGCCGGCCCCTCCGCCAACGCCAACTGGCGGAATGGGTAATCCGATTGCAACCAATTGTCCGCCACGTCCGCCAGCAGTCGCACCAGTGACGCCGTGGAGCGCCCGGCGAGGTATTGCTCCCGGTTGCGCTTCAGCGCCCGGCAGGCCTCCTCCATCATCGCGGGGCTGAAGGTGGCCTCCGGCGGTAAATCAGCGAGAAAGTAATTCGGCAGGTTCATACGGCAATTGGTTGGGGCCGCGCGGGCGGAACGGCTTCGCGCCGACGAATGGCGTGCAAGAAGGGCAAACCGATCAGGGAGCACAAAATGCACAATCCCAAACCCCAGAACATATAATGGTACGGCCGCGGTTCATGCGGCGCCGGCCCGAGCTGCCGCACGAGCGCCCCCACCACCCAGTGGGCCAGGTTGCCCAGCAGCCCGCCGAGCGTGCCGAACACGCCGAACACCCGGCCCCGCACCGCGTCGGGCACGGCTTCCATCACCGCCGCCTCCACCACCGGATAAGTGGCCAGCAAGAAGAACCCATACGTCATCAGCACCAAAAACATCGCCCCCTTCGGCACAAAGGGAAACACCGCCAGCATGGTCACGGCCGCCAGCAACAACCCCGTCGCGCAGCCGATCCGCCCCCGGTCGCTCCACCGGCCGAAGAGCGGATTGCTCAACGCGGACGCCAGGAAAATCGCCCCCACGATCACCCCGGTGGCTTTGGGGCTAAACCCGTGCGCGTTTTGCAGGAAGAGCGAACTCAGGCTGGCCACGCCCGAGCCCCCGAAATCCCGCAGGGCGAAGCAAAACGCCGCGGCGAGAAAAAACGCCCACAACGCTCCCGTCGGAAACAAACTCCCCCCGCCCGCCCCCAAGGACGCCGGCCGGGCCGTCCGCGGCGGCGCATGGTCCGCCGGCGCCAGCCAGTAAAACACCGGCGCGAAAACCATTCCGGCCAGCCCCAATTCCAGCACCGGGGCGCGCCAACTCCCCGTCGTGGCCGCCCGCCACCCCACGTAAATCGGGGTGATAAAAAAGCCCACGCTCGCCCCCACCGCCACCAACCCCAGCGCCCGTCCGGTGTTCACCGGAAACATCCGCGCCGCCCACGCCGTCGCCGCCGGGTGGTAAACGCTCCCGCCCAGACCCGCCAGCAGCACCGCCGCCAGCGCCCAAGGGTAAGTCGGGGCCCAGGCCAGCCCCACAAAACCCAGCCCGTTCACCGCGAGCCCCACGGCGAGCAGAAACCGCCGGCTGTGCCGATCCGCCAGCACTCCCATGGGGTAACTGGGCAGGTAATAAGCGGTGGCCATCACCGTCACCAGCAGCGTCGCCTCCTCCACCCCGGAGAGCCGCAGCCCGTCCCGCATCAAAATATAAAGCGGGATCAGCGCGATCTGATACGCGTGGGTGAAGGCGTGCAGAATCCCCGAAAGCCAAAGCACCCGATTTTTGTCCGCATCCGTGAAAGCCATAACCTTGGTTCAAATACTTTGCAGCGAGCAGCCCCGCGGCTCCGCCGGCGTGGCGCGCCCCAACAATTCGAAGCCCGCCCCCCGCCGCCCCCCCAGGTCTTCAGTCTGGACCGCCATGACCGACCACACATTGGCAAGGTCGAAGACCCGGATCAATCCGGTTTCGCCTTCCGCCACTTCCGCCCCGGTCTCCGGGGACACCACCACCGCCCGCGCCCACGGCGGAAAACCCAACCGCCCCCCCCCGGGCCCGCCCCGCCCCGCCACCCCGTCATACGCCTGCGAGCCCAGCTCGCTCATCCCGTATTCGCACACGATGCACTCCGGCGCCACCCCCAACCGGTCCGTGATCGCCGCGTGCAACTCCGCCTTGGGCACCACGCGCGACCGCCCCTTATAGCCCCCCGTCTCCATCACCCGCGACCCCGCCGGCAGGCGCAGCCGCACCCCGCCCGCCGCGAGATAATCCAGCCAATGCACAAAATTAAACGCCGTCCCCAATATCAACACCGGCCCCGCCGCCGCCTTTCCGGTGACCGCTGCCAAGACTCGTTCGCCTGAAAGCTCCCAGGCCCCCTCGGGGTCGATCCCGCCGAGAAACGCCACTTCCCCCGCCATCCGCCCCACAGTCGCCAGCATGTGCACCAACGAAGAATGCGGCGCCAAGGCGGGCGGCGGCGTCAACGCCACCAACGCCGGCAGCGGACCACCGGACTCCGGCAACAAATGCTCCGCGAACCACGGCCAAACCGACGCCTCGTACAGCGCCAAGGACTGGGCGTCATGAAAATGCCGACTCGGCCGCTGCCCGGTCGTGCCGCTGGAATAAAAAACCCGTTCCCGCCGTTCCGGAGACAGGCAGGTGAGTTCGCATTCTTTAAAAGCGCTCGTGGGCACCGCCGGAATCCCCCGCCAACTGGTCACCTTCGCCGGCGCCACCCCGCGGTACTGGCACAGCCGCCGATAGGCGGGATTGTGCGCGAATTGCGCCGCGAACAAATCCAGCGCCAAAGCACCAAATGCCTCCTCCCCAATGCCCCGTCCCGGCCGACCATCCAAGGTCGGCCGCATCAGCCCGCGCGAGCGCGCGGCGAGTTCGCCCAAAATCGTATCAGCTTCGTTCATGCGGTTTTGCGAGCCACTGCCCGGCTGGTTTTCCGCCACAGCCGTTCCGATTACCCTGCCGGCCCCCCGGGTCGCTGTCGAGTCGCAATCACCAGCCCTGGCCCCTCGCATGGCTCAGTCCCCTTGCCCGCAGACCAATTTTCACCGGTTGCAAAGGCGCCGAGACGTTCCTTGGCCCCCTGTTCCCGACGCGCAAAAGGTGTGCGATTCCTCAGCCCGGGATGCCATCCCGGGTTCTGAGCCGAAAAGCTCACAGCGGCCTATGCGGCCGCGACACCCGCTCAAAATCGAAGCCGCCAGTTCAACCTGAGGGTCAATTGGCAGATTTGAAGGCCGCAAGAAACCAAGCCTGAGACCAAGTGTAGATACGACTACCCAGGAAAGCTGCTGTGTGCTCGAAACGTTCACCATCCACCCGGCAAACCGCCATTCTCAGATACCAGTCCATAATCCCAAGAACCCGGAAACTTGACCTCGTAATGTTTATCAACCCGGTCCGCCAACCGTTTGGCGGCACCCCAGCGGTAGATTTGCCGAAGTTCATGGATGGCAAATCCCCCGTGGATTCTCCAGGACCGCACCAACTGATTTTCTTCGACCATGCTTTCAATTTTCCAGGCAAAATGTTCCAATGGCAGTTCCAGTTGGTCGCAAATCGCCGCATCCCA
>CAIYZC010000722.1 GCA_903930565.1 uncultured Pedosphaera sp.
CCATGCCCATGCCGCAACGCCGCAGGAAAGCCCGCCGCGTCAGGGCCAGGTGCTCCGGATTAAATCGATGATGGTTCATGTGCTGCTTTCGCCGTCAAATTACCCCGCGCCGGCGCGCCGCGCCAGCTTGGTTTCCGCCCTTTCGACGGCCCCGCCGCCCGCCCCATTCAATCCCCCTTGGCCACCCGCGCCCCGGCTCAGTTCAACGGCCGCTTGCCGATCAGCCGCGAACCGTCCAATTGGACCAGCTCCCAGCCCGTCCGCGTCAGGAAATTCGCCGCTTCCGTGAGGCAGAATTCTTCATTGGCTGCGCCCTTGGGAATGGCCTTGCCCGTTTTCAGAACGCGTACTTCCTCGAACCGGCCGTTGGGATAGTGGTACAGGAGCACATCCGGATCGGTCCAGCGGACGATCACGTATTCCGACGCGCCGGCGGTTTTGTGGTTTTGCGCGCGCACGACCGAGAGGCCAAGCAGGGCGCCGAGGGCGAAAAGGGCAAACAGAAAGAGTTTATTCATAAGCGCCGGCGGTGTTCGTTGCTTTGGACGTCCCCCTTCCCGGGCTTATTCAAAGCGGCGGGTCGGCGGCTTTGGGGGTCGGGAAATCCCCCGGTTTGGGCCGCCAAATCCACCTTGCGCGATCCCGGGGCGTGGCGTAGGGTGCCGGGAAGTTTGTCTAGCTGTAATACTATGAAAATTCTGAAATCCCTCTCGGCCGCCCTCGTTTTGTCGATGTGCGCCTCCGTGGGAGCCCTGGCCGAAGCCACCTTGAAGGTCGGTGACGCCGCTCCCAAACTCCAAGTCGGCAAATGGATCCAGGGGGATCCCGTGACCAGTTTCGCCGCCGGCAAAACCTATATCGTGGAATTCTGGGCCACCTGGTGCGGACCCTGCAAAGTCTCCATCCCCCACCTGAACGACATCCACAACAAGTTCAAGGATCAGGGCTTGGTCGTGATCGGCCAGGATTGCTTCGAACGCGACGAGGATTTGGTGGCGCCCTTCGTCAAGAAAATGGCGGACAAAATGACCTACCGCGTCACCTTGGACGACAAGACCGCCGACAAGAATGGCGCCATGAGCAAGACCTGGATGGAAGCCGCCGGGCAAAACGGCATTCCCACCGCCTTCGTCGTGGACAAGACCGGGCACATCGCCTGGATCGGACACCCCATGGAGTTGAAGGACGCCACGCTCAAGGAAGTCATGGCCGGCACGTTCGACACCAAGAAAGCCGCGGCCGAAGCCGCCCAGAAGGACGCCATGCAATCCCAGTTGCAGGAGCTGAGCCAGGCCTTCGGCAAGGCCATGAGCAGCCAGGATTGGCCCGTCGCCATCGAAACCCTCGACAAAGTCGCCAAAGTGCTCCCGGCCGAGAACCAAGGCGCGATTGTGAACGCCCGCATCGGTATCTTTGTGGCCCAGAAGGATTTCAAAGGCGCCAATAAATATGCTTTGGAAGCCAGCGAAAAACACGCCGACAACGCCGCCCTCCAAAACGAACTCGCCTGGCGCTTGCTGGTCGACCCCGCCTTGGTGGACCGGGATCTGAAGGCCGCCGAAACCATCGCCCTCCGCGCCGAAAAGGCCAGCGGCGGCAAGGATGCCGGCATTCTGGACACCCTGGGCCGCGCGGAATTCATGCTTGGCAAAAAGAAGGAAGCGATTGAAATCGCCACCAAAGCCGTCGCCCTCGCCGAAGGCGATGCCAAGGACGCCATGACCAAGACCTTGGAAAGCTACAAAGCCGACAAATTGCCCTCCGCCCAGCAATAACCCCGGCGCTACCGCCCCTGTTCTTACCATCCCCGCGGGAGTGATTCACCTCACCTCCGCGGGGATTTTCTTTCCCCCGCCCCAACCCCCAATTGTAGGAGACGACGAGAGGAGACTCTAACCTGGCCCCCTCAACCCGCCCCACCAACCCGCCGCGACCGTCCCCAACCCGCCCCTTACCACCGCACCGGCCCCCAACCCCCAATTGTAGGAGACGACGTGAGGAGACTC
>CAIYZC010000723.1 GCA_903930565.1 uncultured Pedosphaera sp.
AGCCTGACGATCTTTGACGGTCCCTTGACCGTGGCTCAACCGGCGTAACCGGCGAGCAAGCCCAGCATCTCCCGCACGGCGGCGTCCAAGCCGGTCGCCACGGCGCGGCTCACAATGCTGTGGCCGATGTTGAGTTCCTCCAAGTGGGGCACCAAGTGCAGGACCGGCAGGTTGCGGTAATTGAGCCCGTGGCCGGCGTTGACCCGCAAGCCCAATTCCCGGGCCTGGCAGGCGCCGGCCACCAACCGTTCCAATTCCCGGTTGCGGGCCGCTTTTTGGTCGAAATGCTCCGCGTAGGCCCCGGTATGCAGCTCCACAAACTGGGCGCCCACCCGCGCGGCGGCCGCGATTTGCGCCGGATCGGGGGCGATGAACAAACTCACTTCTATGCCCGCCCCGTTCATGCGCCGGCGGGTCTCCGCGAGCGCGGCTTCGCCAGCCACGACATCCAAGCCCCCTTCCGTGGTGACTTCCTCCCGGCGCTCCGGCACCAGGCAGACGATGTCGGGGTGCAAATCCAAGGCGAACGCCACGATTTCGGGCGCGTTGGCCATCTCCAAATTGAGTCGCGTGCCGATCTGCGCCCGCAACTCCCGGACGTCGCGATCTTGGATATGCCGGCGGTCTTCCCGCAAGTGGGCGGTGATCCCGTGCGCTCCGGCCGCTTCGCAGACCAAGGCGGCTGCCACCGGGTCCGGTTCCCCGTGGGCCTGGCCGCGGTAGCGGGCCTCCCGCAGCGTGGCGATGTGGTCGATGTTGACCCCGAGCCGCAATCCTTTGGGGGCTGGGTTCACTTCGGTTTGCCCGGGCTGGGGGTGGGGGTGGGGGTGGCGGGCACGGCGCCGGGATTGGTGCCGCCAGTTTTCGGCGCGGCCATCAGCGGCCGGGGTTTCAAGGTGGATGGCGCGGCCGCATCAAAGGGAAAGCCGGGTGCGTCCAGATACCGCGCGGCCAGGGTGAGCTCCATCGCCGTGAGTCCCAACGGAGACTTGCGGACGAAGCTCAGCTCGTTGGCGCCTTGCACCGAAACCTGGGTCACGGTGTTGTCCAAATTCGTTCCCACGGTGTCCAACCACTTCTCGGCCGCCAACCCCAGGGCAAAGCCCGAGCGGCTGGCCATGCTGTAGAGAATTTGGCAATTGTGCCAGAACTTGAGCCGTTCGGCGGTGATTTCCCAATCGTAATACACCAAGTTGGTTCCCGCGTGCAATTGACCCAGCATTTCGGCGGGCGGCGCGGCGCGGTGGTGCGGGGTGAACAGCGGACCCGCCACCAAGTAGTCGCCGTTGGTTCCCGCCGTGGCCGTCAGGAAGGGTTGGATGATCGGCCCCACCCGCGACCACGTGAGGGTGTGGTGGTTGGTGGTCCACTGCAGTTCCCCCACGGAATGCGCCTGCAACAGGGGATTGATTTCGTTGAGGAGCCGCGCGCCCAGTTTTTGGAGCACGTTGGTGGCTTGCGGCATGGGCACGGCGATCGTGGTGTCAAAGACCGAACGGTTCACCGCCCAGGCGAAAACTTGGTCCGGCACCGGCCCCACCTGCCAGGCGGCGTACTTCGGCAACCGTTGCAGCCAGGGTTGTGCGCCCCGCCAGGCGGTGAAGCCCACCAACGGTTCCCCCACCAGATTGGTCGGCACCAGCCACCGCGACCGTTTGATTTGCAGCGTTTGGGGGAACCGCAACGTGGCCTTCGTGCGCAAATAATCCGCTTGCGGATCCGCCGAAAAACTGAGGCTGGGCGTCGGGGTCGCCGGATCCAGCGGCAACCAAGCGGGCAAATGAGCGCCCAAGGTGCGGCCTTCCACCCAACCGGAGATCCAGGCTTCGTCGCCACCCTGGCCGGGCCGCCCCTGCTTGCGCAGGCGCTGCACCATGGCGTTTTGCCCCGGGATGGCGTCCTGCCCCCAGGCAAACACGCTCCACCCGGCCACCCGGACCAAGCGGATGAGGTCGGGGCGGTGGTGTTTCTTTAGCTCCCAGCCTTCCGCCCCTTCCACCTGCACGGGCGTGACGGGAATACCGCCGGTCCAATCCGTGATGACCCGCGCCAAATTGGTCCGCCAGACCATGGCTTGGCGGTCGTCCAACCGCACGGCCAACACCAAGTCCGGCACGTTGTCCGCGCCCGTCCCCCAGATTTCCAGCTCCGACTCCTGGTGGATCAAATCCCGCGCCAATGGTTGCAGCAGGTCAGCGTGGTCCGCCGCGCCGGCGGGCAGTTTGGCCTTGGCCTGCAGGAATCGGAACGGGGCGGTCGCCAGCTTGCTTTCGGTCTGCGCCTCCAACTCGGCGGCCGCGGGCAAATTCGCGAATTGTTGCAGGCGGGCGGTGTTGGCGCCCATGCCGGCCAGGGCCGCAGTACCCCCGAAATGCAACCGCGCCACCAGCCCGGTGGCCGCGTTGTTCGGTCCCTCCGCCGCCCGTGCCGCCAGTTCCGCCCCGGCCACCACCAAGGCCAACCACCATGCCAGTTTTCCACGCATATTTATGGCGCAGTCTGTGCCACAAATTCCCGCCCTTGGCAAACGGAATTGATTTCCATTGCCCCGGTGGCCGCCGCTTGGTTTCATGCCGCGTGCGAAAATTTTGGCGCGGGCTCTGGGCTTGGCTCCCGGTCGTGGCGTGGATGACCCTGATCTTCAGTGCGTCCACGGACCTCGGCTCGTCCCAGCACTCCTCGCGCATCCTGGGGCCGCTCCTGCGTTGGCTTTTCCCCCACCTTCCCGCCGAAACCGCTGATGGCCTGATCACCTTCATCCGCAAGGGCGGACACGTCAGCGAATATGGGGTGCTGACCTTGCTGGTTTGGCGGGCCCGTCGGCTCGCCCGCCCCCAGCCCGCCCCGTCCGGCTGGGATGCGCGCTCGGCCGTGGCCGCCGGGTGGCTCGCCGTCCTCTACGCCGCCACGGATGAGTTCCATCAGACTTTTGTCCCCTCCCGCGAAGGCTGCGTCCGGGACGTCGCGATCGACAGTTGCGGGGTTGCCCTGGCCTTGCTGGCGCTCTGGCTGTGCTGCCGCTGGTTCGCCGGGCGCAAGAAAGGCTCGCCCGCGGAGGCCGGCGCCCCTATGCTTTCACCATGATTTTGAAGCAGGGCGAAAAGATCCACGTCATCCATCGGCGTCATATCGACAGCGATCCCCACCGCCATTTTCTGGGCTTGGTGGAAGCTTATGAAAATGGGCTCGTGCGCGCCACGGGCCACGTCTACACGGTCGATCCCGTCAAGTTTCAGTTCTTCCGTCGTCCCGAGCGGCGCACCCGGCTCATCGCCGTGGCCTCCGGCGATGTCCTGGTGAACATCCTGCCCGCCGACGTGAACTTGGACGAAGTCGTCTATAAACAAGAGTCCAAATCCGTGCGCGTCACCGATGGCGGCGACTGGTACCTGGATCTCAGCGAACTGGCCTGGCGCTAATCCTAATCCTCCCGCCGGGCCGGGCCGCCGAGCAGCAAACGCAGGCTGTTCATCACCACGATTACGGTGCTGCCCTCGTGGCCGACCACCCCGACGGTGAGGGGAATCTGTCCCCCCAGGGCCAACGCCGCGAGGACGATCACGGTCCCCAGTGAAATAACCAGATTCTGCCGGATTACCGCCCGCGCCCGCCGGCTGAGCTCGAACGCGGCGAGGAAGCTTTCCAAGCGGTCGTGCATCAGCACCACTTCGGCCTGTTCCAGCGCCGCATCCGCCCCGCGTCCGCCCATCGCGACGCCCACCTCGGCCGCCGCCAGGCTGGGGGCGTCGTTCACGCCGTCCCCCACCATGGCCACCCGCGCGCCGCCGGTGGTGAGTTCCCGAATGGCCGCGACTTTTTGGCCGGGGCTCAACTCCGCGCGCACTTCATCCAAGTCCAACTCCTGCCGGAGTTGCTCCCCGGTGGCCGCCCGGTCGCCCGTGAGCACCACCACGCGCAGCCCCGCCCGCCGCAGGCCCGCCAACAGTCCGCGCGCCTCGGGCCGCACGTCATCCCGCAGGATCACCCGCCCGTTCAAATCCCCCGCCCGCAGCCAGACTTCTGAAAAACCCGCCGCGGTCGCGCCGGGTGCGCCCGCCCCGCCGCCGTCCCCCCGCCCGGGGGCCACCCACTCGCGCCGCCCCAGCCGCCATTGTGTCCCGTCCGCGAGCGCTTCCAGACCCAGGCCCGCCTGCGATTCAAAATGTCCGAATTCCCGCGCCGCCAGCCCCGTCTGCTTGCCATGCCGGGTGATCGCCCGCGCCAGGGGATGCGCCGACAGCCGGGCCAGGGAAAAGGCGGCCGCCGCGGCCTCCGCCTCCCGCCCTGGGGGAAAGCTCTCCACCCGCTCCACCCGCAATTCTCCGGTCGTCAAGGTGCCGGTTTTGTCCAGCGCCACCACGCTCACGCCGGCCAGTTTCTCCACCGCCGCCCCCCCGCGGAACAGGATGCCGTGGCGCGCCCCCCAGGCGATCGCCGCCAGCACGGCCGACGGGATCGACAACACCAAGGCGCACGGCGACGCCACCACGAGCAGGGTCATGGCATGGTAAAACGCGCTCGGCCGCCCTCCGGGGGGGCTGGTGAAGGGGCTCAGGCCCGCGGCCAGCCACCACACAAAGAACATCCCCAACGCCAGCCCTAGCACACTGTAGGTGTAGGCGGTGCCAAACCGGTCGGTGAACCGCTGGGCCGGCGCCTTGCGCTGCTGCGCTTCGCGGATCAGCCGGATGATCTTTTGCAGCGCGCTGTCGCACGCGGCCCGCGTCACGGTGACCTCCACCGCCCCCCACAAGTTGATGGTGCCCGCCAGCACCGCGTCCCCGGGCTGCTTTTCGACCGGCACCGCCTCCCCGGTCAGGTTGGACTCGTCGGCGGCGGTCCGGCCCTTCACCAATTCGCCGTCCACGGGAAACTGCGCCCCCGGTTTGATCAGCAGCCGCATTCCCGGCGCCAATTCCCCCACCGCGCATTCGTGCTCCCCGCCGGCGCCGTCCACCACGGTGGCCACCTTGGGCGCGGCTTTAAAGAGGGCGCGGATCTCCCGCTGGGTCCGGCCCAGGGCGTAATGTTCCAAGCCCCCGGAAAACGAAAAGAGAAACAGCAGGGTGGCGCCTTCCCCCCAAGCCCCGATCGCCGCGCTGCCCGCCGCCACGGCCAACATCAGGAAATGCACGTCGATGGCCCGCTTTTGCCAGCGTTCCCACGCTTCTTCGACCGCGAACCAACCGCCCGCGGCGTACGCCCCCAGGAAGCCGATGGTCCGTACCCACCCGGCCGGCCCGTTCGCCGCGAGCAGCCCCAACACCCCGCAGAGCCCCGCCGCGAGCAGTTGCCATTTCCATTCCTCCGCGTGGGCGTCGGCGTCAGTGTCCTCGGGGTCCGGCAGCACCACCTCGCGTTGGCTCACGCGCGGCCAAGGCCATTCGCGCCAGCGCCAAAATCGCGGCGCGGTCGGGCACGTCACCCGCGCAATGGTGGTCACCGCCCCCTCCTGCCGCACCACCACCCGGCGCCGCTCCTCGGCCGTCAACGGTTGCTCGCAACTGGCGCAATCGCCGGCGCCGCTCAGCAGCGCGCACGGACGTTTCCCCCCCGCGCTCTGGGCCTGCTGCAACCGCGCCGTCACCCGCGCCTGCAGGCGCGCGGCGTCGACCGGTCCCAGCGTGGCCACCGAAATGGTTTTCCGGCCTCGGTCCACGGTTACCGCCTCCAGCGCGCTCTCCTCCGCCAGCACCTCCGCCACGGAGCGGGTTACGCACCGGCCGCCGAACGCGCCATCGGGCGTGGTCGGCTCAGCCGCGGGTCGCGCCGGGTGCAAGCACTTCCTTTCTTCGGGAATGAACGGCGTGCCGCGGCCCCGTAAGTTGAATGAAAAACAGCATATTGTCGGGCTCCGCCGGACCGCGGAAAACCCCCTCCACTGTCCCCCGGGAAGCGCCGCCTGTCAATTGGCGCCCGCGGCTGTTGGTCCGTCCCTCGTTCGGGTCGCTCATTTTTCGCCCGGCAGGGGCACCTGCCCGGGCC
>CAIYZC010000724.1 GCA_903930565.1 uncultured Pedosphaera sp.
ATACATCATTTGCGCCGCCCGCCGGGCGGCCGGCCGCGGCTCACAGCAAGGCGGCCTGGGTGTAGGCGGGGGCGGATTCCAGGGTCAAGGTCGGGCAGGCGGTGTGCTGGGCGGTGAGGGTAACCCGGACGTGGTGGGCGCCGATCTTCTGCAGGCGCTCCAGGATCACGTCGCGCGCCAACTCGGGGCGGTTGCATTCCCGGCTGAGATGGCCAAGGTAGAGGTGCTGCAATTCCGCGGACATGATGGTCTGGGCGGCATCGGCGGCTTCGGCGTTGGACAAATGACCGTGCCGGCCGGCGATGCGTTGTTTGAGGCTCCACGGGCGGTTGGAATCCTGCAACATCCTCAGGTCATGGTTCGTTTCGAGCACCAGCGCGTTCGCGGGCCGCACACGTTCCAACGCCAGCTTGGTGGCGTGGCCCAGGTCGGTCAGGAAGCCAATCTTACCCGCCGGAGTCCGCAGCAAAAAGCCCACCGGATCGGACGCGTCGTGGGGGATGGGGAAGGTGTCCACCACAATATCACCGATGGCGAAGCTGGCGCCGGTGGTGAAAAGCCGGCAGTCGAATTTGGCCTTCAACTGATATTCCAACGCCTCTTTGGTCGCCCGGTTGCAATAAATCGGCAACTGCAACTTGCCGCTGAGCGCGGTCAAACCGCCGATGTGATCCACATGTTCGTGGGTGATCAGAATGCCCGCGATGCCCTCCGGCGCGCGCCCGATCGCCGCCAGGCGCTCGCGCGTCTGGCGGCCGCTGAAGCCCGCATCCACGAGGAGGCGGGTTTCGGGCGTTTCCACATAGGTGCAGTTCCCGCTGGAACCGCTCCCGAGAATGGTGAGATTAACCGGCACGGAGCCACCGTACCGCCCGTCGCAACCTCCCGCAATGGCAAAAGCGCCGCGGCGGGGGAGCAATAGTTTTGACGTTCGCGCCGGCGCCGTCGTAAAGTGGCCAAGCCCGGCAACCCCAATCGATAATCGGTCCCAGGTCGCACCCGGTATGCCGACGAAAAACATGAATCGCCCATTTTACGGATGCCGCCGCGCCCGCCGCGCGTTCACCTTGATTGAACTGCTGGTGGTGATTGCCATTATCGCCATTTTGGCGTCCCTTTTGCTCCCGGTGTTGGCCCGGGCCAAGACCAAAGCCATCCGCACCACCTGCCTGAACAACCTGAAGCAGTTCGACATCGCCATGTTTGTGTATGCGGGCGATAACCGCGACCACCTGCCGGTGGAGGGGGAAGGGAACTGGGTGTGGGATTTGCTGTGGGCGGACGGCACTTTGTTTGAGGCGGCCGGGGCGGGCCAACCCGTGCTGTATTGCCCGGGCACGGCCGTGCGGTTCCTGCCCAGCGACAATCTCAACCTCTACGGCACCGGGCCGGTGCCCTTCGCCCCCGGAGCGTTTCATGTCCTGGGCTACGCCATGAGCCTGAGCGGCACCCCCACCCTGGATGTCACCAACCAAAACGTCACCCTGCGCCCGCCGGAAATGACCATCAACGGCGTGCACGTGGGCCCCCAATCGGTCTCGGACCGGCCGCTGGTGGCCGACGCCACGATCTCCGCGGACGGCAACAATTTGCCAAACGCCCGGTACTCCGCGGGTTACAACTATACCGAGGTGGTCGGGGGCTACCCGAAACCGCATCTCAGCCCCCACTTGAACGGCCGTTATCCCTCGGGCGGGAACGTCGGTTTTGTGGACGGGCACGTCGAGTGGCGCAAGTTCGACAAGATGATGCCGCGCACCGACCCCGGGGCCCCGACCTTTTGGTGGTGACGCCGGGGCCCGGCGGTATCAAGGGACGCCGCCGGTGAGGGCGGCCAGTTGTTGCCGGGCCGCGGCGTGCGCCGGGTTCAGGCGCAGGACGGCGCGCAAGTGGGCGGCGGCTTCGTCCCGCTTATTCAAGCGCAGCAGGACCGCCGCGTAATTGAATTCCGCTTCCGGATTGTCGGCTTTGACCCGGAGGGCGGTGGCGTAATGGCCCGCGGCTTCTTCCAACCGGCCCTGCTCCGCCAAAACGTTACCCAAGTTGTTATGGGAACGGGCGTCGTCGGGGGCCAGTTCCAAGGCGGCTTGGTACTCCCGGATGGCGGCGTCCGCCTGGTGCAGGAGTGCGAGGGCGTTGCCGAGGTTGCTATGGCCGCTGGGTTTGCGGGGATCGAGCCGCACCGCCTCGCGCAATTCGGCCACCGCTGCGTCCAGCTTTCCCTGCATGGCGAGGGCGATGCCATAGTTGGCGTGGGCGTCGGCGTGCTCCGGTTTCACGCGCAACGCGGCTTGATAGTGGGCGATGGCTTCCGCCGGACGCCCCAGATCAGCGAGGGCATTGCCGAGATTGTTGTGGGCTTCCGCCAGGTTGGGCTTGATCCGCAAGGCGGCTTCGTAATACGGCACCGCTTCGGCGTAATGCCCCTGCTCGGCGAGGGCGTAGCCGAGGTTGTTTTGCGCCTCATCATAGTTGGGATTGATGGCCGTGGAACGGCGGTAATTCTCCAAGGCCGCGTCCAGCTTGCCCGCGTGATCATAGAAGTAGCCCAAATTGTTGTAGGCCAAATAGTTGTCGCGGGTGACGGCCACCGTATGGGTGAATAAATCCAAACTGTTGCGCCAAAACCGAATTTGCCGCTCGGTCAGCACCACGCAGGCCACCAGCGCCACACCCGCCACCCCCGCCAGAATGCGTCCCGTGGCGGGTCGGCGGGCCACCCATTCACGGGCGCTCCAGAAAAGCATCAACCATACCCCCAGGCACGGGACATACAAATAGCGATCGGCCATGGATTGAACGCCCACCTGCACCAAGCCGATCACCGGCACCAGGGTGCCCAGAAACCAGCACCACCCGACGGGCAACCAGGGTCGCCGCCGCCATTGCCACCCCACCCCGGCGGTCACAAGCACCAGAAAGACCACCGCCGCGCTCACGGCGAGCGGCGGCCAATGGCCGGGGTGCGGATAGAGCACGGCCAAGTCCACCGGCCAAAACAGCTTGCCCACATAGCGTGGATAGGCCACCAAGGCGTTGGCCACCCGGGCGCCCAGACTCAGACTCCCCAGCGAGGACACCGCCCCGCCGGCGCGTTGCACATAAAAGGTGGCGGCGGCCGACCCGAAGGCCAACGCCAAAAAGGGCACCTTTTCCAGC
>CAIYZC010000725.1 GCA_903930565.1 uncultured Pedosphaera sp.
CGCGCGCAACTACCTGAGCAAGGTCCAGCGCTACGCGAAGGTTTACGACAACGTCAAGTCGATCTCGCACCGCGCGGATTTCGTGGCCGCCTGCCTGGACCTGTGGCGGCTCCGCGCCCCCTTCGGCACGTATAATGTCACCAACCCCGGCTTCGTGACCACCCGGCAGGGGGTCACCGAACTCGCCCGCGTGCTCCGCCCGGACCGCGCGTTTGAGTTCTGGGAAAACGACGAGGAGTTTTACCGCGTGGCGGCGAAAACCCCGCGCTCCAACTGCGTGCTGGACACCACCAAACTCACCGCCGCCGGCGTGCGCATCCGCCCGGTGGGCGAAGCCCTGGCCGCCGCCCTGCGCGACTGGCGGCCCGAGCGGGCCTGAGGCCAAGATCATGGCGGACATCGTCCTGGCGACCCTGAACGCCAAATACATCCACGCCGCCTTCGGCCTCCGCTACCTGTACGCCAACCTGGGCGAACTCCGTCCCCGTGCGGTCATCCGGGAATTCGACATCAACCAACGCGCGTTGGAAATCGTCGAAGCCATCCTGGCCGAGAACCCGCGCATCGTGGGCTTGGGGATTTATATCTGGAACGTCACCCTCAGCACCGAGGTCGTGTCCACCCTCAAGCGGCTCCGCCCCGAATTGATCGTGGTGCTCGGCGGCCCGGAAGTGAGTTTTGAGAGTCTGGCGCAGCCCATTGTGCGCACCGCCGATTATGTGATCACCGGGGAGGCGGACCGGCAGTTCGCCCAACTCTGCGCGACGCTGCTGGGCGGCGAACGGCCCGCGGCCAAAATCATCACCGCGGCCTTGCCCCCGTTGGAGGAACTGGCGGCCCCATACGAATTCTACACGGCGGACGACGTGGCGCACCGCATCATTTATGTCGAGGCTTCCCGGGGCTGCCCGTTCACGTGCGAGTTCTGCCTGTCGTCGCTGGATGTCCCGGTCCGCCAGTTCCCCTTGAAGCCGCTGTTGGAGCAATTGTCGCGGTTGCTGGAGCGGGGGGTGCGTCAGTTCAAGTTCGTGGACCGCACCTTCAATCTCAACCTGGCCACCAGCCGCGCCCTGCTCCAGTTTTTTCTGGACCGTTGGGAACCCGGATTGTTCGCGCATTTCGAGATGATCCCGGACCGGCTGCCCGAAGCTCTGCGCGAGATCATCGCCCGCTTCCCCGCCGGCGCCCTGCAGTTCGAAGTCGGTATTCAAACCTTCAACCCCGAGGTCGCCCGGCTGATCAGCCGCCGGCAGGATTACGACCGCCTCGCCGACAACCTCCAATTTCTCCGCGCCCACACCGGCGTCCATGTCCATGCGGATTTGATCGTGGGGCTGCCGGGCGAAACGGCCGCCAGCTTTGGCGCGGGATTCGACCGCCTCATCGCGCTGCGCCCCCAAGAAATCCAGGTTGGCATCCTCAAGCGCCTGCGTGGGACCCCGATCATCCGGCACGATCAAGAGTGGGGCATGGTCTACGGCGAGCAACCGCCGTACGAGATTTTGCGCACGCGACTCATTGATTTCCCGGAGATGCAGCAATTGCGGCGGTTCGCCCGCTTTTGGGATCTGCTCGGCAACAGCGGCAATTTCGTCGAGAGCCTGCCCCTGCTCTGGGGGGGTGGACGTTCGCCCTTCGCCGAGTTCCAACGCCTCACCGATTGGCTCTACGCGCGGCTGGGCCGGCAACACAGCATCTCCCTGGCCCAACTCGGCGACCTGCTGCTCACCTACCTTTCCGAACACCACGCGCTGCCCGTCGGA
>CAIYZC010000726.1 GCA_903930565.1 uncultured Pedosphaera sp.
CCGGCACTCTTGCACGGCGTAGATGTGGGCCCCAATGGCCCCATCAGCCGATTTTAGCATGAACATGGGTCGCCGCGCTTGCATGGCCATGGGCATCAGGCTGTGGTAGTGCTTCAGGGTGGCGAGGCACAGTGGGTCCTGATCAACCTGAACCGGCGCGCCCACTGGTTCGTCCAGCACGGAGACCCGGTATTCCCGGGGGATTTTTTGCATCCAACGATCAAACGCCTTCACCGGCCGCCGGTCCTTGGCAAAATGTTGCATGAACACATAACCCGCCGGCGCCATAGCCCCCGATGGAAGTGCCAGATCGGCTGCGGGATTCTTCGGCACCCGCTCCTTCCATTCTTCGCGCCACCGGCGGAGGGTGGGGCCCAGGTTGCGCAAGCCCTGCATTGAGAAAAGGTCCGGGGCCAGGGGGATGATGACATGATCGGTGGCGATCAACGCCGCACGGTTGATGGCCCCCAGGTTGGGGCCGACGTCTACTAGGACAATTTCTGCGGCGGCGGCCTCCGCAGCGCGGGTAATCAGCCGGTGAAAGGCCGAAATAACCCGGAATGCGCTTTCGTCCTTGTCGTTGCAAAGCGGCCAATTGGTGCTCAACTTGTCCTCGAACGCGGAAATGCCGAGATCGCCCACGAGCAGCGAAATGCCCGAGGAGAAAAGTGGAGAAGCCGCGGGGACGGAATGCAAAACCGGAACTCCCAGATCGCCAAGGCCGCGGATCATGGGGCGCAAACTCCCCAGAATCGTCCCGGGGTGTTCGCCCTCCGGCCAGAGCCGCTCCAAGTGTTCCTCTTCGAGGAACATGGCGGTCAGGTTCGCTTGGGGATCCAAGTCCACGGCCAAAACCTTCAGGCCGTGCAGCGCATACATCCAACTAAGATGATAGACGAGCGAGGTTTTGCCCACGCCACCCTTGTTGTTGAAAAAGGTGATGGTTTTCATGGACGGCTTTTGAGAGTGGCCAGGAAGTAGGTGTCTTCGAACGCAAACACGGCCGGAGGATTGCCGTTGGCCGCCAGGGCGTCTTGTGCGCGGAGCACCCCGGAGCCGTAGCGATTCACGAACCCCAACGTCTTCATGGCCTCCGCGATAATCGGGTTCCGATACGCGTTTTGCCGCGGAAAGTTCTCCCGTGAGGCTTCGCCGTAGAGGGCGCCGGGGTTTTGCACTTCAATCCGGTCGGAGAACCAATAAATGCGAATCGGAGCTGTGGCCTCATAATCACGGTGCATGACCGCGTTCAGCAACAATTCGCGCAGGGCGAAGCGCGGATAATCGTGTACGGTTTGTTCGCGCAGGGTGGACTGGGCGACCGGTCGGGCGCCGAGTTGGGAGTCGATCAGCAGATCGAGTTCCCGGAGCACCGAGAGCAGGTCGCCTTGAATTTCCTTTTCCAAGGCGACCTCTTCCGGGCGCAACCGCGTTCCATTGATTCGGAGAAACTGCAGATAAGCGCCCGGGAGCCAGTAGCGGGAATCTTTGGCAAAAACCAGAATGCCCGCATGGGTGGGGCAATCTTGAGGCAAGTCGAAAAATCGGAGGGCCGCCAGTTGTAATCGCAACTCCCGATGGTTGGCTAGGATGATGTCCTCGGAGACGGCCTGCTGCCGGTAATTGTTAAGAAAGAGGTCGATTGCCAGGTCTTTGAGCCCGGCCCCGCGACATGCACGGGCGTCAAAAGTGCGCGCGTGGGATACGCGGCGCTCCATGAGGCGGCGCTCGTCGGTCTCCGAGGCGAGGGCGCGCCGGGGTCCCACCCGAATCCAGACCTGGCCATTAAATCTGACCGGGGGCAGGTCGGAAGGGTGCACCTCCAGCACGGCAACTTCCCCCGACCCATCGGAGAGGCGGATCTTGTAAACTTGGACCGAGGGGATGGGCAGAACCCGCCCGCTGGCTCGCACCTCCCCCAACTGCAGCAAATGTTGGTCCGTGACGCTCAAACCAACCGCCCGGCCGCGATTGTCCACCCCCACTAGCACAAAACCACTCTGGCGGTGGTGGGGTAAATCGTTCGCAAACGCGCAGGCGGCAATGCAGAACTTGTCCAGGTCTTTTACAGATTCCGTTCGCTCCACGCGGTCGGATTCCAAATCGGCCATCAAATTCAATAGTTCGCCTTCAGTCAGCATGGATCGAGATTAATCCAAAACTGTGCCCTTGGCGAGCTCCGCCACCCAATTCGAAATCGTGCTCGGTGAAGCCTCCCGGGGCAATGCGCAGGGTAGCTTGTGATGTTTCCCCCGGCGGCAACCCGCCGCGGGAGTGAGTCTGCCTGCGGGCTGGCGGTTCGAGAGTTGGTCGTAATCCCGCTCGGGCAATTCCGCATCTTCAGAGCCCCGCCCCAGCCTCCCAGCTGGGGCGGAGTACACGAATCCTTCCGAAAAAAGAGAACCGTCGCGCTCAGTTGGTCGGTCGATTGACCCGGTAGAACCGGCTGCGGTTCGTCAACGCATCGCTGAAACCGGCCACGGTGCCGGGCGCGGTCACATTGGTTAACGTCGTCCAGACGCGCAGATCAGGAGAGAATTGCACCACGTAATTGGTGCCGGGGAGGCTGTTGAACGAAACCGTCCAAGTCCCGCCCGCACGGCCCGCTTGCAGCAGCACGGGCGGGACCGTCACGGTAAGGGTCGCGGTGGCGCTCACATTGGTGCCGAGGGCGTTGGTCACCTGCACCGAATAGGCCCCCGCATTGAAGGTCTGCGCGGCCGGCAGGCTGTAGCCGGCGGCGGTGGCCCCCGCGAGATTGGTGCCGTTGAAGCGCCATTGATAACCGAGCGGCGGCGTGCCCGTGGCGCCCACGGTAAAGGTGACCGGAGTTCCGGCCCCGACGCTCACACTCATCGGCTGGTTGGTGATGGCGGGCGGCGTGCGGACCGTCAGCGTGGCCACCGCGCTGGTGACCGCCCCCTGCGCGTTGGTCACCACGACGGTATATGCGCCGGCATTGGTGCCTTGCACGTTCGTCAAGCTGAGCCCGGGGCCCGTGGCTCCCGCCAGGGCGGTGCCCTGCCACCGCCACTGATAGGCCAACGGCGCCGCCCCCTGCGCGATGACGTTGAACGTCGCGGTCTGGCCCTGGTTCAGGGTCAGGCCGGCGGGCTGCGTCAGGATTTGGGGCCCGCCGGCCACTGCCGGCGTGAAATTGGCCACCAACGCCTGGTTGAGCGCGTTCGTGAACGTGTAGTTCGGATTCACACCCACCACTTGGTCGTTCTCCGTCCAGTTCACGAACACAAACCCCGCCGCGGGAGTGGCGGCCACCGTGGCGACGGCGCCCACGTTGTAAACCCCGTCCCCGGTGGTCGTGCCCGATTTCAGGGGCGCGGCCAGCGTGTCCACGTCGCAATGGGGCGGGAGCACCACGCCTGCTGCCGCAATGGAGAACACGTAGGTCCGGGCCACCGTGGTGGCATTTGTGCCGGACGCTTCCACATGGAACTGGAAGACGCCGTTGGTCCAGGGCGTGCCATAGACTTGCGCGGTGCCCGGATCAAAAGCCATCCCGCCGGGCAAAGCGCCGCTCGTGGTCACCGTCCAATTGGTGTCCGTGCCGATCACCACACTCCGGTGGGCGTAAGGTTGGTTCACCTGCCCGTCGGGCAAATGGTCGATCAATCCCAAGGGGAGGACATTGTTGAAGGCGGACATCTGGGTGCCCAGAAACGTGCCGACCACCACCGTGTTGCTGTAGCTGCCCGTGCCGTGGATGCCGTCGGCGGCCACGCTCGCACCGAGCGCCTCGCCGGTTTCGGGGTCCAAGGGCCCCACGTAGGCGTAGAACTCGTAGCGCCGGGTGACGACATCGTCGCCTTGGTTCAAGGCCTGGGGCGCGCCGGCGAGTTGGCCGTTGGCCCCGCCGTTGCCCGCACCATAATCGATTTGGAGGATTTGCCACTCCGTCTCCACTTCGTCGGGTTCCCCATTGCGCCAGTCTTTGAGGCCCGGGTAGGCGGCGTCGGGGGAGACGAGGTTGCGCAGTTTGACCTCGCTGTTGGTGTGGCTGGTGGTGCGGATTTCCTTGACCCAACCCGCGGTGCCGAATTCCAGACTGGGCAGGACCGGGGGTGGGGGCGGGACGATGACCGCCTGCACCTGCGGGGGCGCCGGGGGTACGCCGACCACGACGACGGGAGGGACGTACGTAAAGATCGGGGTGGCGACATTGACGGCCGGGCCAACGGTCAGGACACCGCCGCCATCCAAGAGCCAGTTGTATTTCACCGCGGAGGGGCTGCCGCTGTAACCGACGCCGAAGTGCTCGCCGCCAAAGTTGAGGGAGGGGTTGGTGAAGGCATGGCCGGCGGTGGGGGCGATGGGAGCGGAAGGCACTGCGGTGTAGGCGGACCAGGCACCGCCGGTGTAGACCGCCTCGAAGCGGACGATGACGTCGGTGTGGCCGGGGCGGGTGGTGGTGTCCTCGGTAATCTTGGGGACACCGTAGTGGTTCCAGTCGTACGTATAAGAGCGTGTTTTAAAAATGCCTTTACACTGCCTTCGCCAGTCGGCGAACCATGATCCGAATCATGCACAGCCGGGCCATGGCTTCGCTGTGGTCGGTGCGGACTTCGTAATCGCGCACCAACCGCCGCGATTTCATGAACCAAGCGAAGGTGCGCTCCACAATCCAGCGCCGCCGCACCACTTTGAAGCCCTTGGTCCCCTCACAGCGCCGCACGACGTCCAA
>CAIYZC010000727.1 GCA_903930565.1 uncultured Pedosphaera sp.
CTTCGGGGACGCCAAAAGCCATGTGGGCATGGGGGATTATCAAGTGCGGAAGTGGCTGGGGTGGCAACACCATATGGCGTTGGTGGGCTTGGCGATGCTCTTTGTGTTGGAGGAGCGCTTGTTGGCGGCCGCGGCGCAGCCGTTGCTGAGCGTGCGGGATGTGGTGGAGTTGATGCACTACTATTTCGTGGCGCATCCGGACCTGGCGACGTTGCAGGCGGTGATGACGCAACGGCACCGGCGTCGCGAACGCGGCAAAGAAGCCGCCATCAAGCAAGCCGAAAGGTTAGAGATAACTTAACTATGTACAACTACATAGTCCAATTGTCGCAATTAGGTTGCTCATGTCGCAAAACGGTTGCACATTTCACTTTTGCACTCTTGCTTAAGCTGCCAAAGTGCATTCAGCAATGAGCTCCACGCCAACCATGCTGACAGAAATAAGCACAACCCGCGCTGATGCAATTGAAGCAGCAGGCCCGGCTCAGCCGCAAGGTGGTTCCTCCGACTGGTTCAGGCACTTCTTCATCTGGTCCTCGATGATCATCCTGGTGTTAACCGCGATCTTTAAGATCTGGACCGTGGCCCGCGGGCGGGACTTTTTAAGGGCGCCCGCACCACTCTTATCCTATTTCAGTTGGCGCGATCTCCTGCTGATGACTTCCGGAGTGGAGATTCTGGCTTGCTACATGGCCTTCAGAAGCCGCAAAGGAATTCCCGGAGTTTGGTGGATTCTTTGGTTTGCCAGCATCCTGCTCTGTTTTAAGGTTGGAGTGTGGGCGACGGGCTACAATGGACCCTGCAGCTGTCTGGGGTACTTCGGAGACTTGCTTCACCTGAGCCCCAATACCTCTAATCGGCTGAGTTGGTACCTGCTCATATATTTCATCGTGGGAGGTATGGTCTGCCAGGGAATTGCTCTTCAGCGGAACCACTGGCGGAAATGCCTCGTGATTGGCTGGCTAATTGCACCACCAGGCTTGAACGCCGCAACGACCGAATGGGACACCTTTCAGATTCGCGGATACCAGGAAACCATCGTGAGAGGCGCACTGGGCAAGTCCTTGGAGCAAACAAATTCCTTTGAAGTCTCCCGCCGCGGCCCCGATTGGCGTATCGAAACCGACTGGCAAACTCCGTTCTCCGTCCGGAGTACAATCGCCTGTGTTGCCGGGCGGGGATATTCCATGACTTTGGATCGCACTTCGGGCAATGCGGAAACTGCCGGCATGCTGGAACCGAACCCGTTCGCCTTGTTGGATGCGACGACAGAGTCGGAGCGCATGCTATTCGCCGCCTTCCTTACGACTGCATCACTCATTTCCAACCGACAAATCCAAATGTTCCCGATTCCATTTTGCCCTCCCCGATTTCCGGCGGCGGCCCACTATGAATGGAATATTGAATATCTCCGACAGCCTCCAATGTTCGCCTCGCAAATTGGCTTCACCAGTCTCACAAAGCGAGCCGACCAACTGCCCGATTCGAGCTTGCTCTACTACGAGCGCCACAAAGGCCTAGCGCACCGCGAAGTTCTCGGGGACATCGACCGCTTTCTTACGGTGGAGGTACCTACCGCTGTTTATACTGTGACTTCATTCACCAACTTGCAGGAAGCGGCCTTCCCTTTGCATGCAAAATTGACTCATAAGTTAAGCAGCAGCGCCACCGCAGCGGAACGTGAATTCTCCATTCATGTCACATCTGTGAGCCTGGCGAAACAGCCGAAGAATCTGCGCCCCACACTTCTGCCCGAAAGCTGGATCCAACATGTTCTCGATGGCACGACGTATATCTATCAGACGCACACCGGGGAATGGCTCCAAGACACCGAAGCTCGCCGCATCGGCATGCCGGCCCATCCAGCCTTGCATTTGAACTCGCCTAAGCCGCCCCTCTCCAGGCTCGCCAAAGCTTTGCTCATCACTCTACTACTACTGCCGGCCCTATTAGGGGTATGGCTACACCGCGACAAAATAAACCGGGTTCGAGTTCGATAAACGGAAAAACGCAATGAAATTATCACCCTTCATCAAATCCAATGCGCTTCGCCAATTCAGCGCGGTTTTGACAATAATCGCCTGCCTTAATTGGTCGCTTCCACTAACACTCCTCGGAGCCGTCAAAGCCACCAACACCTTTCAGATCTGCGCTTCCGTGGACACGATTGCACCCGGCTTCGGCGGGGTGGATACCTGCGCCGCCAATCGATTTGGTTGCAGTGGAACCTGCATCACCAGCATTACCCTGCCCCAGAACCAAGTTTGCGCCCAGTGCTACAATACAATTTTCCTAGGCTATTATGCCCCTTGCACCGCCTTAACACCTTCTTACAAATGCCTGAACGCGACGGGAATTGTCGGAACCTGCACCTTAGTTGGAACTGATATCTATGGCGCTCCGGTATGCAGATGTGTATATACCAACACGGCGTCCGTCCCGCTGGGCACGCTCACGGGTAATTGCACCGCACCGGCTTTTTGAACCTTGGCTTGCCGCCTTGCCCTTGGCACCTGATCCCCTTGATTTGTCGTCATCCAATCACTAATACAATGCTACCATGAATCCACGAATCATTGCCCTCGCCTCCGTCGCTTCGTTGCTCTTGCTCAACAATCCCTATAAAGCGCTGAATGCTCAGGGTTGTTATCAATATCCAGTCACCGTATATGGTGGCTGGAGCGTACCGAAGTGTCCGCAATGCGTCAGCACCAACAACTTCTATTCCGCCTGTTGGGGACCCGGCGATTATAATCAGAGCTGTACTACCACCAATATCAATGTATTTCTGTGGCGGAACGGACTTTGTGTCGCCGGAAATTGCCCCCCCTCCAGCTTCAGTTACGACCCCTACGACTACGCCCCCTTGTATGTCGCCGGACCGGCGTGTAATGCCGGAGGCGGAGGGGGGAACCAATAATCCTCCCGGCCTTTGGTTGCGGCTCCCCTTCCGCTACTCCTTGCTCTGAGGGGGAGCCGGAAACTGCAACACATTTCGCATTGTCCGAGATTCGCGAATCCCTTCCAGTTGCCGTGAAGCTAGGTCTTATCCTGATACTCATGGGGCAAACTATTGTTCCAGTGGCGACCGCAATGCCCGACGGCCCGGTCCGGGACGGCCCATCGGGCGAGTTGCTTGCTCGTCTGCGACCCATTAATGGAGAGTATGACTGGTTCCAGTGCGCCTACACTTGCTCCAACTACTTCTTCCTCACCGGATCTCTCGCGAGCAAGCTCCACCAGCCGGGCCTTGATCCGCGGTTACACCGTGCGATCACAAACCAAATCGATCAGATCGCCCGGGGAGAGCGGCCCGCATTTCGCAGGGAAATGCGCGGCGGTAGCGTGTTGACCGTGGGGGATCAACTGCGCGTGGAGAACTATTTGTTGCAGACACCGTTGATTCCCGCAGGTTCCCAAGTAGTTTCCAATTCCGTGGCGGTCTGGAACTCAGACCAAAGCCTGAGGCAGAATTTCCGCCTCGGCGCGGACGGGCCGGTTGCCAACTCGGATGTCTTCGTCTACCCCCCCGCAGAACCCGAACTTGACCTTCCCATAGGTTTCCTACGCTCCCGGTTTCAGAACCTGCTGGAGTCGCTGCACGATTTTCATGCGGCCCCGGCGACAAACGATGTCCACTCGCACTGGCGCCTCATTGGGGACGCGCGACCTTCCGAGAGCTGCGAGGTCCACTACGAAATCGAATGTTCCGGGGAGGAAGATTATTACCCGACCACAATTCGCGCGACCGCCTGCGACGGCACTCGCACGACTTTTACCAGTGCCACTATTCATGTGGCCGGTCTTGGTTGGGTTCCGGTTGACTGCCGAGTCTTTGTCGAATCGCCCGCGGCTGAACCACTCGCCTGCATGAATTGGCATTTTCTCAGCTATGTTGCGCATCCACGTTCCACCACCAACGATTTTAGATTAAATATACCGACCGGCAGTCATGTTAGTGATTACACATTACCACTATCGGTTGTAGGTTTTACCATGGGGCTGCGATACCCCACCCTTGCAGAATTGCGCGCCATGTCCACCAATTTGAACGCTATCGTTCAATACCAGCGCGAAGCGGAACTGGCTGCACTCGCGCCTCCGAACCGTTCCGCACCGATGCGCTGGGCCTTTCTTGGCTTGTGCTCCGTCATAGTGCTTCTGCCAGCTTACATAGTTCACCGTCGTGCTCGAAGCTATTAGATCCTTCCCCTAATATTGAAGCACAATCCCAATCAACCCTTAAATTATTGGCTTCGTTTGTCATTGCTCAGCGCCGGATAACCTTGGCCCGAGTATTCAGCCAAAGAATCGCCTTCTTCCGAATGCTCCACAACCGCAGCTTAGCGCCAATCGTCCTGTTCTTTGTGCTGGTCTTTTCCTACAGCCATCAAAAATGGTGGCAGTCGCCGACAGCCGCCTCCCGGCTCTGCCTGCTCTACGAAATTTGCGCCCATGGCCGGTTGGCCGTCAATGACAGCATCCTATCCACGCCTGACACCGCACTCTTCAACGGACGCCTGTACAGTGACAAGGCGCCCGGAATGGCCGTTGCGGCTTTGCCGGGGTTCGCGGCCGGATGGTTTGGCGCCGGGGCTTGCGGCCTAAAAGACAGGGAGCGTTTGCTGGTGGCGAGTTGGCTGGGCTGCGCCACGTCAGCGGGGCTGGTGCTGGCCATCGGTGGTGCGCTCCTGTGCGCCGCACTCACCCCGCGGGTGGGTTCACGATCTGCTTTCCTGGCCGTCTGCGCGCTACTGCTCGGCGGCATGCCGCTGGTTTACGCCACCGTCATGCATTCCCATTCCCTGGTGGTGGGGTTGCTATGCATCGCGCTTTGGGCAGTGCTCGAAGCGCCTTCCATCCCCGGACACCTGACATCAAAGCGAAACACCTCCCGGCGCGACGCCCTGTTCGGCTTCTGCACGGGTTACGCCGTGGCCAGCGAATACACCGCCGGCTTGGTGGTGATTGGTATGGGATTATATTTCCTCCAGACGGCCGGATGGCGGCGGGCGCTATGGGGGGCCGCGTGGGCGATTCCCCCGCTGCTGTTGATCCCGTTATACAGCTGGCTGACCATTGGCGATCCCTTCCACCTGCCGTACAGCTATCAATCCAGTTTTCCTGACATGAAAAAGGGCCTGTACGCCATTCGTTGGCCGGATTTGGAGACTGCGTACAACCTGCTCTTTAGTCCGCAACGTGGTCTGCTGTTTTGGAGCCCGTGTCTGGCTATGGTTGTCTTTGGGTATCCGCGTTTGATGCGTGAATCCCCGCGCTTGTTCCTGTTAACCTACATCTGGCCGCTGCTGCAAATCATCGTGATTTCCGGCCGCGTTTGGGATTGGCCCGCAGGCCCGACCTTTGGCCCCCGGTATCTGGCCCCCATACTCCCCCTCTTGGCGCTGCCTCTGGCCCTTGGTTTGCGTCGCCTGCCCTGGCTCGGGATTCCGTTGCTGGGATATTCCGTGGCCGTGACCGTGATCGCGTGCGTCACCGATGCCTGCGTAAACTATCAAACGACAATTAATCCACTATTGGACATAAATTGGCCGGCTTTCAAAGCCGCCCGTCTGGGTCCGAATCTGCTCACCGCCCTAGGACTTCCACCCCATTTTTCACTGTTTGCCTTTGCCGCGCTAATCGTGCTCGGCGTTTACGCCGTGAACCAAACCTTGCCGAAAGAAGGCGCGCAAACTCCTCCCCACAAACCAAGGGAGGCACGAGATTAGCAGACAGTTTCCAGACCTTATCTCATGTCCCTATTTTGCACAAGATTCGTTGACGCTAAGCGCCAAATGCTGCGGCGGTTTGCCAGTGCCGCCACAACGCAAGTCCTGGTTAGCAAACTTTTTACCAGTTTGTCAAATATGTATTGCAGAACCGAATGGAGCACCGCAAACGATATTCAAAACCTAACGCTGGACTTTTCTTGGGGTGAACTTGTCCCAGATTGGTTGCTCATTTAGCTTTTAATTCGCTCCAACATCGGGCAGACTAACAACCGAAATGACGAACAACCTGAACATGAATCAAATACCCGCGAACGATCAGGGCTTGCTCGTCCGACAGTCGTGGTTTCAGCGGGCGCTGGCGGCACGCACACTTCCTCAGACCGTTTGGCGCTTATTTGTCATCGCCTCGCTTGCCTTGGCCGCTGTGCCTGTCCAAGCGCAAACCAACAGCAGTGGAGAGTTCGACTACTTGGCCTTTTATAAAAAAATGATTTCCAATCCGCCGGACATTGAGCACTTCAAAGCTACCACGCGTACCATCCGCCACAGGCTTCCCGCAAATTTATTGTCAAAAATTGGATCCAACAACCTCGAAGTTTTGCAAACGTTTGAAGGCGCGATCGGAAAAGAGGGGTTTTATCTTAGAAACGACACCCTTGTTCCTTGGCATATCGAGGGTCGCTACGGTACTAATTTCTACATTGTCTCTCCAACCGGGTTGTCGCTTCCCGCCACGTCCAATGATTCCATGAAACCAAAGGAAAAGGACCAAGTCAGCATTTCAAGTGAGGCCTCTCGCACTGTAGCGGACCACTTCGTACGCATGGGGGTAGGAACCCTGAGACCGGAAACGGTCGTCTGGACGCATAATGAATTTGAAGCATTGACCGAACAAGGAGTCAGCATGTACGGTAGCATTCAACTTTCCAACCACCTCCCATGGAAATTAAGTCTATTCTGGCATCGGGGCGAAGCTCCGGTGCGCCAAGTCCTTTACGAATATCCGCAACCCCCTACAGGCCTAGGTGGCTTCCCGCGTCTGATGACGCACCTTGCGTTATTCAAGGATTGGAGCGGATTACAACCAATCAAGGAAAATGAACTCGTAACGGTCACTATCGCGAGCCAAGATTTGGACAGTGACTTTTTCAGACCTGCACAATTCATCGGCTCGGAAGTTCATTATACAAATATCTACAGTTCCTCGGGTTTAAAGACAGTCATCGACGCCAAAGGCATACACTCAGCTGGAATTCGGAATGTCCAAGAAGATCCAGCAATGGCCAGATGGCGCTCGCTGGCAGTATTCGCCTGCTTCGCTGCGGCGACAGTTTTTCCGTTGGCCATTCATTACCGGCGGAGAGCGTCCATAAAGCAATGAAATCAAAAACTCCAAAACTTATGAAACTCAAACATATAACCTTATGCCTTGCCTTGGCCCTCATTCTTCAGCGGCTCTACGCATGCACGGAAACCATTTGTCAGGCTTGCACCAGTTCCCTATCTGGCCAGCAGACCCAGAACTGCGCGGCTTCACCACCGGTGGACGGAGTCTCGTATTCAGGTGGGGTGGACATAAACCAATGTAATACCCTTCCTTACGGGGAAAGCGGCTCAGGTGACGCCTGCTATAATTATCCACCTTTTGCCTGCACATTCACTATTACAATCGCGTGGTGTGATCAGTTGCCAGAATCCGATTCATGCACTAACAATGTGCAGCAGAGAACAGCCAACGGAAATTACTGTTCGGGAGGCTCTCCAGACTAAGCCCACCGGCCTTCGCCGGCGGCTGATTGCCGCAGCCTTGGTCTGGTTAACTTGGTGCAATCATCGTTCCCGGTGTCGGATTCGGGCACCGGGCTTTCAACTAACATTGCAAGTTTCCCGCACTTAATGCGTATGAAGCAACCAACAACCTACCCACATCCTTAAAAATCTAATCACCGATATGCCTAAGCCGCTGCCTCTTGTTCAAACAATTAATTGTATGCGTTCAGTTACAGCTCAAGCGGTTCTCCTTCGGCCGGATTCGGGCACAACAATCGATTTCATAGGTCAGATACAATATTTCGGTTTGCCATTCATTTCTACTTCATTTCCCCTGCATGCCATTAGTCAAGGTAAAGTGGCGTTGGATGGTCAGTAAAACTACTTAGTGGTGGTGAAACCAAACCTTACCAAACACTTTTTGCGAATTGCGACATGGTTGGTCTTTTGTGTCGGGATCGCTAAGGTAGCAAGTTCCAGTGGACACAATCCTGTGTTGGACAAATCCGATCCTCTTCTGCTAATTTCGTTCCGCCATGTTTTCTGGTCCACCGGGATTTGCGAATTGTTAATCGCATCTTATTGCGCTTTCGGAAGCAAGCCGGATGCCAAACTCTTACTCCTGGCTTGGTTGTCCACAGTGTTTGCCATTTACAAAATTGGTTTGACCATAATTGGGTACCAAGGTGAATGCCCCTGTCTGGGTTCTCTTACTGAAGCAATTCATATTTCTGGGAAGTCAGCTCGTGCAATATCCAATTTGATATTGCTTTTTCTCTTGATTGGCAGTTACGCCGGAATATATTTCTCCAAGCCGATTGCACCAAGAGCTTCGGAGGCAAGGAGTTCCAGCTTGGGCTAAGGCTTTTGCATATCACGGCAAACCTTCCCCGCAGGGCCCGGCTGGGTGTCATGCACTTTGAGTCACTCGTTCAATTTACAGAATGGTCATCCCAGTTCAACTCCCATTGGACCAAGTTCCGCCCCCTCGGATGTGGTCATCCTCGGCAGGGAAGTTCGAGTTGTATATTCGTTTGCGCCGTGGCTTCCATCGGGGTTATGCTGCATCGGCAGTTCCACAATTACGCGGGCGAGCCAACTGTCATTTTCAGATGCTTTTTCATCCTCCACCACAAACAGCGTAATTTTTCCGCTCTGGAGTAGATTTGTTCACCTCTATGTTTTCCTTCTCCAGCGAGAACGAATGGGATGACATCCAAGCTTAGCAAATGAACTCAATATACACCGCCCAAGAACGACGAGACTAAAAATGCCCAACGCCATTTCCCGAGGCCAATTGGTCGCGATTGCGACATACTTTGTGGCACTATTTGTTTACGGCCATCAGAAGTGGTGGGAGTCGCCCACGGCGGCCTCTCGTTTGTGCCTGCTTTATGAAGTATGCGCTCACCACCAGGTGGCAATTGACCACAGCATTCTGATCACACCAGATACGGCACGAGCTAAGGGCCGACTGTTCAGCGACAAGGCCCCCGGTATGGTGGTGGCTGCTTTCCCAGGGTTTGCATGTGGGTGGGCGCTGGCCGGAGCCAGCGGTGCAACTGAGAAGCCGCGATTGCTCGCCGCCAGTTGGCTGGGTTGTGCCACTTCTGCCGCCATGGTACTCGCAATGGGTTCGGCGCTGTTATGCACCGCGCTGGCGCGGCGGGTGGGGCCGCGCACGGCCTTTCTCACCGTTACCGCGTTGATGCTTGGCGGGATGCCCTGGGTCTACGCCACCGTGATGCATTCTCATTCGCTGGTGATAGGAGTGCTCTGCGTGGCTCTTTGGGCCGCCTTGGCCTTTGACCCCGAAGGCAACAGCGCTCCGCCGCTGGCGGCAGCGAAATTGTCTGCCTTGTTTGGTTTTTGCCTCGGCTGGGCGCTCGCAAGCGAGTACACCTCCGGACTAATGGTGCTGGCGCTCGGGATTTATTTTCTGAGTTCGGCTGGTTTGCGGCCAACAATTCGGGCTGTTTTATCCGCCATTCCTCCGCTATTAATGATCCCCCTGTACAGTTGGATGACCATCGGCGATCCCTTCCAGCTGCCGTACAGTTACCAGTCCACTTTTCCGGAGATGAAGAAGGGCCTGTACGCCATTCGCTGGCCGGACGCGCAGACGGCCTATCAACTCCTTTTCAGTTCGCAACGGGGCTTGCTCTTTTGGAGTCCTTGTCTGGGGCTGGCCATTTTCGGCTATCCCCGCCTTCTCCGCCAATCCCCGAAGCTGTTCTGGTTGGCCTACGCAGCGCCGTTACTGCAGCTCATTGTGATTTCGGGACGGGTTTGGGATTGGCCGGCGGGGCCAACCTTTGGCCCGCGCTACCTCGCCCCGATGCTTCCGCTTCTTGCCTTGCCCCTGGCCATCGGCTTGCAGCGGGTGCCACTCCTGGCTTGGCCATTGGCGGCCTATTCCATAGCGGTCACCGGCGTGGCGAACGTCACGGACGCGTGCCAGAATTACTATTCGAGCGTCAATCCCCTGGTCGATGTCAATTGGCCGCTCTTTATCACTGGGCAGTTTGGACCCAATTTGGGCACCGCCGTCGGCCTGCCGCCAAATATCGCACTGGCTGCATTTGGCGCGGTGCTGGTTTTCGGATTTTACGCGATTTATCGAACCTTGCCGCCGGATGGCACCGCAGAAATGGCAGGAGGGGATGTCGCGCCACGGATTCCGGACGCGACAAACCGGAGCTTGGACCAGGTTTCATGATTTTCAGGATTCGAAGAGCGCAACGGCACAATAATTGCCGGGGGATGCACCGCTTTGTGCAACGGGAATGTTTACGGGAGCGCCTCCCCGGTGGGGTAGGCCTCCGGCCTGCCGTATCCGGGGGGCTCCGCCCCCCAGTTCCCCGGACCACCGATCGTTTTGGGTGTTCCCTTAAGCTGGCGTCGTGGCCTACAGGATCTGGCCGGATACGGCCAGTCGGAGACTTGCCCCGCGTCGGCGGGGCGTGCCGTACCCAGGGCGAGGGTGGATATTTTCACCGGTGTTCGTCCGCGCGGAGGCGCACCACCGAGCGGGAAAATGTCGAAGGTTTAGGGGTGCTATCGGCGAGAAGTGGGCGGGCCACCTTGCGGGAGGGCCAGCCGGCGGGACGCCGGCGCTCCGAGGGGTGTTTTCACCGGCGGGCACAACTGGCCAGGGATGGGATGCGGATTCAGATCCAACAGGTAAAACATCAGGGCCCCGCCCTCCTCTTCTACGCGCTTCCACCCGCAGCCGGCAATGGACCATGAAATCGTTGGCTTTTTACGCCGGACTGGGCTGGGTGATTGCCGCTTCACTGGCCTGCCGCTGGTTGTGCCTGGACTTTCGCAGTGGGGATTTTGTGGGCTTTCTCAGTCCGTGGTATGATTTCATCCAAACCCACGGCGGTTGGCGCGCTTTGCGCTACGACTTCTCTGACTACTCGATCCTGTACCTTTACGGACTCACGTTCGCAACCTACCTGCCCTTGCCGAAGTTGGTCGCCATCAAGGTGCTCTCCATTGCGGGTGATTACGTGGCAGCCGGGCTGATTTACCGCCTGGTTTTGGCCCGCTGGCGGGAACCGTGGATCGCCCTGTTCGCCGCGGCCCTGGCCCTCGGCCTGCCAACGGTGGTGATGAACGGGGCGCTGTGGGGCCAGTGCGACGTGCTTTATTCCGCCGCGCTGCTGGGCGTCGTGGCCGGCGCCTTGGCGGAGCGTCCCCTCGGCGTCGTGGCGGCCTTTGGGCTGGCCTGCGCCCTGAAACCACAGGGAGTTTTCCTGGCGCCGTTCGTCGCCGGCCTGCTGATCACGGGCCGGGTGCCGTGGAAATGGGCGCCCGTTGCGCCCGCCGTTTACCTGCTCACCGGCGTGCCCGCGCTGCTGCTCGGCCGGCCCGTCATGCTGGCTTTGTTCAACAATACCCGCCAACGAAGCATCCCCGGCCTCACGCTCGGGGCGACCAATTTTTACCAATGGGTGCCGGGAGGTTGGTCGGACCTGATGGAGCCGGTGGGCTGGGCGCTGGCCGCCGCCGCTGGTGGCTACCTCGTGCTCGGCATGTGGTGGTGGGAGCGCCGCCCCGCCGCCGTGCGCGGGGCGCCGGCGGCCTTTCTGGTGCATTCCGCCTTGCTTTCCGCGCTTATCATGCCTTACTGCCTCCCGGCCATGCACGAGCGCTACTTTTTTTCCGCCGATCTGTTGTCCCTCGTGTACGCCTTTTACCACCCCAAGCGGTGGGGGGTGGCCGTCTTGATCCAATTTGCTTCGGCGTTCACTTATCTGCCGTACCTGTTTCACCTCGAACCTGTCCCGCGGCCGCTGCTTGCGCTCGTCCTCACACTCGCTCTGGTTTGGGTTGTACGCGATTATTTGGTGGTGCTGGGGCTCCTCACCGTCCCGGGCGGCCGGCGAATCGCCGCCGCCGCCCCCACCAATCAGAATCTGCCATGACCCAACTACAAGTCACCATTCCGGTTTACAACGAGGAGCGGGAGCTGGCCACCAGTGTGCGGCGGGTGGTAGAGTTTTTGCAAACGCGCCTCCCCGTTGCCGCCGAGGTGCTCATTGCCAACAACGCCTCCACGGACGGCACCTTGGCGATCGCCCGTCAATTGGCGGAGGAATTTCCCAATGTGCGGGTGCTCCACTTGGAACTAAAAGGCCGGGGCCGCGCCCTCAAGCAGGCTTGGTTGGCGGCCGAGGCGGAAATCTTGGCGTATATGGACGTGGACCTTTCGACCGATCTGGATTGTTTGCCCGCCTTGATTGCCCCCTTGCTGCACGGGGAGGCAGATTTGGCCACCGGTTCCCGGCTGGCCCCCGGCGCCCGCACCACCCGTGGTTTCAAGCGCGAGTTTATCTCGCGCAGCTACAACCGGCTGGTGAAACTGGTCTGCCACACCCGCTTTTCCGACGCCCAGTGCGGGTTCAAAGCTATCACGCGCACAGCCGCCCAAGCCCTACTGCCGTGGGTGGAGGATCCGGGTTGGTTTTTCGACACCGAACTGCTGATCCTCGCGGAAAAGCTCGGCTACCGGCTCCACGACCTGCCCGTCCGCTGGACGGACGATCCCGACAGCCGGGTCAACATCCTCCGCACCGCCCTGGCCGACCTCCGCGGCCTCCTTCGGGTCCGGCGCGCGCTGGCCGCCGGCACCCTGCCCCAGGCCGCCCGGATACCGCACCGGCCGCTGAATCCAGGGTTGGGCGGCAATCCTACCGCAGCCAAAGTGACGGACTCTTGAGCACGGGTCGATCAAGGGTTCGGCAATCGGCCCACTCGGTAAAAACCGGGACTGGCCGGGGCGTTCGAGTCCGTGAAAACCACGGAACTGGCACCGGCCAGATTCGTCGCGAGCGTGCTCCAATTGGTTGAGTTGAGATTCGTGGAACGTTGCACGACATACCGGAGCCCCACATTGGCCGGATAGGTAAAACGAAAATTTGCCGGTGCGGTTAGCCCCAGAGAACTGAGATTGAGGGGCACCGGGGTGACCACGCTGAGGTTCACCGAATTCGTGGCCTTGGCGCCGCCGTTGTCCGAGGCGATGGCGGTAAGGGTGTAGTTGCCGGCAGCGAGGTTTTTCGCGGTCGCGGAAAATGGAGCCGCGGCCACGTTGGTCAAAACGGTCGTGCCGACCAGGAATTGTACGTTGGTTACCGAGCCATCGCTGTCCGCGGCCGAGGCTTGGATCAGCACGTTGGCCGGGGCGGCCAGGATGGTGCCATTGGTCGGACTCGTAAGCGCGACCGAAGGGGGATTGTTGGCGGCCGACGGGGTGGACCGTTGGTAGGAGTAGGGGCCGAACGATCCCCAACTCGTAAAAGTGATGTTGATGTAAATGTCGTCGGTAATAAGATGGAGGACGGCGTTGACGCCGACCGTTCCCGGCGGACCGCCATGGAAATTTTTGGCCCAAGTATTCCAGTCGGTGAAAGTGAGCGATGCGAAATTAGCGGCTGTACCATCCGCCCACTCGGTGTCGAGCGGGCTGGAAAAGTGGGCAAACCCAGACTCCTTTAAGGCGTTGTAAAGCCCCTGACTGCCCCCGCGCGTCAGCGCGACGCGCGGCGTGATTGGGTCCGGCTCGTTCGCGTTGCTGCGAGTGACGGCAGGGCCATTCCAAACCGTGGCGGCGCCCGTGCGCCCCGGCATGGCCAACCAAATTAGAGTCAGCCACAAGCATGCCTTGGCAAGCCTGGCCGCGGGACGAAGAAGGGAAGTTGCGCTGGATTTATAATTACTCATATTCTCCAATGTTATAAGCTGTCAACCGAGTCTCAGGTTCCACTTGTCATAACCCGCCACCACAGGGGGCGGGAAAACCAGTCCATGGCGGCGAAACCGAGGCATCCAAGCAGCACCGGGGGGGCGATTGCGACCTTTCGGGCATCCCATCGGCAGCGATCCTCCAAATCAATTTGGGTCCGACCGCGGAAAGCCCTTGGACGCACAAAAAAGGCGGCCACGACGATCCGACTGGAATTTTGCTCACTTACTGAAAGCATTTTGGCATTGTGCCACACGGGAGTCAATAGGAAATTTTTTACGCTGGAAATATTTCATCCTTGCTTTGCGAATTGCGGCCCCAACGGGCCATTTTGCCCCCAAGTTCCCGGCCGTGCCGCTCCGCACCTCCGAAGTTCAGCCTGGACGGTCCCGCCAAGCCGCCCCACACGGGCGCAGGCCCTTCGGGGCTGATCAAAATGCGCGGAGGAAGTCCGCCAGCCAAGCGGGAAGCGGAGGGTTCAGGCCGGCAATTCCGGGGTGCTTGGAGGCACCCCATCGGGGCTGGCGAGCGGAGAAAGCGGGCCGCTTCACGGACTGGGCGGCCGGGATCCCCCGCTACCAAGGGGGCGGAAGCCGGGGGAGATCGGAGCCCCCCCGGACGCCAAATCGGCTCCGTCCCGCGCTTGACATTGCGGGCCCGATTTCCCAAAAGTATGCCCCCTATGGCCGAACCAAAAGTAAACGAAGCAATGGAAAAACTCGTTTCGCTGTGCAAGCGAAAGGGTTTGATCTTCCAATCCTCCGACATCTACGGGGGCATCAACGGCTTTTGGGATTACGGTCCGCTGGGCGCGGAGCTCAAGCGGAACGTGAAGGAATTGTGGTGGCGCTCGATGACGCGGATGCGCGATGACGTGGTCGGCTTGGAAGCCACCATCATCATGCACCCGAACATTTGGAAGGCCTCGGGACACGTGGCCACGTTCGCGGACATGATGCGGGAATGCCCGCTCACGAAGAAGCGCGTGCGGGCCGACCAGGTCGAGGAGCAAACGGGAACGATTTTCCGTTGGGCCGGAGCCCGTTCGGAAAAGGGCGGCTGGACGACCGAGCACCCGATCCGCGTGATTCTGCCCAAGGGCGAACACGTGGACACCGCGCGCCGGCGCGCGCGCGAGTATTACGCGATGCATTTTCAGGATCCGCGGCGGGTCAACCAAACGGAAGTGGAAATTCTCGGGGAAACCACCGAGCCGGTGGTGGACTCCATTGATTTCCACCCGGAGACTTGGGTGGAATTGACGGAAGCGCGGCCGTTCAACCTGATGTTCAAGACCTACGTGGGGCCGGTGGAGTCTGAAGACAGCATCGCCTACCTGCGGCCGGAGACGGCGCAGGCGATTTTCGCGCAGTTCAAGAACGTGCTGGACACCTCCCGCCAGACGGTGCCCTTTGGCATCGCCCAGGTGGGGAAAGCCTTCCGCAACGAGGTCACGCCGCGCAATTTCACCTTCCGCTCGCGCGAGTTTGAACAAATGGAGCTGGAGTTCTTCATCAAGCCCGACGAGGTGGTGGAAGCCATTGCCGGCTCGGTGGCCAAGCCGGGCGAGGGGCATCCGGGCGCGCCGCAAGCGAACTGGGGTTGGCAGATGTGGCACAAATATTGGGTCGAGGAACGCATCCGCTTCTACGAAGGCATCGGGGTGCCCCGCCACACGCTCGTGGAGTATTGGCAAAAGCCGGCGGAGCTGGCGCACTACGCCCGCGCCTGCGTTGATATTTTGTTCAAGTTCCCCTTCAGCAAGCGGGACGCGCAGGGCGAATTGATGGGCGAGGAACTCGAAGGCATCGCCGCCCGGAGCGATTTCGACTTGAGCCAGCACGAACGCGCCTCGGGCAAGCCCATGACGGTGTTTGACGAAGAGCTTCGCGTGGCGTGGGGCAAGCTGGAACCGGCCAAGCGGCAGGAGCTCGGCGACCGCTATTACCAAGCCCGCTACAATTACCTGACGAAGTCCGGGGTGGCGGCCGATGAAGCCGCGGCGGCGGCCAAGGCGAGCGTCGAGGGGCTGGCCAAGGGGCAGTACATTCCGCACGTGATCGAACCCAGCGCGGGCGTGGACCGCCTGATTCTGGCCCTGTTGGCGAACGCGTATGCCGAGGAGACGGTGACGGACGAAAAGGGCAAGGCGGAGACGCGGGTGGTGTTGCGGTTCCATCCGCGGGTGGCGCCGGTGAAGGTGGGCATTTTCCCGCTGTTGAAAAACAAGCCGGAATTGGTGCAAAAGGCGATGGCCTTGCGCGATACGTTGCGGCCGCACATGGCGGTGTTTTACGACGAAACGGGGGCCATCGGCCGCCGTTACCGCCGGCAGGACGAGGCGGGGACACCGTACGGGGTGACGATTGATTTCGACACTTTGGGCGAGAAACCGGAATTGCTGGACACGGTCACGCTGCGCGAGCGCGACGCGATGACGCAGACGCGGATCAAGATCGCGGATTTGCTGCCGTTCCTGCTCTCGAAGATCGGTTGAGCGACTGGGAATGCGGTGCGGCTTCGACCCGCCCGGCCTCCGAAAGGGGGCGCGGGCGGGTGCGGGAGCAGCCGGGGCTGCGGGATCCGGGCCGGGTGCCAACGGGAAGCCCTTTCCCTCACGAACGCGATTGAAAGCGGTGCTTCGCGTTGCTCACACCGCACTCCGAGACGCTGGCGCGCGGTCGGTTGCGAAGGCGTGGCCTCGGGCGTCGGACCCTGGGGATGGAGAATGCCCACGGGCCCGCAAAAATTGGCGCGCCGCCTGCTAATATAGCTTGACGGTGGGAGCGTGCCCCCCTACTTTGCCGCTTGTTAGGCACATTTCATGTTTGCACAATTTAAAAGTCTATTTTCCAACGACATTGGAATTGACTTGGGAACCGCCAACTCGCTCGTTTACGTGCGGGACCGGGGGATCGTGCTACGCGAGCCTTCGGTGGTGGCGATTCAGGCGGGAACAACGACGGTGCTGGCGGTCGGGGAGGAGGCCAAACGGATGCTCGGGCGCACGCCCGGGAACATTGTGGCCATCCGCCCGATGAAGGACGGGGTAATCGCCGATTTTGAGATCACGGAGGCCATGCTCCGCCATTTCATCCAGAAGGTCCACCACCGCAAGCTGATTGCTCCGCGGGTGGTGGTCGCCGTGCCCTCGGGGATCACGGAAGTGGAGAAGCGGGCGGTGAAGGACTCGGCCACGCACGCGGGGGCGCGGGAGGTTTATCTCATCGAGCAGCCGATGGCCTCGGCGATCGGGGTGGGTTTGCCGGTGCATGAGCCGGCGGGGAACATGATCGTGGACATCGGCGGGGGCACCTGCGAAATCGCCATCATCTCCCTCGCGGGCATCGTCTTCAGCCGGAGTCTGCGGGTGGGCGGGGACGAGTTCGACGAAACGATTGTCGCCCACATGAAGCGCGCCTACAACTTGATGATCGGCGAACGCACGGCGGAGGAGATCAAGATCCGGATCGGATCGGCCTTCCCGCTGGAGCAGGAATTGACCATGGAGGTCAAAGGCCGCGATCTGAGCGCGGGGTTGCCGAAAACCCTGACCATTCGCTCGGAGGAGATTCGCGAGGCCCTGCAGGAGCCGCTTTCGAGTATTTTGGAGTCCGTGCGCATCACCTTGGAACGGTGCCCGCCCGAATTGTCCGCCGACTTGGTGGACCGCGGGTTGGTCATGGCCGGGGGCGGGGCGCTGTTGCGGGGGATCGACCGTTTGGTGGCCGAGGAAACCGGCCTGCCCGTGCATATCGCCGACGATCCGCTCAGCGCGGTGGCGGAAGGCACGGGCCGTGTCCTGCAGGAACTCCAATTTCTCAAGCAGGTCTCATCCAGCTCCAAGGTCTAACCGCGTTCGCCCGGAGCTTGGCCGGGTGAGACATGCTTAACAAGGCGCACTATAAAGCCCTCGCCGCGGTGGGGATGCTGGTGTTGTTGCTGGTGCTGCTGCTGCCCCGGCCCATGGCCGACCGGCTGAAGCTGGCCGTCGGCAGTCTTTTCCTCCCCCTCTTCGGCCTCGGCCGCACCGCGAGCCAACTCACCCGCGACGCGGGCCAGGCCCTGACCTCCCGCGCGGAACTCATCCGCCAAAACGAACAACTGCGCCACACGAACGCCGTGTTGCAGATGCAGGCGCAGCAAACGGGGGCCATTTTCGCGGAGAACGAACAACTCCGCGCCCACTTCAATTGGCAGCGCGCCACGCTGTGGCGCGACCGCCTGCGGCTGGCCCGGGTGGTGGCCCGCGATCCCGCGAATTGGTGGCAAACCGTCTCGATCGATCTGGGCAGTCTGCAAGGCGTGCGGGAGGACCTGCCGGTGGTGTGCGAATCCGGGTTGGTGGGCCGGATCAAATCCGTGGGCTTGGTGCGCTCCCAAGTGGTGCTGATCAGCGATCCCGCCTGCAAGGTGTCGGCCGCGATCGAGGGGACGCACGAATTGGGGGTCATCAGCGGCTCCGCGAGCCCGATCAACCAGACTTTGGTGCGGCTCAGCCATCTGGCAGGCAATACGGCGTTGAAGCCGGGTTTGATGGTCCGCACGAGCGGGTCGGGCGGGGTCTTCCCCGCAGGGATATTCATCGGCCGGGTGGCGGAGGATCCGCAGGCGGTGGATTTCGGTCAGACCAGCGAAACCCGCGTGAAGCTGGGGGTGGACTTGAACGCCTTGGAGGAAGTGTGGGTGCTCCTGCCATGAACGCGCTGAGTCCCATCCTGATTTTGCTGACCGCGTTCATCGCGGTTTTCCTGGAGGCCGCGTTTGATGGCAGCCGGCACTGGCTCGGGGTGCAGATCGACCTCTTGCCCAGCCTGATGGTATACGCCGCGCTGAGCTCCAGCATCGTCACGATCACGCTGCTGGCGGTGCTGGGCGGGCTGTGGTTTGACTCCCTGTCCGCCAATCCGCTGGGGATCACCATTTTGCCGCTGTTCCTCGCCGGTTTCCTAATTTATCTCCGCCGCGGCCTCATTCTCCGCGAGCAAATTTTCGCGCGGTGGGTGCTCGGGCTGGCGGCCAGCGGGTTTGTGCCGCTGGCGACGGTCATTTTGCTGCTCACGCTCAAGGAAGCCCCGCAGCTCGGCTGGGGGTTCGCCTGGCAATGGCTGGTGATGACCGCCAGCGGGGCGTTGCTCACCCCCGCCGGTTTCCTGCTCTTCGACGGCTTGGACCATTTGCTCGTTTACCGGCCGGTGAAGCCGAGCACCTTCCGCTACGACCGCCAAATTCGCCGCGGCCGTTAAACCATGCTCATCCTGGACCAACTTAAAAAAGACGACCCGCACCTGCGCCTCCTGGCGACGGTGACGGCCATCGGTCTGGCGATCCTGCTGGGCGGGTTGTGGTGGGTGCAGTTGGTCTCCTCGGAATATTACCAGCAAAAGCTCGACATCCAGGCGCAACGCACGGTGCGCATTCCCGCGCTGCGCGGCGCCATTGTGGACCGCGAAGGGCGGTTGCTGGCCGAGAACCGGCCGAATTACAACGTGGACCTCTACCTGGAGGACCTGAGCCCGAAGTTTGACGCCGCCTTTCTCGCGGCGCTGCGGCAGACGCGCACCGAATTGGCGCGGCGCGCGGCGGAGGCGGCCAAGCAGCTCGGGCGGAAACTGACGCCGGCGGAGCGCAAGGAATTCCAAGTCTCGGACGCGATGGTCAACGACCTGCACCGGGTGACCCGCTACCAGGTGAGCAGCCAAATCGTCGCCAACCTGGGAGTGCGGCTGCAAGAGACGATCCCCTTTACGGAAAAGGTGTTTGAACGCCGTTACTCCGAGGCCCGCGCGCTGCCGCTGCCAGTCGTGCGCCAATTGAGCGCCACGAATGTGGCCCGGTTCGAGGAGCAATCCATGCACACGCCCGGGTTGGAACTGGATGTGCAGTCCCTGCGCTATTACCCCCACGGCTCCCTGGCGGCGCACCTGCTGGGTTACGTGACGCGCAACGAGATCGCGACGGACGGCGAGTTGGCCGAGTACAGCTACCGGTTGGATGACTACGCGGGCAAGGCGGGATTGGAACTGCAATTCGACAAGGAACTGCGGGGCGTCGCGGGCGCGAAATCGGTGCTCGTGAACAACCAAGGATACCGCCAAAGCGAGACCGTGTGGGCGCCTTCGGAACCGGGCGCCAGCCTGGCGCTGACGATTGATCTGGATATTCAGCGCGCGACGGAACTGGCCCTCCAACCGAAAGGCCGCGGCGCGGCGGTGGTCCTGGACACCCAGAACGGGGACGTGCTGGCCATGGCCTCGGCGCCCGCCTACAATCTGAATATGTTCGTGCAGGGCCTGGACACGGCGGCGGCGGCCAAGGAATGGGAGCGGTTCGGCGACACCAATTCCCGGCCCCAATTGAACCGCGCGACGTATGAAAACTATCCGCCCGGTTCCATTTTCAAAATTGTGGTCGCGTTGGCCGGGTTGGAAGCGGGCACGTTGAATCCGCGCGACACGTTTCAAAGCCCCGGGTTCGCCATGGTTGGACACCGCCGGATCAAAGACACCGCGCCGCCCGGCCCCTACGACCTCGACCGCGCCCTGGCCCTCTCGTCCAATTCGTATTTCATCGAGCAAGGGCTGAAAAAGGGCGTTTTGCCGCGCATCGTCGAACTGGGGCGGCGGCTGCATCTGGGGGAAAAGTCCGGTTTGCTGCCCGGCCAGGAAACCAAGGGCATCTTCCCCACCGCGGCGGATATCACCAGCGGCTGGTCGGACAGCACGACCGCCAACCTCAGCATTGGGCAAGGCCCCATCGACGTGACCCCGCTGCAAATGGCGGTGATGACCGCGGCGGTGGCCAACGGCGGCCGGGTGTTCGCCCCCCGCCTGGTGACGCGCATCCAGGCCTACGGCGCGGAACAGCCCTCCCAGGTTTTTCCCGAAGGCGTGGTGCGGGACAACTTGGGGGTGAGCAAACGCAGCCTCGATTGGGTGCGGGAAGCCATGGTCCATGACGTGGAGGATGAACGCGGCACGGGCCACGCCTGCCGCATCCCGGGGTTCCGCATCGGGGGCAAGACCGGCACGGCGCAGGTCGAGAAAAACGGCCATATCGCCAAGGGGGCGCAGCTCACGTGGTTCGTCTCGTTCGCGCCTTATGAAAACCCGCGGTACGCGGTGGTGGTGACGGTGGAAAGCGGCGCTTCCGGCGGGCTGACCTGCGCCCCGGTGGCCCGGCAGATTTACCAAGCGCTGCGGGAACGCGAAGCGCAGAAGGAACGCAAGGCCGGCCCGAAAATGGGCGTCCTCGCCCAACTGCCATGATGCTCTCCCCCACCCCCAAGGAGAAGCAGTCGAGGTTCGACCTCCTGCAGTTGGCGGCCGTGCTGGCCCTGATCGTGATCAGCGTGGCGTTTGTCTACAGCGCGACGGCGGGGTCGGAGCTCGGCACGCACCTGGCCTGGCACCGGCAGACCTATTTCCGCCAAATCATTTGGTTCGCGCTCGGGTTGGTGGCGGCCGCGGGGGCGTGCGTGATCGAATATCACGTGTTGTCCCGGTGGTCGGTGGTGATTTACTGGGGGTCGATTCTCACCTTGGTGGCGGTGCTCATTCCCGGGCTGGGGTCTTCGCACCATGGGGCGGGCCGATGGATTGAGTTTGGGGGGATTCAGTTACAGCCCTCGGAATTCGCCAAACTCGCGTTCATCCTGGCGATGGCGCATTACCTGAGCCGGCCCATGGATGAACTGCGGCAGCCGAAAATCTTTTGGACCGCTTTGGGGCTGATGGTGCTGCCGTTTGTGCTGATCATGAAGGAGCCGGACCTGGGCTCGGGGTTGGTCCTGCTCCCCACGGGACTGGCCATGCTGTACGCCGCCGGCGCGCCGGCGGCGTATCTGCGCCGGCTGTTCACGGTCGGAGGCCTGGCCACGGTGTTGATACTGGGGGATTTGCTTTTTGCGCCGCAGCGCTGGCAGGTCGTGCATATTCACGACTACCAGAAAAGCCGGTTGCTGGTGTATTTTGGGTTGGATTACGCCACCTACGCGGGCCGGGAAGTTTCCCCGGCCGAGCGCCAAAGGCTGCGCGAAAAACAGTTCAACGCCTCGCTCAACGTGCGGCAATCGTTGATCGCGGTGGGTTCGGGAGGGTTGTTGGGGAAAGGCTGGCGGCAGGGCCGGCAAAACGGCCTGGGGTTTTTGCCCCAGGCCAGCAAGCATAATGATTTCATCTTTTCCGTGATTGCCGAGGAAAAGGGATTCATCGGGAGCGTGACCGTCCTCGCGCTCTACGCCGTGATTCTGTTCACTGGAATCAGAATCGCGGGCCAGGCGCGCGATCGTCTGGGAAAATTGTTGGCGGTCGGGGTGGTCACCCTCCTCTTCAGCCATGTCTTCATCAACATTGGAATGAATATTCGCATCATGCCCGTGACGGGCGTGCCACTGCCGCTGCTCAGCTATGGCGGATCCTCAGTGCTCGGCTCGTTGATCGCGATCGGCTTGTTGCAGAATATCCACATTTATCGAAAGGCTTATTAGTCCGTATGAGTGACCGTAACTTCTCCCGGCGCCGCCGCGGTGGCATGCGCTTCCGCCCGGCCCGGGGACTCACCGCCGAACCCAAGCGCGACGACCGCGCCGCCAATGAAGCCCGCGCCGAGATCGTCGGCGACAGCGCCCCGCAGGACAAATTGTTCGACCAAGCGCGCCATGCGCAGGAAATCAACCGCGCGGAGAATGTTGCCGCCGGGCTCCCCCCGGAGACCGTGGACGCCCCCGTGGGCGACCCCGCGGACGCCGCGGGCGAGCACGATTTCCGCGAACCGCACGCGGACGGCGCCGAGGAGGCCTCCACCCCCGTGGAAGTGGCCGAACCCGAGGAAAAGGAATTCGAGCCGGTGAAGGTGCCCGACCGCCCGCAAGGGATTGTCGAGACCATCCGCATGGCGGCCGCCAATGTCCTCAAAAAGGTCCAGCGGTTGCTCAAGCCGGTTCAGAAATCCCACAAGGAAGTCGTCATCAACGCGGAGTCGCTCGAAACCCGCGTCGGCGTCCTGGAAGAGGGCAAACTGGAAGAGTTCACGATTGAGCGCACGACCGAGGAGCGCCTCGTGGGCAGCATCTTCAAGGGCCGCGTCCGCAATTTGGAAGACGGCCTCAAGGCCGCGTTCGTGGACATCGGGTTCGAGAAAAACGCCTTCCTGCATTATTGGGATATCGTGCCGAGCAGCTTCGACAGCGGCGTCGAAATCGTGGAGCGCGAGACCAAGCGCCGGGAAAAACCCCGGATCACCCAAAAGGACATCCCGCGCCTGTATCCGCCCGGCAGCGACATCATCGTGCAGGTGACCAAGGGGCCGATCGGCACGAAGGGTCCGCGCGTCACCACCAACGTGGTGCTGCCCGGCCGTTACCTCGTGCTCCTGCCGAACTCCGATCAAAGCGGCATTTCGCGCAAGATCGAGAACCAGCAGGAACGCCAGCGGCTTAAAAAGATTCTCCGCACCCTCGAAATCCCCGACGGCATGGGGGTCATCATGCGGACGGTGGGCGAAGGCCAGCAGGTCCGTTACTTCGTCCGCGATCTGGCCCTCCTGCTGGAGGAATGGCGCCAGATTCAAGAGCGCATCAAGACCCAGAACGCCGCCACGTGCGTCTTCCAAGAGCCGGACCTCATTGAGCGCACTGTCCGGGACTTCCTCACCGAGGACGTCGAACGGATTGTCGTGGACAGCCAGAAGGCGTATGACCGCATGCGGGAGATGATCTCCAAAATCTCCAAGCGCTCCGCCGACAAGGTGAAGCTCTACTCCGAGTCGCAGCCCATCTTCGACCGCTTCAACATCAGCCGCCAGTTGGAGAACGCTTTCTCCCGCACGGTTCATCTCAAGAGCGGCGCCTACATCGTCGTGGATGAGACGGAAGCCCTCGTGGCGATTGACGTGAACACCGGCCGCCACAAGGGCGGCAAGGACCAGGAAACCGCGATCCTCAAGGTCAACCTGGAAGCGGCGGACGAAATCTGCCGCCAACTGCGCCTGCGCAACATGGGCGGCCTGATCGTGCTGGACTTCATCGACATGAAGCACCCGCGCGACCGGCAGGCGGTCTATCAGCGCGTGAAGGACGGCCTGCGCCGCGACAAAGCCAAGACGCACATCCTGCCCATCTCCGCGCTCGGCCTCATGGAAATGACGCGCCAGCGCCACTCCGAGAGCGTCCATGCGGCGGTGTATGAGGAATGCCCGTATTGCAAGGGCCGCGGCAAGGTGAAGAGCGCCCTGACCATGAGCGTGGAAATCCAGCGCAAGCTGAGCGAAATCCTCAAGAAACGCTCCCGCGACGAGTCCGACTTCCAACTGCGCATTGTCGTCCATCCCAGCGTGGTGGATCGCTTGCGCAACGAGGACGAGAAGCACCTCATCGAGATGGAGAAGCGTTATTTCGGCAAACTCAGCTTCCGCGGCGATCCCGCCCTGCACGCGGAAACGTTCAAGATCGTGAACGTCTCCACGAACGAAGAATTGAAGTAAACCGGCCGGCAGACCGGATCGACAAGCACGGGGCGGCCTTGAAAAAGGCCGCCCTTTTTTCCGATATCACCACCTTGAAGACTGGCGCCGTATGGTGCCCCAGATCCATGTGAGGTGCTCGCAGCCGATTAGCCAGGACACAATCCATGAAATTACCCGATCGCGAAGGCACCTTATTTGCCGTTCCGCTGCGAAAGGGCGGATCTGGCGTTGGTTTGGTGGCCAGAACCACCACCAAGGGCAGGGTCCTCCTATGCTACTTCTTCGGCCCCCACCGGTTGGCCGTGCCAACGTTGAGCGAGGTGGCACGGCTCAAGCCGGGTGTGACGATTGGGGTCGGTCGGGTTGGTGATCTTGGACTGATCCGCGGAGAATGGCCCATCATCGGTCAGGCCGAGGCCTGGAACCGCGCGCGATGGCCGATGCCGCAATTTGTGCGACGCTGTTCGCTTTCCCTCAAAGCCTGGCGCGTTTATCGCTCGGACCATGATCCAGCGGTGATCGACCGTGGAGAGCCCGAACCCTATGAAAGCACCTGGGAGCGCGACGGACCGGACGGTGCAGGTTCCGCCGAAATCCGGCCCACTAAATGGCTGACGCAGGAGCCAGCCCCGTGAGCAACTTCAATTAATTGACGCCATATGGCGTCCCAGCATGGTCCTGCTCTTTGCGACTCGTGCCGCCCCCCCCATCCTTCCATGACCACCAAAGAATTCGAACGCGTCGGCAAATCATTGATCAAGGACCTGCCAGGCCTGGCAGCAACTGGCAAATTGCTGCTGCTTAAACCAATAACCCACACATTACGGGGCGTATGCTTCGACGGATCAGGTTTTGATTCGAAGGAGTTCTATGCCGCCGTGTTCCTGCAACCCATGTTTGTTCCCGCTGACTGTATTGCCTTGAACATTGGTTGGCGGCTGGGGGGCGGATGCCATACTTGGAATATGTTCGACCCAGATTTGGCAACGCGTCTCGCACACCTATTAAAGACCGAAGCTTTACCGTTCCTCCACCGGGCTGAGTCGCCCAAAGGCTTTGCCGACGCCGCGGCATCCCTGAATAAGACGGCCGATCCTTATACACAACAATCAGTTGCTTACGCGCTCGCACTCGCCGGGGAAACCGGCAAGTCGATCGTGGAGCTGGACAAACTAAACCGGTTGCTGAACGAAAACATTTCTTGGCAATCAGTGATGGCGGATCGCGCGCGAGCGCTAAAGGCGGAGTTGAAGTCAGACCTGAATGCGGTTCAGAAGCGCCTTGCCAGCTACCGAACTAACACCATCCTGCATCTGGGTCTGCAAGCCTTGGCCCAAGCGTGAATCGGTTTGGGTGAAGCAGAATTCACGGCCAGCTTTTGGGAAACCAATCCTTGGGGGCAATTGACTCGACCGAGGCTGGAAATGGGTTCGAAGCCACCTCGAGGCGCTTGGCGGCGAGCGCTACCCATCCGGAGACGGTGTTCCCGCCGCCTTGGGCTCCACCGGAAGCGCTCCCTGACCAGCTCGACGGTTGCCACGGCAACGCGCATCACTCTCCCGCCGCTTTCAGGGCGCTGCGCGAAAAGGGAATCGATACCCGGGGCATCGGTCGGCGGACCTCAGCCCCGGGCTATTCTCTGACGACCCTTTGGGCCGTGGTAACGGACATGATTCTCACCGGGCGGTGCCCCATAGTCCAAGCGCCCCGGGCGGAAGCAACGCATGAAGTGGCGGGCCCAAAAATCCAAGTCTCGCCCACGACCGGCGCGGCGGGAGGATGGATGGACCGGGTCCCGTGGCGGCGGCCGAAAGCGGCGTCTTCGCGTTCCTCGCCGCCGCACTCCATACCCCTCAGGGTCCTCCGATTCCCGTTGGTCCTGGTACCGGGCACGCGGTTACGCAGGCGGGTGGACCGTAGCCGGCAATTTTCTGACGACCCTTTGGGCCGTGCAGCGACACTGCCAGCCGCCCCATTCAGGGCAAGGTGATTGTTCGCGGTTTAACTTCGGATGGTCAACCGTTCGGGCTCGCCGTTTGCGCCCTTTGCGCTTTTGAGTGGCGACTTGCTGTCCCTTTCGTTCTCTTCGGAATCAGGCAAATCGTGTGAATCATGTCCAATAATGGCCTTCATTCCCCGCCTTGTTGCCCCCGGCGTTCAGGGCTTTTCTTCGGGGGCGAAGCCGCGGCGCAGGTTGTTTTCGGTGACGACGCGGGGGATCAAAAAGTTTTGGAGGTAGTCGCGGCCGCCGGCTTTGGTGCCGCCGCCGGACATTTTGAAGCCACCGAAGGGGTGCCGGGCCACGAGGGCGCCGGTGATGCCGCGGTTGATGTAGAGATTGCCCACTTCGAACTCGGCTTTCACGCGTTCAATATTAGCGGGGCTCCGGGAGAACAACCCGCCGGTGAGGGCGTACTCCGTGCCATTGGCCCAGGCCAAGGCCTCGTCCAAATTGGCCGCCTTGAGCACGCAGAGCACCGGGCCGAAAATCTCCTCTTGCGCGAGGCGCGATTGCGGCGCGATGTTTTTGAAAATCGTCGGGGGGACGAAGTAGCCGTCCCCGGCGGGAATGGTTCCTTGGAAGGCCAATTGCCCTTCCTGTTTTCCCAATTCCAGATACTTACTGATCCGTTGGAACGCGGCTTCGTCGATGACGGGACCCAACTGGCTCGCGGGATCTTCCGGCAGCCCCACCGTCCAGTTTTTGGCGGCTTCAACGAGGCGCTCCACGACGCGGTCGTAATTCTCTTGGAGGACGATCAAACGCGAAAGCGCGGAGCATTTTTGGCCTTGGAATCCGAAGGCGGAATACAAGGCGGCGGGGACCGCCTCGTCCAAGTCGGCGTCACTGTCGATGATCAGGGCATTCTTGCCGCCCATCTCGCAAACCACGCGCTTCAATTGCCGCTGGCCCGGGCGGGTGCGACCGGCGGCTTCATAAATCTTCAAGCCCACTTCGCGCGAACCGGTGAAGGCGATCAAATCCACCCGGGGATGGTCCACCAGATAGGCCCCGACGTCCTCGCCCGGTCCAGGCAGGAAATTAACGACGCCGGGAGGTGTGCCGGCGCGCTGCAACAGGTCCATGAACTTCGCCGCCACCACCGAGGATTGTTCCGCCGGTTTCATGATCACCGCGTTGCCCGCGACCATCGCGGCCGTGACCATGCCGCAGAGGATCGCCAAGGGGAAGTTCCACGGAGCGATGACCAAGGAGAGGCCGCGGGCCGAGTATTGATGCAGGCTGGTCTCGCCGGGCACCACGTAGCGGGACGACGCGATCCGACGCATTTCCCCGGCATAGTAATAGCAAAAATCGATCGCCTCCGCCACGTCGGCGTCGCTCTCGATCCAAGGCTTGCCGGTTTCAAACACCTCCAGGGCGCAGATTTCGAAGCGCTCCTGGCGCAGGAGTTCCGCGGTGCGCTCGAGCACCGCCGCCCGGGTGGCGACACTTTGCCGGCGCCAATCCGGGAAGGCGGCCAACCCGGCGGCCACCGCCGCATCCGCCTCCGCGCGGCCGCCCATGGCCACGCGGCCGATGACCTCCTTGGGGTTGGCGGGATTGCGGGAGACCCATTCCCGGTCTGTCCAACACTCCCGCCCGCCGATCACGAGGGGAAACTTGCCGCCCAAACCAGCACGGACTTTGACCAGCGCGGCGCGCATCCGTTCGCGGTTTTCGGCGAGGGCGAAATCCGTGAGGGGTTCGTTGTTGAAAATAACTTCATCCATGGGTTTTCCGAGGTTGGCGGTCGGGGGGGAAGGAGGGGCCGGCGGGGGGGCGGCCGGCGCGGCGGCCGGGTCCCGCAAGAGTTCGCGGGGCGCGACGTGGTCGGCAAAAGTGGCCCGCAAGAAGCCTTCATTGGAGGTGTTTTCCAGCAACCGGCGCACGAGGTAACCCATGCCCGGGAGGACTTCGCCAATGGGGCAGTAATCGCGCACGCGATAGCCCATTTGGACGAGGGCGCCTTTGATGGGCTCGGCCATGCCATGCAGCATTTGAAACTCATAGCGACGCCGCGGCAGCTTCAGTTCATCCGCCATGACCATGACCGCCGCCAGACTGCGCACGCTGTGGGAGGCGAAGGCGCAATTGATGAATTGCTCATTTTCCAGGAGCCGGCGCGCGAGCCGTTCGTAATTGGCATCGGTATCCACCTTGCGCTGAAAAACAGGGACCGGCCAACCCCGCTGCGCCGCGATCACGGTTTCCCAATCCCAATAGGCCCCTTTGATCAGGCGAATGGTGATGCGCTGGGAACGCGTCCGACTCCAGGCAATCAATCGTTCCAAGTCCGCCGGGGATTCCCGGAGATAGGCTTGGAACGCGAGGCCGACATGCGGATAATCGCGCATCGCCGGTTCGTCGAGGAGCTGCATGAAGAGGGCGAGGGTCAATTCCTTCAACCCGGAACTTTCCATGTCGAAATTGATGAAGACGCCGCGCTCCCGGGCCGCCAGCAGGAGCGGGCGCAACCGGCCGGCGATTTGCCGCATGGCCCCCTCGGGATCGGTCGCATGAATCTGGGCGGTGAGCGCGGACAGTTTCACCGAGATGTTCACCCGGGGCAAAGGGCCTTGGTCGTCCCGGTCGATTTGCGGCGCCTCCGGCCAGTGGCCGGCTTCGCGGGCCAGACTCTCGATGAGTTCGAGGTACCGGGCCTGGTACTCGTCCGCCTCGCGTTCGCTCACCACGGTTTCACCCAGGATATCCACGGTGAACGCCAAGGGGGTGCGGCGCATGGCCTTCAGGCCGGGCACGGCGGCGGCACCGTTGGGCGCGAGGATGAAGGTGCGCGCCATCTGGTGGACACCCAGGCGGGACGCCCAGGCCGTCAACCACGGCAACCGAGGCGACCATTTGACGCCCCATTCCGCCCAGGCGGGCAGGCCGGCGGCGCCGTCCCCGAGGTATTCCTGGGCATGGCGGGCGATTTCCTTGGGTGAAGTCAGGCAGGGGAGCACATCCACGAACCGGAACAACTGCACCTTCAAATTCTCATTGCGCATCGACCAGTCCATGAGTCGGCCGGAAACGTTCCGGTAGCTGAACACCCCGGGCGAGGCGCCCTGCATGAGGGCAAAAATCTCGAGACCACGGGCTTCGATCGCGGATTGCAGGGCCGCCGGGACGGGTTGAAATTTCTCAAGCGATGAATTGGTCATGGCAATAATCGCATCCCCCGGGACTGGGTGGTGGAGGGGAGGGTGAATTTTCCGCGGCCAAGGTGCCTGGCCGGGGGTTCAAAACGGGAGCGGTTTTGCAACCCAAATTAAATATGACACCAAGGCTTCCGATTTGCCAGCATTTTAATGGGTCGCGCGCGGGCTCGCGGGCTCCGTGCGTCGCGCCGCGGAGCCGGTCCTCCGACCGCCACACCGCCGCGGGCACTGGGCGAACCGTGGATTGTCGGGTGCGCTCCGTGATGACGCCCTCCCCCGCTCCGGGCACCAGGGTTACCGGCCGCCGCCCGTCCGCTCCACAGCGGAACTTCCTTCAGCACTCCACAACGCTGGCGCGCAGCCCTGGCCCGGGAACCGTCGGAGCCGAGTGGCGTGCCTTGCGAACGGCCGCTTTCGGGGACGAAAAGTTAGAGGCGGCGGGCTCGCCAGTGGGGACCCAAGCCCATTTGGCTTCGGGCGCGAA
>CAIYZC010000728.1 GCA_903930565.1 uncultured Pedosphaera sp.
CATTGCGGGGAATGCCTGGCGGAGGTGGAATTCGAAGTGCCGGCCGGCATCTTCCGCGCGGAGTGGCAGTTGCGCCGGGCGCGCGGGAAGGCCGACGGCAATTTGCAACCCGCGAAACGCTACGTGTATGACGCCCAGGGCGCCACGCTGGCGCAAAGCGTCACCGAAGCCGACCGGGTGATCGAGCAATTGATCGGGCTGAACTATGAGCGGTTCGTGCGCTCCGCGCTTTTGGCGCAGGGGGATTTCGCGCAGTTTCTCAAAGCCAAGGCGGACGACCGGGCGGCCCTGCTGGAGAGCCTGACCGGCACCGCGATTTATTCGGAGTTGAGCACTCTGGCGCACACCGAGGCCAACCGCCGGGACCAAGATTGGCGCGCCCGGGAATCCGCGCTCCAGGCGATTCCCCTGCTGCCCCCCGAGCAACGCGCCCGGCTGCTCGCGGACCTGCCCGTCGCCGAAGCCGCCCTCGCGGAAGCCAAGGCGAGATTGCAAGCCGCCAACGAACGCCTGAACCAGGCGGCCAATCTCGCCACCGCCCTGGCGGCGGAAGCGCGGGCGCGGGATCAACTGGCGGCGCTGGCCCGCGAACGGCAGTCCGCCGCCGCGGATTTCGCCCGGCTGGCCCGGCACCGGCTCACCCAACCCTTTCAGGAACACCTGGCCCGGCTCGACGCCGCGCAAACGGCGGCGGACACGGCCCGGACCGAACTCGGCCGCGCCACCCGCGAACAAGCCGCCGCCGTAGTCGCCGTGGCCGCCTGCCGCGCCGGCCTGCGGCAATGGGTGGCGGAGGCCCGGACCGCGGCCGAAGCCGGCCGGGCCGCGGCGGGGGAGCGCATCCGCCTCGCCGCCGAACGCCAGACCCGGGCCGAGGCCTGGCTGGCCGAACACGCGGCCGAAGCCGCTTTGCCCGCGGCGCTGCCCGAACTGAGCACCCGGCTCACCCATCGGCAAAACAGCCACCGCCAGTCCACCCGGGAATGGACCCAGTTCCGCGGCCTGTTGGCGCAGATTGGCCGCGATCCGGCGCTGCTGCCCCCGGAGGCCGCCCCGGAGCTCTCCCCGGCGGATTTCACCACGCTCCTGGCCCATTGGCGGGCCCTGGCCGGTCACCGCTCCGCCCTCGCGGAAGCCCTGCGCCTCCGGGACGCCGTCCTCCTCGCCGCCGGGGAGGAGCAACTCCGCCAAGCCCGGCTCATCGCCAGCCTGGAAACCCACCGCGCGGGGTTGCAAGCGGGCGCGCCGTGCCCGTTGTGCGGCGCCACCGAACATCCGTTCGCCGCCGGCACGCCCCCCGGCCTGCCCTTCAAAGCCCAGGAAGCCGCCGTGGCCGAGGCCAAAAAGCAATGCCGCCAGGCCGAAGCCGAGGTCGCCGAATCCGCCCGGCTCGAACGGGAGTTGGCGGGTGCCGGGGAACGCCTGGCGCAAGTCCGTGCCGAGCACGAGCGCGTCGTGCACGAGGCGGCGGCGAAGTTGGCTGAGTTCAAACTGCCCCCGCCCGCCCCCGGGGGCGAGGAGGCGCTGCTCGCCGCGTTGAAGCAAACCGCGAACGCTTACACCCTCCAGGCGAAAGTGGCGGACGACGCCCGGCGTGAACACACGACCGCCACGGAGGAATTGGCCCGCCGCGAAGCCGAGGTGAATGGCTGGCGCGAACGACAAGCCGGTTTGGACGCCGAACCCGCGGGCTCGGAGGGTGCCTCCGAAGCCGGCACCACCGGCGCGCCTCCCCCACCCCGCTGGGCCACCTTCGCGGCGGCCGACGCGGATTGGCAAAGTGTCCGCCAACGGCTGGCCGCCGCGGCCGCCACCCTGGCCAACCGGCAAGCCGACGCCCTCCGCGCCCAGGACGCCCTCAAGGCGCAAACCATCCGCTTGGCCGAGGCCTTGGTCGGGTCGGAATTCGCGAGTTTGGAGGCGGTGAAAACCGCCCGGTTGCCGGCAGCGGAAGCCACCCGCGGGGAAGCCGTGGAAAACCGCTTGCGCGAGCGCGAGCAACAGGCCGGGGCCGAACAACGCGCCGCCGGCACCGCCGTGGCCGGTTGGCGCCAGGCGGGCGCGCCCGAAGGCGAAGCGGCGGCGGAAACCAAGCGGCAACAGGCCGAACTCCAAGCCCGCCACGACCAATTGCTCCACGACCTCGCCACCGGGAAAAGCCAACTCGCGCAGGACGACCGCCACCGGCACACCGCCGCGACGCAGGCGGCCGCCCTCGCCGCCGAGCGCCCCCGCATCGCGGTGTGGCAGCAACTCCGGGCCCTGATCGGTTCGCACGATGGCCGGACCTTTCGGAGGTATGCGCAGAGTGTGTCCCTGGAAGTCCTCCTGCACTACGCCAACCGGCAATTACGGCGACTCAACGACCGCTACCAATTGCGCCGGCGCGAGGGCGAAGAGCTCGAACTCGAAATCACCGACCTCCACCAAGCCGGCACCCGCCGCCCCATGGCCAGCCTCTCGGGCGGCGAAACCTTCCTCGCCAGCCTCGCTCTCGCCCTCGGCCTCTCGGACATCGCGGGTCGCAAGGTACGCATCGAGTCGCTCTTCATCGATGAAGGGTTTGGCACGCTCGACGCCGATTCGTTGGATCTCGCCATCGCCGCGCTGGAAACCCTGCGCCAGGATCATAAAACCGTGGGCGTGATCTCCCACGTGGAGCTGCTGAAAGAGCGCATCGCCACGCAAATCCGCGTGGAAAAGCAAAGCGGCGGCATGAGCGTACTGCGGGTGGTCGGGTAAATCTAAAAACGGCGTTTCCATCTGTAGCAGCCCCGCAAACCAACGTTCCAATAATGCTGCAAGTGTCTTTAGGATAAGGGTTTGCGGATGAGGCTTTGATGTCCGGAGCCCGTGGGGTGAGCCTCACCCTCAGGGTGAAGCAAGTTGGCTTTCATGGTGTACCAGGCTCAGCCACCAGGCCTTTAACCCGGAGGGTTTATGGAAATTAGCCGGCGGTACCACCGCCAGATTACTGGGTATTAGGTCCGACCGCCCCGGCAGGGGCGGGGGAACAGCCGCCGTGCAGCCAGCCAAAGTATGAACCGGTTGGCGTTACCCAATGGACGTTTGTGCGCCTTCCCCCGCCCCATCCGGGGCGGTTTGGATAAAACGGTCAGTTACCCGGCGTGTTACGCCGGGCTAATTTCCAACAACCCTCCGGGTTGCCCGGATGCTGCGTGCATTGCAAACGTCTCACGGCGCTTTTTCAAAGGCGCTTTTCGGGCTTCAATTGCCGTTTTTAGGGTAACGGCTCAAGCCGGCCCGGCCGCCAACGCCGCCGTGAAGCCCCGGGCTTTCGCCAGGGTCTCGGCGTATTCCGCGGCGGGTTCGGAATCGGCCACGATGCCGGCGCCCACGTGAAACCACGCGGTGCCCGCCCGCAGCACCGCGGAGCGGATGGCGATGGAGAGCTGGCTGTCCCGGTTGAAACCGAGGTAACCCAGCGCGCCGGTGTAGGGCCCGCGGGAGACGGTTTCCAACTCATCGATGATTTCCATGGCGCGGATTTTCGGCGCGCCGGTGATGCTGCCCCCCGGAAAACAGGCGGCGAACGCCGCGAAATGCGTCATCTCCGGACGCAGGCGGCCGGTGATGGTGGAAACGAGATGCTGCACCTGGGCGTAGCGCTCCAAGCGCACCAATTCGGGAACGGCCACGCTGCCGTACTCGCAAACACGGCCCAGGTCGTTCCGCAACAGGTCGGTGATCATGACCAACTCCGCGAGTTCCTTCGGGCTGGCGCGGAGTTCCCGCGCCAGTTCGGCGTCCTGGGCCGCATCCCCCGACCGTGGCCGCGTGCCTTTGATGGGGCGGGTGCGGATTTCCGCGCCGTGCAACCGCAGGAAGAGCTCGGGTGAGGACGAGGCGATTTGGAACTCCCCGCATTCGAGGTAGGCGGAGAAAGGGGCCGGGGACACCGCCGCCAGCCGGCGGTAGAATTCCCAGCCGGACAGGGCGCAGGGGGCCGCCAGCCGTTGGGCGAGATTGGCCTGATAAATATCGCCGGCCCGAATGTAGTCCTGCACCCGGGCGACGCGGGCCACGAACTCGTCCCGCGTTAAATTCGAGGACCAGGCCACCGCCGCGGCCGCGGGCGGAGGGGCGGGAACCGGCGCGGTCGCCGGGGCCGAAGCCAGGTGGGCCAGCCAGAATTCCCGGCGTTGGGCCGCCCAAACTTCACTCCGGGAACCGTCCGCCGCCAAACCGGTGCTGATGAGCCAGGTCCGACCGACTTCGTGATCGAACACCACGAGGCTGTCGTAGAAGCCGACATGGCAATCCGGCAGCTCCAAGTCGTTGATCGCGCGCCGGGGCAGGCGGGGCTCGACGAAGTTTTTCAGGTCGTAGCCCCAGTAACCAAAGCAACCACCGAGGGGAAAGGGATAATCCCACTCCTCGAGCAGCTCATACCGGGCCATGAGGGCGTCCAAAGCGTGCCACGGATTGCCAAATTGAACCTGGCCGACGCCGGCGGCATCCCGGGTTTCGCAGCGCGAACCGGCGGAACGGAAGGTGAGGAAGGGCTGGGCCGTGAAGAACGAATAACGGGCTTGGGCGCCGTCGAAGAGGGCGCTGCGGAGGAGCACCCGGCCCGGCACCCCCGCGAGCCGCTCGGCGAGCGACTCGGGGGTGTGCGCGGTGGCGACCGCTTGGAGGAAGGGAGGCAACTCAGCTGCAACCGAGGCTCTCGCCGCAGTTCAAGCATTTGTAACACGCGCCGTTCCGCACGGTCACATGCCCGCATTGATGGCACGTCGGGGCGTCCAATTGGAAGTGACTCACGGACAGGCTGATGATGCTGGCGCCCAACGGGGCGGGGCTGTGACCGTGGCCATTCCCGTTCCCATTGCCATTACCATTGCCTGCCGCGGGCCCGTGGCCATTGCCGTTACCATTACCATTACCGTTGCCGGGCACGGACTTGGCCGTGATGAGCTTGGTGTCCTCGGCGAGCGGCAGATCCGTCACCGGCCGGTTCAAGGCCTTCTTCATCGCGTCCTGCAGGCCAGGAATGGGCAGCTCGCCCTGCGGGGGCACGGCCAAACCGTGCTCCTGCCGGTATTCAGGGATGAACTGGAAGGCCATCCAACGGAACACGTAATCGGTGATGGAGGAGGCGTGGCGGACTTCGGGATCCTTCGTGAAACCGGAGGGCTCGAAGCGCTGGTGGGCGAACTTCTTGACGAGGGCATCCAACGGCACGCCGTATTGGAGGGCCATGCTCGTGAGCGTGCCCACGCTATCCATGAGGCCACCGATGGTGGAACCTTCCTTGGCCATGGTGACGAATAATTCGCCCGGCAACCCGTTCTCGAACAAACCGACCGTGAGGTAACCCTCATGCCCGGCGATGTCGAATTTGTGGGTGACCGCGGCGCGGGTTTGGGGCAGACGCCGGCGCAGGGGTTGCACCGACTGCTTCTGCAAGCGCGCGACTTCGGTGGACAGCTCGGCGACCTTGGCTTGGAGCGCGGCGAGCTCCGCGGCGGCCGCGGCGGCGACTTCGGCGGCGGCGGCGGCCACGGCCGCGGCCACGGCTTCCGCCGAACCCTCATTCGTTTTCTTGGTATTGAGAGGCTGGGAGCGCTTGGAACCGTCGCGATAGATCGCGACGCATTTCAGACCCATCTTCCACGCTTGGACGTAAGCGTCCCGGATGTCCGCCACGGAGCAATCGTTCGGCAGGTTGACAGTCTTGGAAATGGCCCCGCTGATAAACGGCTGGGCGGCCCCCATCATTTGCAAGTGCGCGCGGTAGCCGATGCTGCGCTGCCCCCGGTAGGCCTTGAACGCGCAATCGAACACGTCCAAATGCCGGGCCTGCAAGCCGCTGGGAACCGTGCGGCCATCGACGACGACGTCTTCAATGGTGTCGTATTCGGCCACATGGGCTTCGATCTTTTTGATCTCGGCCGGGGTGTAGCCGAGGCGTTGCAACGCTTCCGGCACGGTGCGGTTGACGATCTTGAGCGTGCCACCGCCGGCCAGCAGCTTATACTTGACCAAGGCAATGTCCGGTTCCACGCCCGTGGTGTCGCAATCCATGAGGAAGGCGATGGTGCCCGTGGGGGCCAGCACGGTGACTTGGGCGTTGCGGTAGCCGTTTTGGCGGCCGCGTTCCAAGGCCTCGTCCCAGCATTGGCGGGCCTGGTCCTTGAGGTAATTGAATTCGCGACTGGGCTGGATTTGCTCCACGGCGGCGCGGTGCTGCTCAATGACACCGAGCATGGAGGCCACGTTGTCGGGCGTGGCGGGTTTCCGCACATGGGCGCAACGGGCGTCGCGATAGCCCTTGAAAGCGCCCATGATGCGGGCGGTTTCGGCGGATTGCTCGTAGGCTTGGCCGGTCATGATCGCGGTGATCGCCCCGGCGAGGGCGCGACCCTCGTTTGAATCATAAGCGAAACCGTAGCTCATGATCAAAGAGCCGAGGTTGGCGTAGCCCAAACCAAGGGTGCGGAAGATATGGGAATTCTCCGCAATGTCCTTCGTGGGATAGCTGGCGTTGTCGACGATGATCTCCTGGGCCGTGATGAAGATGCGGACGGCGGCGCGGAAGCGCTCGACATCAAACACGCTGTCGGCGCGCTTGAACTTCATGAGGTTCAAGGAGGCCAGATTGCACGCCGTGTTGTTCAGGAACACGTACTCCGAGCAGGGATTCGTGGAGTGGATCGGCTCCGTCCCTTTGCAGGTGTGCCATTTCTCAATGGCGCCGTCGTATTGCAAGCCGGGATCGCCGCAAACCCAGGTGCCCTCGGCGATTTTGTCGAGGAGCGTGCTGGCGTTCTTCTTTTCCAGCGGCTTGCCGCTGGTCACGGAACGGGTCCACCAATCCTCGCCCCGGGCGGCCGCCTGCATGAACGCATCGCTCACGCGAACGGACAGGTTTTCGTTCTGATACATGACGCTGCCGTAGGCTTCGCCATTGTAGGAGCCGTTGTAGCCCTGCTCGATCAGCGCCCAAGCTTTGCGTTCCTCTTTTTGCTTCGCGTCAATGAACTCTTCGATGTCGCCGTGCCAGTCGCGCAGGGTGTTCATCTTGGCGGCGCGGCGGGTCTTGCCGCCCGATTTCACCACATTGGCCACTTGGTCGTACACCCGCAGGAAGCTGAGCGGACCGCTCGGCCGCCCGCCCCCGCTCAGCTTTTCCCGGCTGGAGCGGATGGGCGTCAGGTCCGTGCCCGTGCCGGAACCGTATTTGAACAGCATTGCCTCGCTGTACGCCAAGCGCATGATGTCCTCCATATTGTCATCCACCGATTGGATGAAGCAGGCGCTGCCTTGGGGATACTCATACTGGGTGGCGGCGCGTTCGGCCTGGCCGGTGGTCCGGTTGTAGTACCAATTGCCGCGGCCGGAGTTCTTGCCGATCCCGTACTGGTGGTACAAGCCAACATTGAACCAAACGGGGGAATTGAAGGCGCCGTACTGGTTGACGCACAGCCAGGTCAACTCGTCGAAGAAGATCTCGCCGTCCGCCGCGCTGAAATAGCCGTCCTTCACGCCCCAGTCCGCGATCGTGCGGGCGATCCGGTGAATCAACTGGCGCACCGAGGTTTCGCGCTCGGGGGTGTGCTGTTCACCATAGAAGTATTTGGACACCACCACCTTGGTGGCCAAAACCGACCAAGACTTGGGCACCTCGACGTTTTCCTGCTTGAAGATGACCTTGCCGCCATCGTCGGTGATTTCAGCGGTGCGCTGGTCCCATTCCAACTGGTCGAACGGCTTCACCTTGGCGTCACTGAAGACCCGGGGGACCGGTAGCTTTTGCGGTGCGGCAGGAGCGGCGGGGGCGGCGGCCCGTGGGGCGCGGGGGGCGGCCGGGAGTTTGGGGGCGCGGGCGGGTGCTTTGCCCCGCGATTGCGGGCGGGCGGTATGGCTGGATTGGGTCATGGCGGTGCCTTTGGGGCGGACTGCGGTTAAGGCGTGGGCCGGGGGCAAGAACCCCCCGCCCGAAGGTCAAAAAAATTGTTGGTTGCGCCCAATTCGGGGAAAAGTGCGATCCGGTTCGCCCGGCCGCACCCCTTCCCATAGGGTTGTGAATAACTTTTACCCCCCATATGTTGTGGTAGCAAGCGGAATTTTAAAAAAAAGTTACGCTAACGATATTTGCGCCCATTTCCGCAAGCGGCGCGGGAAGATGTCACACAAACTTCACGTTTGCGAACGTCGTTTGGTGGCCGGGCGGGCCCGACGGCCGCCGGGGGCGGGACGCGGTGCATCCGTGCGGAATTTGCGCTTGGGCTCCACGGTTTTGGGGCGGGCTTTGGGCACCAAAATAATGGGGCAACCCTCATAACCAAATGCCTGGCGCAATTCATCACCCAAGAATTTCTTATAGCCATCCGAAAACAGCTCGTCCCGGTTCACAAACAGCAGGAAGGTGGGCGGGGCCTGCCGGACCTGGGTGGCGTAAAAGAACTTCACGCGATGGCCCGCCGCGCTGATCGGCGGCCGGCGCTCCACCGCGGTCTGGATGGTGCGGTTCAGCAGCGCGGTGGGCACCTTTTGGCGCAATTGGTCCGCCACATAGCGGATGGACTCCAACAACCGGTCCAAATGGAAGCCAGAGGAAGCCGAAGTGAAGATCACCGGGGCGTAATCGAGGAAGAACAGATGGCGCTGCACCCAATCCCCAAATTCCCCCAAGGTGGTCAAATGTTCCTCGCGACGGGAATCGCGGTTCCGGTGCTTGTCGTTCCGACGATCGATCTCTTCTTCACGGGCCTTGCGGACCTGTTCCTCGACCAAATCCCATTTGTTCACCACCACGATGCAAGCACGATGGTTTTCCACAATGCGGTCGGCCACTTTCTTGTCCTGCTCGGTGATGCCCGCCTCGGCGTCCAGCACCAGAATCGCGATATCGCACCGTGCGATGGACTCCTCCGTGCGTTTCACGCTGAAAAACTCGATGGAATCGTCAATTCGGTTCGCTTTGCGAATCCCGGCGGTGTCGATCAGAATGTACGACTGCACAATCCCGTCCTTGGTCACCGTGAACGGCACGTCGACCGAATCCCGCGTCGTGCCGGGGATGGGGCTCACGATCACCCGGTCCGACTCCGTCAAGCGGTTGATCAGGGAGGATTTGCCCACATTGGGTCGGCCGACGATGGCGATTTTCAGCGGACCTTTGAGCGGCGGCGCCACCACTCCCCCCTCGGCCGCGGGCACGGGGTTGCCATCCGGATCCAAGACCACGGCGCTCGGGGCGGCCGGGGCTTCCTCCGTCCCGGCGGCCACCGCCACGGGGGCGGGCGGCAGGTAGCTGAGGGCGGCCTTCATGACGTTTTCGATGCCCTCGCCATGAATGGCGCTGACGGGGAAAATCCGTTCAAAACCCAAAGCGCTGAATTCCAGAGCCGAAGTCTCCAAGCGGTGCGTGTCCACCTTGTTCACGAGCACGAGCACGGGTTTGGCGGACTGCCGGAGTTTGGCCGAAACTTCCTCATCCAAGGGCACGATGCCTTCCTGGACGTTGACCACCAGCAGAATGACATGGGCCGCTTCAATCGCCAGGTCCACCTGCTCCAACGCCGCTTTGGAGATGACGTCCACGGCCTTTTCGCGGCGCAACAAGCCGATGCCCCCGGTATCGACCAGGGTGAAGGCCCGCCCGCCCCATTCCCCCTCCGCGCTTACGCGATCACGCGTCACGCCCGGCTGGTCGTGCACGATGGCGATACGACGGCCGACGATACGGTTGAACAAGGCTGATTTGCCCACATTCGGGCGGCCCACAATGGCGATTAAACCTGACATATTCCAATAACATGCCCCGCCCGATGGGCAAAAGCGAGCATTACCGGGGCTCCCCGGCAACCCATTTCACCCCGCCGCCGGGAAAAACCAGGGGCAAACTAAGGGCTGACCCCCTTTTGGGGTCAGCCCTTAGTTTGTCCACTTTTTCATTCGCGCGGGCCCCATAAGGCGGCGCGCGTCGTTCCTCGGGCGGGTGGTTGGCTTGACTTTCAGGCGGTGGCGGCCAAAATACGGCGTGCTTCCTAAGACCATGAAATCAGTGAACGCCACGTTCCAGTTGGCGGAGGAGCGGTATGCCAGTTTGGGGGTCAATGTCCGCACCGCTTTGGAGCAGTTGGCGGTGCTGCCGATTTCCCTGCACTGCTGGCAAGGGGATGATGTCGGGGGTTTTGAACACTCCGGTAGCGAACTCGGCGGCGGCTTGGCCGTGACGGGCAATTATCCGGGCAAGGCGCGCACGCCGGCGGAGTTGCGCGCGGATTTGGACAAAGCGCTCTCGTTGATCCCCGGCCGCCATCGGGTGAACCTGCACGCCTGCTACGCCGAAACCGACGGCCAAAAGGTGGACCGCGACGCCTTGGAACCGGCGCACTTTGAGCAATGGATCGCCTGGGCACAGGAGCACCAGTTGGGCTTGGATTTCAACCCCACCTATTTCGCCCACCCCAAAGCCGCGGACGGTTTCACCCTGGCGCATCGGGATGCGGGTATCCGCAAGTTTTGGATCGAACACGGCCTGCGCTGCCGAAAGATCGGCGCCGCCATGGGCAAAGCCACGGGTTCGCCCTGCGTGACCAACTTTTGGATTCCCGACGGTTGGAAGGACACCCCCGCCGACCGCAGCACGCCGCGCGAACTCCTCACCGATTCGCTGGACGCCATCTTCAAACCCACCCTGCCGGCCAAATACCATCTCGACGCGGTCGAACCCAAGCTGTTCGGCATCGGCAGCGAAAGTTACGTCGTCGGTTCGCACGAGTTTTACCTGGGCTACGCCATCACCCGACAAACGCTGCTTTGCCTCGACTCCGGCCACTACCACCCCACCGAATCCATCGCCGACAAAATCTCCTCGGTGCTCCAGTTCCTGCCCGAAATTCTGTTGCACGTCAGCCGCGGGGTGCGTTGGGACAGCGATCATGTGGTGACCGGCAACGATGATTTGCACGCCATCGCGCGCGAGGTCGTGGCCAACGGCTATGCCGAGCGGGTCCACCTCGGCTTGGACTACTTTGACGCCAGCATCAACCGCATCGCCGCCTGGACGATCGGCACCCGCAATTTCCAGCGAGCCCTGCTGACGGCGCTCCTCGAACCGCCCGTCATTCGCCTGGCCGAAGCGGCGGGCGACACCACCAGCCGACTGGCCTTCCAAGAGGAAACCCGCACCCTGCCCCTCGGGGCGGTTTGGGACCAGTATTGCGCCGAAAACGACGTTCCGGTGCGGGAAAGCTGGCTGGCCGAAGTGAAGCGCCACGAACGGGAGGTGCTGGCGAAACGCGCGACCGCATGACGCCCCCCCTGCTCCAGCTCGCCGCGGTCACCAAGTCCTTCGGGGCGGTGCGCGCGTTGCGGGGCATTTCCTTCGATTTGCGCGCGGGCGAGGTCCACGCGCTGTTGGGCGAAAACGGGGCGGGAAAATCGACTTTGATCAAGGTGGTCACCGGCGCCCACCAACCGGACTCCGGCACCATCACCCTGGCCGGCGAACCCATCCACTATTTCACGCCGGCGGCGGCGCGCGCGGCGGGCATCGCCTGCATTTATCAGCAACCCGCCCTGTTCCCGGATCTCACGGTGGCGGAAAACATCGGGCTGCGCTTGGGCCGCGCGGCGCCCTGGCGGCGGGTGCGCTGGACGGAACATCAGGCGCGTGCAACGGAACTCCTCCACCGCATTGGCGCCGCCATCGATCCCGCCCGGGAGGTGCGCACGCTCTCGATGCCCGAACAGCAACTCGTTGAAATCGCCTGCGCCCTAGGCGCCAACGCACGCATCGTCATCATGGACGAACCCACCGCGTCCCTCACCCGGCAGGAGCAGGAACTGCTTTTCAACGTGGTGCGCAACCTGCGCGCGGCCGGCGTGGGGGTAATCTACATTTCACATCGGCTGGAGGAAATCTTCGCCCTCGCGGACCGGGTCACGGTCCTGCGCGACGGAGAAAGCGTCGGCACCCGGCCCGTCGCGGAGCTCACCGAGGCGGAGTTGATCCGCCTGATGATCGGGCGCGAAATGCAGGACATTTACCCGCCGGCGGAAGGGGCACCCGGCCCCGTGGTGCTGGCCCTCCGCGGTCTCGGCTGCGCCGCGGGCGGCGTCCACGGCATCGATTTGGAACTGCGCGCCGGCGAAATCGTGGGCTTGGCGGGCTTGGTGGGCGCCGGCCGGACGGAACTGGCGCGGACCCTGTTCGGCATCACCCCGGCGGACGCGGGTGACCTTCAGTTGCACGGCCAACCCGCCCGCATCCAATCGCCGGCGGACGCCGTGGCGCTCGGCTTGGCGTACGTCCCCGAAGACCGCCGACGGCACGGCGTCATCCTTGACCTGCCCATCGCGCACAACATGACGATGGCCGTGCACCAGCGGCTGTTCCCCGGGGGCTGGCTGCGGTTCGGGGCAGAACGCCGGTTGGCGCTGGATTTCATCCGCGACTTGGCGGTTAAAACCAGTGGTCCGGACGCCCCCGGTGGTTCGCTCAGCGGCGGCAACCAGCAGAAAGTTTCCCTGGCCCGTTGGTTGGCCACCCGGCCCAAGGTGCTGATTTTGGATGAACCCACCCAGGGCGTGGATGTCGGCGCCAAAGGGGAAATTCACCGCATCATCCGCCGGTTGGCCAAAGACGGGCTGGCGGTGTTGTTGATTTCGAGCGATTTGCCCGAAGTGTTGGGGATGAGCGACCGCATTGTCGTGATGCGCGGCGGGACTATCGCCGCCCATCTTCCCGGCGGCGCCCCGGCCCAGCACGTCATGGCTGCGGCCCTCGGTCAAACCACCCGGCTGGCCGCCTGATCCCCCACCCCGCTTTTATGATGAAAAACCTGAATTACTCCTACCGCCTGTTTGTGGCCGCCCTCTGCACGTGGGCGGGCTGGGCCACGGCGGCGGATCTCCCCCTCCAGGTCACCGGCCCAACGAATGCCACTGTCCTCGTCATCCGCCACGCGGAGAAGCCCGCGACCGGCCAAACCTTGTCGCCCGCCGGCGAACTGCGCGCGCAGGCGTATGCCGCGTATTTCCAAAAGTATCTCGTTGGCGGCACCAACCTCCAATTGGATCAATTGTTCGCCACCGCAGATTCCAAGAACAGCCAACGCCCGCGCCGGACCATCGAACCGCTTGCCGGCGCCCTGCACTTAAAGATTGATCAGCGCTTCGACAACAAATCCTCCGCGGAACTCGCGCAGGAACTCCGGCTCCATGGCTCCAATCACCAAACCCTCGTGGCCTGGCATCACGGCAAAATCGCCGCCCTCATCACCGCCTTGGGCGGCGATCCCGCGCAATTGTTGCCCGGCGGCGAATGGCCCGCGGAGCAATTCAGTTGGGTGATTCAATTGCGTTACGACGCCACCGGCCACTTGCTCCCCGCGGAAACCCGGCGCGTCCCGGAAAAACTCATGCCCGGCGACACCGATTAGCCCCGCCCGGTTCCACTCCGTCGGCGTGGATTCCGGGTTGCTCCCGGGACGCCTTCCGAACATGCTTCCACGGATGTTGCCAGTTGCCATCCGCTTCCTGTTCACCCGGTCCCGCCGCTTTTCCCGGCGGCCATGGCCGGCCCTGCCCGCCCTGCTGCTCCTGGCCGGGAGCCACGGGACCGCGGGAGCGGCCGATTCCCCGACGCGGGCGGAGCGTCTCGCGTGGGGCGCCGAACGGGTGGCCCAGAGCTGCGCCGACATTGAGCGCGATGCCTTGGCGCCCCACCCCACGCCCTCCGTGCGGGCCGTGGCCGCCGCCGCCCTGGGGTTCCTGGAGCTGAACGAGCCTCCGCAACGCGCGGAGCGACTGGTGCGGCACGTTTTCGCCTTGCAGGACCTGGATTCCAACTCGCCGGGCTACGGCACTGTGCCGTGGCAGGAGGGGCATCCGGAGATTAAAGACGCCAACGCCATCGAGTTCACGATGCAGCCGGTGGCGGTCCTCCTGCTGCGGCACCGCGCAAAGCTCTCCCCGGCTTTCCTCCAGGACGCGGTGCCCCATGTCCACGCCGCGTTGGCGGCGATTCGACGCCACCGCGTCCCGGTGCGGTATTCGAACATTTACCTGATGAAACTCGCCAACCAAATGCTGCTCGGGCAGGCGGTGGGCGACGCGGACGCCCGGGCGGAGGGACGGGCCAATTTCGCCGCTTGGCTGGCCGAAACCCGCGCCCACGGCATTGCGGAATACGACAGCCCGGTCTATTCGCCGATCCAACTCGATTGCCTCGCCCTGGCCGCCGAGCTCACCGACGATTTCCAACTACGGCCCCAACTGCGCGCCGCGGTGGAGTTCTATTGGGCGGACCTCGCCGCCAATTACTTTCCCGCCCGCCAAACGATGACGGGACCGGCGAGCCGCAATTACAACTCGGGATTCCTCGTCAGTGATTCCAACGTGGAACACGCCTACTATTTCGCCGGCCTGCGCGACCGCCCCCCGCGCGACACCTTGCCCGGCGACCGAATCCGCGTTTGGACGGCCGCACGGCTGGCCGATTCCCCACCGCCGAGCAACCTGCTGTCCCTCGCCCGCAGCCCCGAACGCATCGTGCGCTCCCGGTTCGGCGCGGAACCGGGCCGTGACCGCTATCTGTGGCTCACGCCCGCACTGGCCATCGGCAGCGCCGGGGCCTATTACGGGCCGCAGGACCGCGGCATCTGCGCCGAGTTTGGCGGCGACAAGAACCTCCCTTTGATGAGCTTCGTGGTGGACCCGTTTGACGCGCCGTTCGGCACGGTCAAGACACCCGACCGAAGCGGACACAACAAACCGGTGCACCTGCCCTATGTCCCGGCCGTGGTTCAAGCACAAGGCCTCGTGTTGGCGTTGATCGATCTCGCCCCCGCCCTGACCAATGGCCCGGGCACGAACCTGGCAAGCAACTTCGTGCTCCCGCTGCGCGTGGACACGGTCCTGCTGGACGGCCATCGGATCGACGTTACGAAACCGTTCCAGCGCGCCACCGGACCGGGTTCGGTCGTGATCCTGCGGGAGGGCGGGGCCGCCCTGGCGGTCCGCCTCTTCGCCGCCACCGGCGCGGGCGGCCAGCAACCCGTTTGGTCCTTGGAATACGACGGCAACGAAGCCGGCGCCGGCCGGATCGTGGTCCATCATTACCGCGGCCCCGCACGCCAGTCGACGACCGCCGACACGGCTCCGCGCTGCGGTCTGCTCCTGCTGGGGGAACCTTGCGCGACGGACGCCGAATTCGCCGCCTTCCAAAAACGCGCCCGCGAACTGCAACCGCGGGAAGAAATACGGGACGGAATTTGGCGCGTGCGGGCGCAGTCGGGCGCGGTGGAGCTCGAAGCGGGGCTCAATTTGCGCACCCACACCCTCGCCACACGCCGGGTAAACGGCCAATCCTGGCAAACGGAAGTGCTGAGCGTGAACGGACGCGACTTGGCCGCCGAAACCCTCGGGCGCCTGCCGTAAACTCTGGGTCGGCCGGTGCCAGCGCCGACCCAGGAGCGGAGGACAAAAAAAGAAATGAACCGGCAGTGTGGCCACCGGTTCATCTCCGTAAATTCCCCGAGCCAAGCACTGGGCTCGGGCGACCGATCGCGCCGAATCAACCCCCGGCGCTGCCGCCGGCACCAGTCCCCGGTTCCGTCTGACTGCGCGCGTCCAAAAGCGCGCTGATGCGCGCTTCATCCAGCCCGGAGCTTTCCAACGCCACTTGCCGGATGGTCCGGCCCGTGGAGTAGGCGATCTTCGCAATCTTGGCGGCGGGATCGTAGCCGATCACCGGCGCCAGCGACGTGCACATCGCGAGGCTGTTCTCGATGTTGCCTTCGCACTTAGCCACATCCGCTTCCAAGCCGGTGATGCAACGGCGGGCGAACACGCGGCACCCATTGCTCAACAATTCAATCGCCTGCAACAGGTTGTGGGCGATGACGGGGAGCATGACGTTCAATTCAAAATTGCCGAACGCCCCACTAAAGGCGATCACGGCGTCGTTGCCGATCACCTGCGCGCCCACTTGGATAAGCATTTCGCACATCACGGGGTTGACCTTGCCGGGC
>CAIYZC010000729.1 GCA_903930565.1 uncultured Pedosphaera sp.
CAGCGCCAACAAGCTTTCGCGAACCTTCGCGCGCCCCGCCTCGCTCTTGGCCGGCCGGGTGCCGGCAGGCTCGGCGAGGTAGTTTTCGACATTGAACTGCCCGATCCGCACCGTCTCCGACTGCGCCGTCCGCGCGGCCGCTGACAAAATGAGCAGCAGCAGCCAAACCAAACGGAGTGCGATCCTAGGCATGGGGTTCTTGATACGATTCCGGGCGGTTTGGTGTCAAATAGGAACCGCGAAGAGAGCATGCCCGGAGAAGACCGCCGAGGCCGGAACACGGCTTGGTTCACGAGCTGCGGGGCGGATTCAGGCAGGATGCATCGCGCCAAGTGGAAGCCCACCACGGCCACCGCGGACGTGCTTTCGGGAATTTGCCCTTTTCAAGGACGGCATTTGCCGATAAATCAGAACGGTCTCGCAAGCTGTCGAAACCCATTTTGAATATTATGGAAACTGCCCCGATTGCCGCCCAGCGCGAACTCGTCATTAACCGCCGGATAAACGCCCCGCCTGCGAGCGTCTACCGCGCTTGGATGCAACCGGAACTGCTCAAACAGTGGTTCGCCCCGAAGCCCTTTACGGTGCCGGTCGCGGAATTGGACGTGCGTGTCGGGGGCTCCGCTTTAATCGTGATGCGAAGCCCGGAAGGAATGGAGATGCCGAACCGCGGGGTTTACCTGGAAATCGTTCCCAACGAAAAAATTGTCTTTACGGATGCCTACACCAAGGCTTGGGAGCCCTCGAATCACCCGTTCATGACGGTGACCTTGACCTTCGAGCCGGCCGCGGGGGGCGCGACAAATTACACCGCCCGGGTGGCCCATTGGACCGCGGCCGATTGTGCCAAGCACGAGCAGATGGGATTTCATCAGGGCTGGGGCCAATGCACGGACCAGTTGGCGGTGCTCGCAGCCACACTCTGATTCGGCCGCGAGTCGCATTGGCAGGAATTGCTCTTCCGGCCCGGAGCGCTAATCCGCCGCCCCGCCTGGGTGCAATCCCCGCCCCCGTTTCTCAACGCTGCCAGTGGTGGTCATTAATTCCGACATCACTTTCAAAACTCACCGGAGTTTGCGCGCCGCACAACCAGCGCGGCAAAAGACCTTGGCCGGCCCGACCATCACTATCGAAAACCTCACCGGTGGCGCGGGCCGAATGCCGGACGTCGTCCCCGAAAGCGGGCCAGGGTATGCCACGCCACTCCGCTTGGTCGGCTCCCGGGCTTGGGCCGCGCGGCGGCGTTGTGGAGTGAGGAAGGAAGTTCCGCGGCCGGGCGGGCAGGCGGGGGCCGATAACCCAAGCGCCCGGAGCGGAAGCAGCGTGCGCAGGGGCTGGCCCGAATATCCACGATTCGTCCGCGACTCGCGCCACGGGAGGATGGGCGAACCGGGTCCAGTGGCGGCCTCCGAGAGCGGCTGCTTCGCTTTCCTGGCAGCCGACCTCCACAACCCTCAGGGTCCTCCGCTTCTCGTTGGTCTTGGTGCTGACCACGTCGTAGTTACGCCGGCGGGTGGACGGCCGCAAGCCAGCCACCCCGCAATCGGCACCCGGGCAAGGCCCAACAAATGTCCGACCCATTCCGGGCCAACCTGTTCGGTTTGCAAAGATCCATTCCAGCCCATCCCTGCGGGGTTGGTTTGCTTCCTGAATCAGCGCTGCGGCGCGACGGGCGGATGCAGGCCGGAGTTTTCGAAGATGGCAAATCCCTCCGGTGTCCGCGCCTTTGCGTCATGGACGGGCGGCCACGATTTCGGGGCGCATTGGGCTTGCCGGATTCTGGGGTCGGTGGCTTAATTTTGGCGTTTTGGCCAAACCACCTGAATCATGAATTTGCGATCCCCCTTCCGGTCGTGGACCACTCCCCGCGCCAACCGCGGTAAGTCCGCCGGCTTCACGTTGATCGAACTCTTGGTGGTGATTGCGATCATCGAGGTGTTGAGTGGTTTGCTGCTGCCGGCCGTTCAGATGGTACGTGAGTCGGCCAACCGGTCGAAATGCGCCAACAATCTCAAGCAATTCGGCCTGGCCTGCCATAATTTCCATGATGCGTACGGGTTCCTGCCCCCTAGCCGCATAGCGGATCACTGGGCCACCTGGGCGGTC
>CAIYZC010000730.1 GCA_903930565.1 uncultured Pedosphaera sp.
CAGATGCCAATTGGCGGGGCCGTTGGACTGCGCGAGGAGTTTGGCCTGGGCGTCGCTGAAATTGCGGGACATCAAGGGACAAAAGGTGGGATAGGGGCAGCGGGTGAAGAAAAAGGTGAACGCCAGGGCCTGGCCGGCGAAGTCCTTCGTGCTGACCGCCCGGCCCAGCTGATTGGTGAAGTGATACTCCGGCAGTTCGTCCCCCACCTTGAGCGGCTCCACATCCCGCACCACCCGGTAAGCGGCGGGGGCCGGAGCGGGACTGGGCGGCACGTTCAATTTGCGCACCTGATCGATCCAGGCGTCGCGATCGGGCACCACGACCATGCGGAAACTGATGGCGTCCCCGACGTGCAGACCGCGCAGTTCATTGGTGTCCCGCACTTCGAAGGGCATGGTCATGGCGGGCATGAAGTCCTTGACCGCTTCGTGCTCGACCAAGGCGGTTTTGCCGTCGGCGGGCAACTCGCGCACGATGCCGCGCGCGGGGTAGTACTGCGTCGGGGCGGGGACGGTGGCGGTGGCGGTGGCGGCGGCGCCGGCGGGGGGCGCGGGCTGACAACCCGCCGCGCCCAGGAAAGCAACCAGCGCCAGCACCCCGACCGCCATGGCAAATGAACAACGCATCATATGATTACGGGTTGATTCTCGCCCAAACCCGGCGCGGGTGCAAGCGGCGGGCAGCGGGGGTTCCGGGACGGTCGGGGGGAGGGAGCGACGGTCTCCCGTGGCGGGACCCGAGAGCGGCGTCGGCGCATTCCTTGCCGCCGCACACCAAGACCCACGGGGGGCTCCGGCAAGGCCCTTGACTCAGGAGCTTCCGGCCGGGCTAAGGTCGCACCAAGGTGGAAGCCGGCCGAAGCCTCCGCGGATTCATCGGCACGAGGGGAATCGCCGGCGCGCCAGCGTCTTGGAGCGCGGTGTAGCGCGGCGTGGCACCGCTTTTGAACTTGTCCAACCACTCGAAACTCCACGAATTGGTCCAGCCGCTGAGCGATAGCAGGACGCCGGGAGCCACGAAATCCAAACCCTGCCCACGCGACCGCCACCCAAGAAGTTCCATGGCAACGGTCCGTCCATGTCCTCCAAAGCGGTGCCGCGCGTTGCTTTCACCGCACTCCAAGACCTGGCGGTTGGCGGCGCGCCCATCCCCGTTGCCAACTTCAGATTCGAAGCAGGCGGTTTCGCCCATCGCTCCCCGCGCGCGCAAGGATGGGGCTTTCCATTTGCGGCGACGGATGCGGGGGGCTAACTTGGGGCGAAGGCGCCGCGGGATTCCGGCGGCAGCCGGATTGATGTTCCAACGCCCGTTCATGCTGATCGTTTGGCTCCTGGCCCTGCCGGGCGGGTGGGGCGTGTCCGCCCGCGGAGCGGCGGTGGACGGGGCGGAGAAGGCGTCCGCGGACACGTTCGTGACGGAGGTGCGGCCCTTGGCGGAGCAATATTGCCGGAAGTGCCACGGACCGGACAAAGCCAAGGGCGGGTTCAACCTGGCGCCGTTCACGAACACGATCGCGGTGTATCGCGAAGCGGCGCAATGGGCGAAGGCGGCGGAGCAAGTGCGCAAGGGCGAAATGCCGCCCGAAGGCAAACCGCAGCCCAACGCGGCGGAGCGGGAGCGGTGGCTGGGCTGGATCGACCATGCCCTGGCGGACCTGAACGAAGGCCGGCTGCCGCCCGATCCGGGACGGGTGTTGATCCACCGGTTGAGCCGGACGGAATACAATTGCACCATCCGCGATTTCCTCGGGTTGGACACGCAGCCGGCGGACACTTTCCCGGCGGACGGCGGGGGCGGCGGGGGGTTCGACAACAACGCGGACACGTTGTTCGTGCCGCCCATCCTCA
>CAIYZC010000731.1 GCA_903930565.1 uncultured Pedosphaera sp.
GCCACCAGTGCGCCCAGGTCGATGGAATCGTCGGCGCCGAAATCGCGCGCGGTGAAGGCGGCGTAGGTTTTGATCGCTTCCAGCAATTCCCGCGCCTGGCGCGCCTGCCCTCCGGCCAAATAGGCGGCTTCCAAGCCGCGCGTGTCGTATTTGTTTTCCGCCTTGCTGCTCTCGTGGGTGGCCTCGGCATGGGAGGCTTGGGCCGCTTTTTCCAGGACTTCCAACCGCTCCGTGAGCGCGGCCACAATCTGCCGCAGGAGCAGCGCTTTTTGAACGGGGCGGATCGTTTGCTTCATGCGCCGGCAGGATAGGCGCAGGACGGTGGGGCAAGTCAATGCCGGAGGCCGGAGCGCACCGGACCTCGGCGCCGGGGAAATAAAAACAAAACGGCCGGATTTGCATCCGGCCGCTCCGCTGAGAACTGCACCTTCGTCCCGGGCCCGGGCCCGGAACCCACCGCACGGTTTCGTAAAATCCCGCCTGAATGGCCAAAATAGCCATCCGTGTCTTGGCCTATCCTATCCCCCGGAGCTTGGGCGGCCAGTCGCCAGTTCTGGTGACACCCGCCTCCGGGATCGCGGAAATAAATGTCAATCTGGTGAAAAACCTTGAAAGGTCTGGCGGGACCGAGCGAACTCTTATTGATGAGCGAAGCTCCGTCCACCGATTTGGCGCCCACCCGGCGCAGCCTTTTGTCCCGGTTGAAGAACTGGGACAATCAGGATTCGTGGCGCGATTTTTTCAATACTTACTGGCGGCTGATTTATTCCTTTGCCCAAAGATCCGGGCTGAATGAGGTCGAATCCCAGGAAGTGGTGCAGGAAACCTTGATTTCCGTGGCGGCCGAGTTGAAAGGTTTCAAATACGACGCCAAGAAAGGCTCCTTTAAGAGCTGGTTGCTGCTGATCACCCGCCGGCGGATCGCGGACCAAATGCGGAAGCGCTACCGTGCCCGGGAGGTGGGCCGGTTGAATCCCGACGACACCGCCGTCGCCGAGGAAATCAACGCGCAGGCGCAGGCCGACGCCGCCCCGCCGGACGCCGAGTGGGAGGCCAACTGGAAACAGCAATTGGCCGCCGCCGCCATGGACCGCGTGCGCAAGCAAGTCCGACCCGAACATTTCCAGATTTTCGAAATGTACGTCCTCCGTGGGCAATCGGGCGCCACCGTGGCCAAGGCCATGGGCGTGAGCATCATGACCGTGTATTTGGCCAAGCACCGGGTGGGTTCGCTGTTGAAAAAGGAAGTCGCCCGCTTGGAAAAGCAGGGACTCTGATCCCCCACCCGCCGCCGGGTCACGGTGCCGACTCGACCAAGCGGACCTCCGGCGGCGGGATTTCGGCGGGCGCCGGCCCGTAGGCCGGTTGCTTCCAGTCCAAGTTCAGCCGGGCCAATTCCGCGCGCAGCAAACGAAGATTCCACAAGTGCACCAAGTGGGTGGTGCTCACACAGGCCAAGAGGTCGGCTTGCGGGCTGAAGCAGACGGAGTTGTAGGTGGTGGCCTCGGGATGCTCCAACCGCGCCAGCACCCGTCCGGTGTCCGCTTCCAACAGGGTTGGCACCATGCCCTCGCGCAAGACGCAGATTAGCGCGCCGTCTTCCGACCAAGTGGCCAACCCCCCCAGTCCGTCGAATGGCTGGCGCCAGCACTCCCTCCCGGACGCCACCTCGAACAACACGACCGCCCCCGGGCCGTTGTACACCACCCGTGCACCGTCCGGGCGGAGCGCGGCGAATCCCTCTCCGATCGTTTTCAGGCGGGCCAGCACCTCGCCGGTGGCGGGGTCCCAAATCCGCAGCCCCTGCGCCAGACTTACCGCCGCCAACCGGTCGCCCGCCCGATCCAAGGACACCCCGCGGATGGCGCCTTCGTTCACCAAGTGGGTCAGTCCGCGATCCGCGAACCGGCACAGAAATTGCCGCAAACCCGCGGCGGCCAACACTTGGCCGTCCCCACTGGCCTGCATGTGAAAAACGTAATCCTCGGCGACCCTTTCCTCCCGTCCCACGGTCAGCACCCGTCCATCGGCGGACCAAAGCAGCGGCCAACGGGACAAACCCACCGGACCGGCGGAATAGAGATTGCTGTCGCCTGCCCGGCAAATCGAAAACCAGTTTGTGCGCGACCATTGGGCCAAATGGCGCCCCAACCCGGTTTCGTACAAGCTCAAGCCCTCGTGGCTCGCGGTGGCCAGAATCCGCCCGCCGGCCAGAAAATCGGCGTGCCACGGGCCCAGCCGGAATCCCCGGTTCCCCGCCGACTCGCCCAGCACGCGGCAAATGGCCCGCCCCGTCACCGCAAACTGCTGGAGCCCGTAACCTTCACCGGTTTGCCCCCCGAACCAGGTCCCATCCGCGCTGAAAGCGGCGGGGCCGGAGGAACGCCGTAAAAGGGAGCAAAGGCGGCCTTCCGTCAAGCCCGACAAACGCAGCGTGCCATCCCAGGAACTCGTCAAACACCAGTCGCCATCCGGATGAAAAGCCGCCATGGTCAGGGTGGTGGAATGGGCGGGCAAGTTGGCCCGCAGCACCGGCGGCTTGCCCGACGCGGCCGCATTGGGCAGCTCCCAAACCAGAAGCCGGCCCCCGCGCGTGCCGGCCACCAAATTACGGCCGTCCGGGGAACGATAACCGACGTACACCGCCTCCCCCTCGGGCAATTCCACCCGCTGCCGCAGCTCCCCCGTGGCCAACGACCGAACCTCCAAGAAATTGTTGTCCTTGGCGCCCATCAAAAAATTGCCATCCGCCCCCGCCCGCAAAAATGTGATGGGAACGGCGCCCGGCACCGCGCGCAGGCTGGGCGGGGTCAGTCCGTGAATGCGCACTTGGCCCGCCTCGTCCAGCTCCACCACCCATTCACCGTTGGGCGCGATCGTGCTCGCCACACACCCGGGCAGGTTGATCAACTCGCGCCGCGTCGTTACCTCCCACCAGGAGGTGTTGTCCCCGGGACGGTAAACCCCCAACCAGGGGCCTTGGAAATCCAACGCTGCGACGGGCTTTCCTGGTTTGCCGAACCGGTACAAATCACGGCCCTCCCCGGCGCTCCGGGCCAGGATCGTGCCGTTGGTATCCGCCAGGAAAATCGTCTGAAAATCCGGGCTGAAACATTGGCGGCTGAAGCCGGCCGGCAGCGCCCACTCCCGCACCAACCGCAAATCGGGCATCGCCAGGGCGGTGATCGCCGCATCCCGCAGTTCCGGCGCCCCCGGCCGCAGCGCCGCCGCGCTGGTGATCGTCTCCAGACTTTGGAACCGCCGCCCCACCATCCCGCTGCGTAATTCCGCCAGTGCCGATTTGGCCAGCGCGTCATAGAGTCGGCTCTCCGCCCGGTGTTCGGCCAGCGTGGCTCGCGCCAGGGCTTCCGCCAGTTGTTCGCTGTGCTCCCGGGCCACCCGTGCCCGGTATCCGGCGAAGAGCACCCCGCCGGTCGCCAGCAGGGCCAGCACCGCGGCCGTGGCCACCACTTGCCGCGCCCAGCGGGCCCGCTCCTCCAGCACCCGTAATCGCTTCACCGACCGGCCGCTCTGCAGCAAGGCCAGTTCCGCGTGGAATTCCAAGGCGGAGCCGTACCGCTCCCGCGGATCCCCCGCGCAGGCCTTGGTGAGAATCGCGTTCAACTCCAGCAAATCCTCCGCCGTTCGCCCCGTCGCCGGATCAAACGGCAGGGACGGAAACTCCAACCGGTCCAACCCGGTCGCCACCTCGTACAAAACCTTCCCCAAGGAATAAATGTCCGCCGCCTCCGTCCCGGGCCCTTCCGGCGGAATGAATCCCTCCGTCCCCACGAAGCTCCGCTCCGCGTCCGCCGCCGCCACCAACCCGATGTCCGCCAGCTTCGCCACCCCGCCCACCAGAATGATATTGCTCGGTTTGATGTCCCGGTGGATCAAACCCGCTCCATGCAACGAACCCAACGCGCTGGCCAGGGTGAGGAAATACCGCACCGCGTCCGCCACCGGCAGCTGCCCCGTCACCCGCGCTTCCGCACCCAACGTGCGCGGTCGGTACGGCTGCCCCGGCGCGGCCGCGTTGTCCGCCAACTCCATCACATAATAAAAATACCCCGGCCCCTGGCCCACCTGCAAAATGTCCACGAAACCTTCGTGGGACCGCGACACCGGCTCAAACTTGAGCAAGCCGGAGAATTCGCGTTCATACGGTCGTTCGCTGCTAAATTCCGCCCGCCACACCACCTTCACCGCCCGCCGCGTGCCCAGTGTGTTCTCCGCCAGCCACACTTCCCCATACGCCCCCGCCCCGATCACCTGATGCATGGTGTGATCGGGCACCGGCGGCGCCGGCCGCTTTTCCCGTGGCGGCGGAGGTATGGGCGGGGGCGGTTGCACTGGAGTTTGTTTCTCCCGGAGCGCCCTCCGGGAGGGATAAAAGCAGCGGTCGGCCTTTAGAATCGGGTCAGCGCCGTCAGCTCTTTGAACCGCGCATCAATCGCCGCCCGGGTGATCTTGGTGGTGAATTTCAAACCGAAGCCTTCGCAGCAGAAGGACGCCACCACGCTGCCGTACACCAGTGCCCGGCGCAGATTGTCCTCCACGGAGCCCTTGGCCGTGGACAGATAGCCCATCATGCCCCCCACGAACGAGTCACCCGCCCCGGTGGGATCGACCACCCGGTGCAAGGGATACGCCGGCGCGACAAACAGCGCGCCGCTGCGGTGGGACAAGATGGCGCCGTGCTCGCCCTTTTTGATGATGACATATTGGGGCCCCAGCTTGTGGATCTTCTTGAGCGACCCGACCAGATTGTCGTCCTTGGTCAATTGCCGCGCTTCGCTGTCGTTCAACACCAGGCAATCCACCCGCTTGAGCAGCTTCAACAGGTCGGCCAGCGCGATGTTCAGCCACAGATCCATCGTGTCCGCCACGATGAATTTGGGCTTCGTCAACTGGTCCAGCACCCGCCCTTGCAACGCGGGCGCGAAATTGGCCAACAATACAAACGGCGTGGCCCGGTATTCCGCCGGCAACAACGGATCAAAAGTCTCCAACACGCCCAACTCAGTCGCCAGCGTCCGGCGGTTGTTCATGTTCACTTCGTATTCCCCGGACCAATGAAAGGTTTTGCCCGGGGCGATCTCCAAACCGGCCAAATCCACATTGTGCTTCACCAGCAACTTCAGATAGCGCTGCGGAAAATCCTCCCCCACCACCCCGACCAACTGGACCGGGGCGAAAAATCCCGCCGCCACCGCGGCATGGCTCGCCGAGCCGCCCAGCAACCGGGGGTTCTCCGCCTTCGGGGTTTTGATCGAGTCCAACGCCGTCGTGCCGACAATTAATACGCTCATCTTCTATGGTAATGTGTTGTTCGTTGCCGCCGGGATCATCTCCGACGGTGCGCCACCTTAAACGCCCCCCCGGCCCGCCGGCAAGCCTCCTCGCCCGCCCCCCGGCCCGCGGCGATGCGGAACCACGGCAAATTTTGGCGGTTTGGGCTTTCCTTTGGCGCGCCCGCCGGGCAACTTGTGACTACAAACTTTCAAAATGGCTTGGACCTTGGAAACGGCAATGGGTTTGGCGCCCGATCCCGGCGCGGCGAAAGCGGGCCGTGAGCTCGCCGCGCCGCGCAAATGGTCCGTCCTCGGCGCGCGCGCGGAGTGTTTGTGGGGGGCGGTGCAGGGCAGCGGCAAGGCTCCCTACCAAGTCGCCGCCGACTTGACCGGCCCCGCCTTCAAATGCACCTGCCCAAGCCGCAAGTTCCCCTGCAAGCACAGCCTGGGTTTGCTGCTCATTTATGTCCAACAGCCCGCCGCCCTCACCGCCGTCGAACCGCCGGGCTGGGTGGCGGAATGGCTCGCCAAACGGCGGGAAAAAGCCGCCCCGGCCGCCGCCCCCGCCGTCGACACCCCTCCGGACCCCGCCGCGGCGGCGAAAGCGGCCGCCGCCGCGGAAAAACGCGTGGAATCCCGGGAAGCCCGGGTCACCCGCGGGTTGGCGGATTTGGGGGTATGGCTCGCGGATGTCGCGCGCCTCGGTTTGGCGGCGTTGCCCGATAAAAAGGCCGCCTTTTGGAGCGAACCCGCGGCCCGCTTGGTGGACGCCCAAGCCCCGGGGCTCGCCCGGCGGCTCGGCGTGCTGGCGGACTGGGTCGCCGGGGGCGCGGCGGATTGGCCGGAACGGTTGCTCCGCGAATTGGCCGCCTTGCACTTGGTCCGCTCGGGCTGGGCCCGACGGGGCGAATTGCCAACGGCGACCGTGGCGGACTTGCGCACCGTCATCGGTTTCCCCGTGGCCCAGGCGGACCTGCTCACCGAACCGGGCGTGCGCGACGAATGGGTGGTCGCCGGGCAGCGCGTGATCACGGAAGGCGCCGTCCGCACGCAACGGACGTGGTTGTTCGGCACCGCCACGGGTCGCGCGGCCTTGAGCCTGAGTTTCAGCGCGGCCGCGAACCAACCCTTGGATTTGACGCTGCCCATCGGCCGGCGGCTGGCGGCGGAGCTGGTGTTTTACCCGGGCGCCTGGCCCCAGCGGGCGTTGGTGAAGAACCGCCAGGATTTGCCCGCGGGCGACGCCCCCCCGCCGCTCCTGCCGCATCCAACCATCGCGACCGCGCGCGCGGCGGCCGCCGCCGCCTGGGCGGCCAACCCGTGGCTGGAACGGGTGCCGATTGGTTTGCCCGCGGTGGTGCCGACGCGCAGCCGCGGCGCCTGGGGCGTGCGGGATGCCGCGGGCCATTGGCTGCCCTTGGCGGTGGCGGAGGACCGCGGCTGGGCCCTGTTGGCCCTGTCCGGCGGCCGCCCCCTGGCCCTGATGGGCGAGTGGGAGCAGGAGACCCTGACCCCGCTGGGGGCTTGGGCCGAAGGAAGGTGGGTGCGCTGGTGAACTTTTCGGAATTGGTTTCCCGGGCGCTGCTCGGCACCGAATCACCCGCGGCGGCCCCGAACGCGCCCCTCCCCGACCCTGCGGCGGAGACCGCCCCCCGGCCACTGCTTGCGCGTTTCACGGAGGCCCTCGCCGCGGAACGCCCCGAAATCGCCCTCCTTGGCCGGGCCGCGCTGGTCGGAACCCATGAGCGCGTCGGCCGCCGTCCCACCCGCTCCCCGGCCCCCTTGCCGGACCCCGCCCCGGCAGAAACCCAAAAGCTTGCCGCCGAACCCGCCCAAGCCCTCCTGCGCCGGCTGCTCCAAGGGGAGGCGCCCGAACAACTCCCGGAATGGTTGACCCGCGCCGCCCGCGCCGGCCTCCTGGCCGCCCCCGAGACGCTGCCCGACCTGTTGGCGCGCGGCGCGGCCCAGCCGGATTGGCGGGACCTGATCCGTCCGACCCTGGGCGCGCGGGGCGTTTGGTTGGCGGAGCGGAACCCCGCTTGGGCCTGGGTCCGCGCCGACACGGCCGACGCCGGCGAGGAAGTCTGGCAAACCGGCACCCGCGCCCTGCGCGCGGCGTGGTGGCAACGGCTGCGCCGGCAAGACCCCGCCCGGGCGCGCGACTTGCTCGCCGCCGCATGGGCGGAGGAAGGCCCGGAAGCCCGGGCCGCGTTCCTGGTCGGCCTGGCCGCGGGCCTGTCCCCCGCCGACGAGGAATTCCTGAACCTGGCCCTGCGCGACAAGCGCAAGGAAGTGCGCCGGGAGGCGGGCACCCTCCTCTGCCGCCTGCCCGCTTCGGCGTTGTCCCGTCGCGCGGCGGATCGCGTGCGGCCATGCGTCCACTTCGCCCGCGGACGCTGGGAAATCACGCTGCCGGAACAGTGCGATACCGCGATGGTCCAGGACGGTGTGGAACCCAAACCCCCGGCCGGCACGGGCGAAAAAGCCTGGTGGTTGATCCAACTCTTGGAAATGACTCCGCTGGCGGAATGGACGCCCCCGACCGCTCCGGATCGCGCCACGCTCCTGGCCCAAGCCCGGGCGGGCGAATGGCGGCAGGAACTGTTGGCGGGGTGGGTGCGCGCCGCGCTCCGGCAGGCGGACGCGGATTGGGCGGAGACTTTGCTGACCGTCACTTGGGCGGACGGACAATGGGAAGCTTGCGGCGGGCTGCTCGCCGTGCTCCCGCCGGCCCGGCAGCAGGCGGTCCTGCTGGGCTGGCTGGCCTCCCCGGGCCCGGCGGCCGGCGAACCCATCGCGCGGCTCCTGGCCCGGAGCGACCCGGCGTGGAGCCCCGCCTTCAGTACGCGCGTCGTGGCCTTTCTGCGCACGGAAGCCCGCGCCGACCTCACCGCTTGGGGTTACGCCACCTCCTTTACCGACTTCGCCCGCCGACTACATCCCGCCGCCCTGCCCGGGGCGGTGGCCGGCTGGCCCACGGAAGCCCCCGGCTGGCCGGCGTGGGAGCGGCGCCTTGCCGATTTTTTTGCCCTGATCGAATTTCGCACCTTGTTGCACGCCACTTTTGACGCCGAACCGGCGCCTGCCCCAACCACCCCCTAAGCCACCCATGAACCATGCCCTGCGCCAACACGCCGAACAACAGTTTGCCGGCGAACTCGCCGCCCTGGCTCGAAACGACTCCAAACCCCGCCCGCCCAACTGGCTCCTCTCCCCTTGGGCCGTGGCCGCCTACCTGCTCGGAACAACGCTGGCCGACGGCACGGAAATCACCCCCAAATACATCGGCGACCGCCGCCTGATCGAAATTGCCATCGCCACCCTCGCCACCGACCGCGCCCTGCTCCTGCTCGGCGTGCCGGGCACCGCCAAAACCTGGGTGGCCGAACACCTCGCCGCCGCGGTTTCGGGCGATAGCACGCTCCTGGTGCAAGGCACCGCCGGCACCAGCGAGGACAGCCTGCGCTACGGCTGGAATTACGCCGAACTGCTGGCCAAGGGGCCCTCCGCCCGCGCCCTCGTCCCCAGCCCCATGATGCGCGCGATGCAAACCGGCAAAATCGCCCGCGTCGAGGAACTCACCCGCATCCCCGCCGACGTGCAGGACACCTTGATCACGCTGCTCAGCGAAAAAACCCTGCCCGTCCCCGAACTCGGCGAGGAAGTGCAGGCCGTCCGCGGCTTCAATGTCATCGCCACCGCGAACAACCGCGACCGCGGGGTGAACGAATTGAGCAGCGCCCTCCGCCGCCGCTTCAACACCGTCGTGCTCCCGCTTCCCGCCCAATTGGAGGAGGAGGTCCGCATCGTCGAGACGCGCGTCGGCCAGTTGGGGCGCGCCTTGGAACTCCCCGCCGAGGCCGCCCCCTTGGAGGAAATCCGCCGCGTCGTGACCGTCTTCCGCGAACTCCGCGCGGGCGCCACCGAGGACGGCAAAACCAAGTTGAAATCCCCCACCGCCACCTTGAGCACCGCCGAGGCCATCAGCGTCGTCAACCAGGGCTTGAGCCTCGCGGTCCACTTCGGGGATGGCATCGTCCGCGCCTCCGAAGTGGCGGGCGGACTCCTCGGCGCCGTCGTCAAGGATCCGGTGCAGGACCGCGTGGTCTGGCGCGAGTATCTCGAGACGGTGGTGAAGGAACGCCCGGGCTGGAAGGATTTGTACCGCGCCTGCCGCGACGCGGAGTAAACCTGCCATGGCCGAATCCGCCGTCCATATTTTTGGCGTCCGCCACCACGGCCCCGGCTCCGCCCGGAGCCTGGTGCGCGCCTTGGAGCGCCTCGCCCCGGACTTGATTTTGGTGGAAGGCCCCCCGGAAGCGGACGACCTGGTGGCCTTCGCCGCCCGGGAGGAATTGGCGCCCCCGGTGGCGCTCTTGATTTACGACCCCGAAAAGCCCGCCGACGCCGCCACCTACCCCTTCGCGGTGTTTTCCCCGGAATGGCAGGCATTGCAATACGGCGTCAAAACTGGGGTGTCCGTGCGGTTCATGGACCTGCCGCAGGGCATTCAAATGGCCCTCGCGACGGAGCGCGCCGAGGCGGCGGCAGCGGCGGGGGACGCCGGCCTGGAGTTCCCGGGCCTGCCGCAACGCGATCCCCTGGGTTGGCTCGCGCAGGCCGCGGGCGAGCCCGACGGCGAGCAATGGTGGGAACGTATGTTCGAACACCGCCGCGACGGCGCGGACGCTTTCGCCGCGGTGTTGGCCGCCATGGGCGAATTGCGCGCCGCCGGCGTGGACTGGACCCGGACGGCGGACGAGACTCGGTTGGCAGCGCTGCGTGAAGCGCACATGCGCCAAACCATCCGGGCGGCGGAGCGCGCGGGCCGCGCCCGCATCGCGGTGGTCTGCGGCGCGTGGCACGCCCCCGCCCTGGCCACCCGCCCCCCGGCGCGCGAAGATGCCGCGCTGCTCAAAGGCCTCCCGAAAACCAAGGTGGCCGCGACTTGGATTCCTTGGACCTACGGCCGGCTGGCGTTCGCGAGCGGTTACGGGGCCGGCATTCACTCCCCCGGCTGGTACGAGTTTCTCTGGCAGGGCCGCGCGCTGGCCGCCGACCGGCTTGCCACGCGTTGGCTGACCAAAGTGGCCCGCCTGCTGCGCGCCGAGGACTACGACGCCTCCGCCAGCGGCGTCATCGAAGCCGTGCGCCTGGCCGAATCGCTCGCGGCCTTGCGCGGCCGCGGCTTGCCGGGCTTGCCGGAATTGAACGAGGCCACCCGCGGGGTGTTGTGCGGCGGCGATGAACTGCCCCTCGGCCTCATCGCGGAGCGCCTGATTGTGGCCGAGCGCCTCGGCACCGTCCCCGACGACACGCCGGCCGTGCCCCTGGCCCGGGATTTGGCCCGGGAACAAAAACGCCTCCGCCTCAAACCCGAGCTGGTCCCCCGGGACTTGGACCTGGACCTGCGCACCGAGAATGACCTCGACCGGAGTCGGCTGCTCCATCGGTTGCGTCTGCTGGGCATCGACTGGGGCGAACGCCGGCCGCAGCCAGGGGCGCAAAAGGGCACCTTCCACGAGTTTTGGCAACTGGCTTGGGAGCCGGAATTCGCCGTGACCGTCATCCAAGCCGGGGTGTGGGGCGCCACCCTCCCGCTGGCCGCCACCGCCAAAATCCGCCACGCCGCCGCCCACGCCGATAACTTGCCGGCGCTCACGGCGTTGGTGGACGGAACTTTGCTCGCGGATTTGCCCGCGGCCGCCGAAGTCCTCCTGGCCCGGCTGGCCTCCGTCGCCGCCGTGGCCGCGGATGTCGGCCTGCTCATGGACGCCCTCGCTCCGCTGGCCAATTTGTTGCGCTACGGCAATGTCCGGCAGAGCGACGCCACCGTGGTGGCGGGCGTCGTCACCGGTCTGGTGACCCGCATCGTCATCGGCCTGCCCGGCGCCTGCGCCAGCTTGGATGACGCGGCGGCGGGGGAACTGTTCGACCGCCTGCTGACCACCCACGCGGCCGTGCAATTGCTCCAGAATCCGGACCATTCGGAGGCCTGGCTGGCCGTCCTCCGCCAACTCGCCGACCAGGCCGGGCTGCACGGTCTCGTGGCCGGCCGGGCCTGCCGGTTGCTGCTGGAGGCGCGTCGGCTCAGCCCGGCCGAGGCCGCCCAACGGTTGGTCTTCGCCCTCTCCGTCGCCCAAGCCCCCGCCCAGTCCGCCGCCTGGGTGGAAGGTTGGTTGCGGGCCGGCGGGCTGGTGCTGGTGCATGACGACGCCCTGTGGCGGGTGCTGGACGATTGGGTCACCGCCCTGCCCCCGGACCATTTCACCACCGTGCTCCCCTTGTTGCGTCGGACCTTTGAAACCTTCGCCGTGGGCGAACGGCGCCAACTCGCCACCCGGGTCGCCGCGGCGGAGGGCGGCCGCGGGGCGGGTGCCGGCCGGTCGGCGGCCCCGGACGAATTCGATGTCGCGCGCGGCGACCTGGCCCTCCCACTGCTCGCGCAAATCCTGGGCCTGAAACTGGAGTCAACCCCATGAGTGAACTGCTGGACGAACGGGCGCGGCGCTGGCGCCTCCTGCTGGGCCGGGACCCCGGGAACCCCCTGCCGCCCCCGGCGAACGCCCGGGACCTCGCCATGGACGGCGCCTTGGAAGCCTTGTACCGCGGCAGCCAGCAGGGTGGCTTGGGCGCCTCCTGCCCCAACGTCGCGCGCTGGCTCGAAGACATCCGAGAATATTTTCCCAGCCCGGTGGTGCAGGTGCTCCAGCACGACGCCCTGGAACGGCTCAACCTCCAGCGCATGTTGCTGGAGCCGGAACTCCTCCAAGCCGTGGAACCCGACGTGCATCTGGTGGCGCAATTGCTCGCGCTCAAGGAAATCCTCCCCGGCAAAACCAAGGAAACCGCCCGCCTGGTCGTCCGCCGCGTGGTCGAGGAACTGCTGCGCAAGCTCGCCCAACCCACCCGACAGGCCGTCCTCGGCAGCTTGAATCGCTCCGCCCGCACCCGCCGACCGCGGCCCGCGGACATCGATTGGCACCGCACCATCCGCGCCAATCTCCGGCACTATCAACCCGAATACCGGACCCTCATCCCGGAGACCCGCATCGGCTTCGGCCGCCAACGCTCCGCCCTCCGCGATATCATCGTGTGCGTGGACCAGAGCGGCTCCATGGCCGCCAGCGTCGTGTATTCCGGCGTCTTCAGCGCCGTCCTCGCCAGCCTCCCCGCCCTGCGCACCAGCATGGTCGTCTTCGACACCGCCGTCGTGGACCTGACTGAAAAACTCACCGACCCCGTCGAGGTCCTGTTCGGAGTGCAGTTGGGCGGGGGCACCGACATCAACCGGGCCCTGACCTATTCCCAAAACCTCGTCCGCCAACCGCAGGACACCATCCTCGTCCTCATCAGCGATTTGATCGAAGGCGGCGATGGCGCGGCCCTGCTCAAACGCGCCGCCTCCCTGGTGGCCAGTGGCGTCCAAGTCATCTGCCTCCTCGCCCTCGCCGACACCGGCACCCCCGTTTCCGACCACCGGAACGCCGCCGCCTTCGCCGCTCTCGGCATCCCCACCTTCGCCTGCACCCCGGACCTCTTCCCCGACCTCATGGCCGCCGCCATCCTCCGACAAGACATCACCCGCTGGGTGGCCGCCCGCGGCCTCACCGCCCAGCGCCCCCATACCTAATTTGTGGGCGTCGAGGTAACGAGACTCTAACTTAACTCCTCGCCGTCGCCCAAAGAACGCGGTGAACCGAACGATTCGAGAGCCTGCCCTGCACCTCGCCACTGCCCACTGCCCACTGCCTACCGCCGACTTTCTACAGCCTCACTTCGGCAAACGCACCGTCCGCGTCGCAAACTTCCGCTGGTGCCCCGTGGCCGGAATGCTCACCACATACGACCGGCTGTCCGGCGCCACCGACAACTTGATGAAATTCCCCGCGCACTCCTTCTCCAGATTGGCGATGTAATCGGGCGCCGTGTTGTTCTCCGCATCCGTCCGCAAATTGCGGTGAATCTGGTACTTGGCTTGGAGCGAAGGCAGCGCCGAAAGCGTGGCGAACGTTTCCGCCTCGCACCCCTTCTGCGTGCCATTGCTCATGATGCTCACCACGGGATCCAACGCCCGCACGAGCAACGGATTGCTGCTCACCGCCAAACCATGATGCGTCACCTGGTAAACATCCACCGCCCCCGCGACATTCACCGGACACGCCAGCCGCGCCTCCACATCCCAAGTCAGATCCCCGGCGATAAACAACCGGAAATCCCCGTATTCCAACAACATCACCACGCTGTTCGCATTGTCGGAGGTGTCTTTCCCCTTCGACTTCGCGCCCGCGCAATCCGCCGCCGGCGTCGCCGGGGCGTTGTCGGCCGGGCTGACAAACTGTTGGTTCGCCCCCAGACACCACAATTTGAGTTTGGACTGGCCCGCCCCCGGCCGCAACGGCAGCACGTCGCCCGCATGAATCACCCGCCGTTCCCCCACCTTCATCTCGCGGTACGGCTTGATCATCAGCGGAAAGCGCGTGTCATTCGGATTATGATCCGGATCCGCGTCCGGGATGCCCTTGTCATACACCACCCCCACCGGCAACTGCTGCGCCACCTCCGCGATCCCGCCGAAATGATCCAAGTGGAAATGCGTCAGGATGAAGTAATCCAACTTCTTCAATCCCGCCTGCTTCGCCGCCGCCACAATCCGCCCTGGATCCCGCCCCCCCGCCGACCCCGAATCAATCAGGACCGACTCCCCCTCCGGCGTCACCACCAGCGTCGCCGCCCCGCCCTCCACATCCACCCAATAAAAGTCCAGCTTTCCGTCCGCCGCGTGGACCGGACCGGCCAGGGAAAAGAAACCGGCGGCCGCAACCATCGCGGTCGCCGCCAAAGACAAAAAGTTTGAGCGTGTGGAGGGCATAAATCAAATCGTTCGGGTCGTTCCCCGCATCAAACCCGCCCCCCGCCCCCGCCGCAAGCCGAAATTGAAGGAAGGTCGGATCACTTGCATCCTCCAGCAGCAAGGCCGGAACGTCTTGGCCTCATGTTTCAGCACCCTTCAGCACCCTATTCGGGAAGCAGCAACTCAATGTGGTTCGCCTGCAACCAATTTTTCACCGCCCCCCGTAATTCGCGTGTGAAGGCGATCAACTCCGCTGCGTCCCGCTTGGTGGCCCCTCCCGCGCGGTCGTATTCCAGGATCTTTCGTTTGGCGCGGCAGGCGTCGAGGTAGTCCGCGTCCCCTCGACGCTCCGCTCCCAAAATGAGGGGCATGGCTTGAATGGTGTGATAATGCTGCAAGGTTTTCTCCGCGCGATAACCCGAGGCATGCAGCAGAATGGTGCAAAGTTTAAGCGCAGCGTTGTCGGCGATGCCAAAGCGCCAATCCGCGGAAATCTCGCCCTCGGCGTCCGCCAAATCGCGGTGGACGATGGCGAGCAAATCCTGGATTTCGCGGGGGCTGCTCTGGTGGGGACGCAGCCACCCATTAGCGGACCATTGCGTCAAGCTCATCACGGGTGCCCTTCACAAATAAAATGGGCGAGTCCAACACCGCCGTCAAGAAATGATCCCGCCGCGAGCACCGCTCGCGAAATTCTTCCGGCGCCAGGGCGTGGGGATTGAGCTCCCGACCGAGCTGTTCCGTCACGCCCGTCAACAGTTGGGTCAATCGCCGCAATCCCACCCCCCCGACCACCATCAAATCCACGTCACTTCCCGCCCCCGCCTGGCCCGTTGCCATTGAACCAAACACGAAGGCCACCCGCACGTCCGGATCCGCGAGCGCGCGCCCCAGAATCGCCGGCCAGCCGTCAGTCTTTCGCACCAAGCCGCACAATTCCGCGTGCAAGGGATGCGCCGGATTCGCCCGGTAGTACAGACGGTTGCCGTCGCGCCGGGCCAGAACCAAGCCGAGGCCGGTGAGCTGCTTCAGTTCTTGCTGCACGGTGCCCAAGGCCAGCCCAGATCGCCGGGTCAATTCGCGCAGGTGCAGTTCCACCGGCTCCAAGCCGAACAGCAGGCGAAAAATCGCGGCTTTTACCCGCGAGGCGACGATATCAACCAGTTGCACCATAATGTATGCCCACACCATACACACGACTGGCAAAACCGGTCAATTCTTTGTTTTGATCTCCCTCAATTACCGGGGCGTGACCGCGGCGTCCCAAATACTTGTCGCCAATCTCGGCCCAATTCTCCCCTTTCTGTTGGCAAACTCATTCGAATCTGCTGCATTCTTGACGCCGTCACCCGGAGCAAAGTCACGCGCCGGTCCGGTTTGTCGCCCCAAAAGGCCTGATACTTTTTGGACCAGCCAATCCAAATGGGCCATCAATTCGTTGTTTTTGCGCGCAGGCTTCCATCGTGTCGGGGAGCCCAAGTTCGATGGCGTTCAACCGGCTCACCCCAGGCAACCGGCCGAATTTCGCCGTCCAAAGTCCTTGGGCCGCTTCGAAAGGGTCGGATGCCTCATCGGTGACCACCGGTGCGGCTTTTCCGTTCGTCTCCCTTCGCGCCTTCGCGGCTTCGCGCGAGATTCCCCTCCCACCTTGAGTTGACTCCAAAACCGAATTCGGATTGCCTTCGCGCCCCCACGAACCCAAACTGCCTCCGTGAACATGACGACCGCCCACCCGTTCCCCCGTCTCCGGCTCCTTCTGACCCATCTTTTCCTCGCCGGCCTGGCCGGCATCCTGCCCCAACTGGCCGCCGCGGCCGATCCCGCCACTCCCAGCCACAAGCCCCTGCGCACGCGTTGGGCGGATTCGGTCAACCCCGCCAACGTGCTCCCGGAATATCCGCGGCCGCAAATGATCCGCAAAACCTGGGTCAATCTGAACGGCCCGTGGGATTACGCCTTGGCAGGCTTGGCGGCCACCAATCCGCCCACCGAATTCAGCGCCAAAATTTTGGTGCCCTTCCCCTACGAATCCGCGCTCTCCGGCGTGGCCAAACCCAGCGCTCCCGACCAGTGCATCTGGTACCGCCGCCAATTCCGCCCCCCCGCCTATCCCAAAGATGGCAGGCTCCTGCTCCATTTCGGGGCGGTGAACTGGGACGCCACGGTTTGGGTCAACGGCCATTGCCTGGGCGCCCACCGGGGCGGCTATGACAGCTTCAGTTTCGACCTCACCGACCACCTCAAAATGGGGGTCAACGAAATCGTGGTTTCCGCCTGGAATCCCGTCCGGGCGGACGTGGCCGAGGCGCAAGTCCTGGGCAAACAACGCCTGCATCCCGGCGGGATCTTCTACACCGCGGCCTCCGGCATCTGGCAAACCGTTTGGCTGGAGCCCGTCCCCGCCGGCCACATCACCGACCTCCGCATCACCCCCGATTTGGATCACTCGCTCGCGCAGGTGCTCGTCACGGCCGAAGCGCCGGGCCGCGTCGTGCTCACGGCCAACGATCTCGGCCGTCCTCTCGTGTCCGTGACCGGCGAAGTCGGCCAGGCCATCAGCCTGCCCCTCACCAATGTCATCCCCTGGACCCCGTCGGACCCGCACCTCTACGGCCTCCGCGCGGTGGTGCTCCAGCCGGACGGCCAACCGGGCGACAAAGTCGAAAGCTATTTTGGCATGAGAAGCATCCGCCTGGGCCGGGACGAAAAAGGCCGCCAACGGATGCTGCTCAACGGCAAGTTCGTATTCGAAACCGGCCCGTTGGACCAAGGCTATTGGCCGGATGGGATTTACACCGCCCCCACGGACGAAGCCCTCATTTCGGATATTTCGGTCGTGAAACAACTCGGTTGGAACACCATTCGCAAGCACGCCAAAGTGGAACCGGCGCGCTGGTACTGGTGGACCGACCGCATGGGCCTCCTGGTCTGGCAGGACATGCCCCAAATGTTCGGCGGCCGGGACGGCGCCCTCACCCCCGCCGCCAAAACCCAGTTCGAGACGGAATGGCAACGCCTGCTCCATGAATTCGCCCACTTTCCCTCCATCATCGTGTGGACCACCTTCAACGAAGGTTGGGGCCAGTACGACACCGAACGCCTCGTGGCCCTCACCAAGCAAATCGATCCCACCCGCTTGGTGAACAACGCCAGCGGTTGGGTGGATCAAAAATGCGGCGACCTCTATGACGCGCACGATTATCCCGGCCCGGGCGGCAAGGCACCCGAAGCAAACCGGGCCTCGGTGAACGGCGAGTTCGGCGGTGTGACCGTAAGCGTGGAGGGGCACCGCTGGACCACCGACACCTTTGGCTACGGCAGCGTGCTCAAGGGGAGTTGGCTGGCCACCAAGCGCTACCAAGCCCTCTGGAAAAAAGCCTATCAATTGCGCGACGAACTCGGGATCAGCGCCTTCATCTACACCCAGCTCACGGATGTGGAACAGGAAATCAATGGCTTGCTGACCTATGACCGCGCCGTCGAAAAATTGGACCGCCGCATCGTCCGCGCCGCCCATCTGGGCGAATTCCCGCCCCTGCCCCCCGACCCGCACCCCGATTGGTTGCCCACCTCGGAGGACGAACCCGTGACCTGGAGCTACACCACCAACGCCCCCGCCGCCAATTGGTCCGCGCCCGACTTTGACGCCGGCACCTGGCCCACCGGCCCCGCCACGTTCGGCCACGACCTCGCCGGCGTCCGCACACCCTGGACCGGCGCCGACATCTGGATTCGTCGGGAGTTCACCGCCGCCACCCCCATCCCCGCGAAACTCAACCTCCTCCTCAAACACGATGAGGACGCCGAAATTTACATCAACGGAGTCCTGGCGGCCAAGGTCACCGGCTACAACGGCGATTACCAACCCTTCCCGCTCAGCGAGGCCGGCCGCGCCGCGCTGCATCCCGGCAAAAACATTCTGGCCGCGCATTGCCACAACACCATCGGCGGCCAGGGCATTGACGTCGGCCTCACCCAACCATGAACCTCAACTCCCGTCCCTTTGTCATCCTCGGCCTGAGCCTCGTGCTCGGCTTCGCTGTCTTCGGCATGTACGTCGGCCGCGCCGTGCGCACCGGCCGCGAATTCGACCGCTTCTTGACAGTGCGCGGCATGTCCGAGCGCGAAGTCAAAGCCACCCTGGCCATCTGGCCGCTGCATTTCTCCGTCTCCGATGCCGACTTGGCGCGGCTGAAATCCCGGATGGACGCCCAGCGTCAGGCGGTGCTGGCGTATTTGAAAAAGGAAGGCTTCGAGCCCGCGGAAATCACCCTCGGCCTGCCCACCGTCGCCGACCGCGAAGACGAACGCATCCGCAGCGAACACCCCGACCTGCCCCGCTACCGCGGCAGCGTCACTCTGGTCGTGCGCAGTACCAAGGTGGACCTCGTCAAAAAGTCGATCCAAGACGCCGATCAACTCATGGAATAAGGCATTTCCCTGGAAGAAGACGGCCGCGACCGCACCGAATTCAGTTACAACGCCGTCAACGAAACCAAGCCCGACATGATCCGCGAAGCGACCGCGAACGCCCGGGCTGCCGCCGAAAAATTCGCCCAGGATTCCCGCAGCAAAGTCGGCCGCATCCGCCGTGCCACCCAGGGCGCCCTGGAAATCGAAAACCGCGACGCCGCCACCCCCGAGCGCAAAATCCTCCGCGTCGTCACCACCGTGGACTTCTTTCTGGAATAATCAAGCGGCTACTGCCTCCGGTCGCGTTCCCAGCTTTGGCAATGCCGGGGAGGGAAAAAATCTGTATCGGGATTGTAAGCCTACTCCAACCGCAGGTCCAAAAGTGGATTGGCACAAGGACAACCCATGCCGGTAAAATCCTTGAGGTTTCGGGTGGCGATGGTGGCACCAACCCGCATGGCAATCGCCGCCAACAATCCATCCACCAAGCCTGGTTTGCCGCGGCCCTGACGCCGCGCTTCCCCAGCCAGGGCGGCGGCCTTCACAAAATCAGCTGGTTCGGTGGAAAACGAGGGTAGACGCGCGACCCGATCAGCATAAAATTTCAGCGCCCGTTGCCGAATCCGAGCGTCCGCCACGGCATGCGCCCCGAGTAGGAATTCGCCCCGCACCACATCGGCAGTGGCGGTTAGATCCGCGCCCTGCAACCAGTGCAGAAAGGCCGGATTACCCCGCTCTCCTTCCACGAATAAATCGGTATCAATGATCCAAGCCATGTTCGGAATCTTGCGCCAACTTCCCCAATTCGGCCGCCACGGCATCCGCGGATTCCGGATCCGGCTCGTGGTTGCGGAACAATTCGGCAGCCCGCGCCCCGGAAATGAATTCGCAATCGGGCACAACGCGGGCAATCAAACGCCCGCCCGAACGGATGCGCACCGTTTCCCCACGTTCCACCCTGCCCAGATACTCGGGCAAATGCCGCGCCAGATCTTCCGCCGTTGATTCGATCATACACTATGGTTAAGCGCGCCCGCGCCTTTTGACAAGTGTGCTCAGATCAACTCGCCTTTCTCCATCGGGCGGGCGGGACGTTTCGACCTTCTGCAACCGGGCGCCCGGATTTCCCCCTACTTGCCTCACCTCCGCTCTCAGTGGTCAAATAATCCGGTCCCCCTCCGCCTTATTCCGCGGTTCCCCGGTCCTCCCCCTCCGCCGCCCCCGGGTTTCCGGCGCCCAATTTCCGCGCCAGTTCCGCGAATTGTTGCAAGCTGACCTTTTCCGCCCGGATTTGCGGCGACAACCCCAAGGTTACGAACGCCGCGGCCAACCGTTCCGCCGGCCAGGCGGCGCGCAGCAACTTCAGCATCATTTTGCGCCGCTGGGAAAAACCGACTTTGACCAACCGTTTGAACACCGGACGCAGTTCGGGCGGCAACAACGGCTTGGATCGCCGTTCCAACGTCACGCAGGCGGAATCCACCTCGGGCGGGGGAAAGAAGCAATCGGCCGCGATTTTGAAGCTGCCCTTCGGCTCGTAGTCCAACTGCATCAACAGGGAAAGAACCCCGTATTCCTCCGCCGCCACGCCCGCGACCAACCGATGGGCGACCTCCAATTGCAAGGTGACGGTGATCCGCTTGGGCTTGCCCTCCGACTCCGCCAAATCCACCAGCAGTGGCGAGGCCACGGAGTACGGCAGGTTGGCCACGAGTTTCCAATCGCTCCAATCGCTCCGCTCCCGCCGCAAATAATCCAAGGCGTCGTCGTGCAACAGGGTGAGCTTGGACTCCGCCGCGAACCGCTCCCGCAGGAACTCCACCAACCGCAAATCCTTCTCAATCGCCAGCACCCGCCCCGCCCGGGCCAGCAAATATTCCGTCAACGGCCCCAGCCCCGGGCCGATCTCCAACACCGCGTCGGCGGGCGTCAGTTCGGCCGCGTCGGCGATGCGCCGGAGTTGGTTTTGGTCGTGCAGGAAATTCTGCCCCAGCGACTTGGTCAATTGAATCCGGCCCGCGGCCAGAATCTGCTTCATTTCGGTCAGTTTCATGTGGAAGAAAGTCGGGCGCGAAGGCACCGGCCCATCGCGGCGGCCGCCGCGGCCAATTGCGTCTTGGTGATGGTGAGCGGGGGGCTGAACCCAATGATGTTTCCGTTGGGCCCCTCCGGCAAAACGATGTGGCCGGCGCCGAGCAGGTCCTTGACCACATCCAAAACCAACCGGACCGCGGGCGCGCCATCGGGCCCGTGGACCTCCACGCCCGCCAGCAACCCCAGGCCGCGCACCACCGTCCGCACCCCGGGCAAATCCGCCACCGCCGCGTTTAAAAAATCGAGCAACTCCCGCCCCAACTCCGCGCTCCGCGCCACCAAGCCGGCGCGTTGGATTTCTCCCAACTGCGCCAAAGCCATCGCACACCCCACCGGATGCCCAAGGTACGTGCTGGTGTGGATCGCCTCCCCCGTCGCCGCCGGCCAGGCGGCGTCCATCACCTCGGCCCGCCCCACGCACGCGGACAGCGGAAAGCCCCCGGTGAGCGCCTTGCCGAGGCAAACCAAGTCCGGCACCACCCCCGCGTGCTCCGCCGCAAACCACCGACCGGTGCGGCCAAAGCCGGTGTAAATCTCATCCAGCACCAGCAAGGCGCCGTGCTCGTCAGCCAGTTCGCGCAACCGCGGCAGGAACCCCGGCGGCGGCACCCGCACCCCGCCCCGCACCTGGATCGGTTCCACCACCACCGCCCCGACGGAATGCTCCTGGAACAACCGCCGCAGCACCCCCTCGGTCGCCGTCAGTTCCGCCTCGGTGGTGGGAAACGGGGCGAACCCCGCGAAGCCCCCCAGTTGCGCCGCAAACGGTCCCCGGAAATGCTCGCGGTGGGTGACGTTCAGCGCCCCGTAGCCCAAACCGTGGTAGCCCTGCTCAAAGGCGATGACCTGGGAGCGGCCGGTGGCGAGCAGCGCGGTCTTCAACGCCGCTTCCACCGCCTCAAAACCCGAATTGCAAAAAATCGTTTTGCCGGTTTGTCGCTCCGCGGCCGGCCGCCCCTCCGTCCAACGCTCCAACGTGAGCGCGCTCAATTCCCGCGCCAGCTCGGCCTTGCGCGCATGGGGATGCACATCGCCCATGGCGTGCAACAGCCGCCCCATTTGCGCCCGCCCCGCCGCCACCACCCGCGGGTTCGCATGGCCCGCCGCCGCCACGCCAAACGCCGCCGTCAGGTCCAGATACTTCCGCCCCTCCGCGTCCCACACGTGGACGCCCCGCGCGCGCTCCCACACAATCGGCCAGCCGCCCGCCGGATCCACATAGGTCACGTTCCGTGACTCGTAGTGGCCCAACTGTTCCAGCACGCGTTCGCTCGCCCCCGGCGGAGTCATGGCGGGTGGCGTCATACGCCCCGTTGCTCAGGCGCCCAGATGATCTTGTGCAACTGCGCTTGGAACCGCACCGGCAAATGATCGGCGATGATGCGCTCCACCAACTCCAAGCGGCTGATCGGCGTGTGGTCCGCCGGCACGGGCCGCAAGGCGGGGTGCTGCTGCTCGGGCCGCAGCGGCTGCACCCAGGAGCACAAGAGCGGACACACCGCGGCCAGGCCGTGCCGCGTGATCTGCTCCCGCACCCACGCGTAATCCTCCCGCGTGCCGATGACAAATTTGATCTCGTCCGTCTCCCGCAAGTGGGCGAGGTTTTCCCAACGATTGCGCCCGCTTTCCCCGCTGCTCGGGCACTTCAAATCCATGATCCGCCGCACCCGCGGATCTACGTGGGCGATGTCCAGCGCCCCACTCGTCTCAATCAGAACCGTGAACCCCTCGTCGCACAGGGCGCGCATGAGCGGCAGCGCGTTGGGTTGCAACAGCGGCTCCCCGCCGGTCAATTCCACCAAGGGCAGCCGGTGCCCGGGAATGCCCATTCCGGCGTACCCGGCCGCCAACTCCCGCACCGCCGCCAAAATCTCCGGCAACGACCGCCGCGCCCCCTCCGCGAAGGCGTACGCCGTGTCGCAATAGGAACAACGCAGGTTGCACCCCGTCAGCCGCACAAAAATGCACGGCACCCCCGCAAAGGTGCTCTCCCCCTGCAGACTCAAATAAATCTCGTTAACAACCAGTTGTTCGGCCACCCCGGCATCCTACCCGCTCCCCACCCCGCCGCAAACCCCGAACTTGCCACGGCGCCGCCGCTCCGAGCCCAAGGCCGAACCGGTGGTTGGGCGTTGGCTCCAATCGCGGCCCGCCGCGCGGTTGGCCACACGTGCGGCCGGCATGAGGGTGCCTGCCCGCGCGGCAGCGTGGTGGAGTGCGGAAGGAAGTTCCGCTCTCGGTCGGGCCGCGGGGCTCCCACAACCAAACACCATCGAGCGGATGGCGGGCAACCGTTCGCGAGTCCGGAAAGTCCCCGGTTCGGTTGCTCTCACTTCGTCGTAAAAATCGGTGAACCGCCTCACCCCCCACCGGGAGTTTCGCATTGACCCGCCCAAAACCCTCCCGTCTAATTCCGCGACATGAACCGGCTGCCTGTTTCCGTTTGCCTGATCTCCGGGGCGGAAGCCCACCGGATCGGACGAACTTTGGCCGGCGTGGCCGGCTGGGCGGCCGAAATCATCGTGGTCTTGAACGAGGAAGTCACCGACGGCACCGACCAGGTCGCGGTGCAATACGGGGCCAAAGTGTTCCGCGAACCGTGGCGCGGGTTTACCGCCCAGAAAAATTCGGCCGCCGCCAAGGCGACCCAACCGTGGTTGCTCAACGTGGACGCCGACGAGGTCCCCACCCCGGAGCTGGTCGCCGAAATCCAAGCCCTGCTCGGCGATCCCCGCCGCGCGGAACTCCACGCCGCCTACAGCATGCCGCGCCTGAGCTTTTACTGCGGCCGCTGGATTCACCACGGCGATTGGCGCCCCGACCGCAAAGTCCGGCTCTGGCAACGCGGTCGGGCGGTGTGGGAAGGGGCCGGCCTCCACGAGCGACTGGTCGTGCAAGGCTCCGTGGGAAGATTGCGGGCCGACCTCCTCCATTATAGCATGGAGAGCTTGAACCGTCAGATCACGAAAACGATGCAATACGCCGACGCCTTCGCCGCCCACGCCGCGCAAACGGGCCAAACCACCGGCTTCCTGGACCTCCTGGTGCGCCCCGCCTGGCGGTTTCTCCGCGGCTACGTTTTCCGCGCGGGTTTTCTGGACGGCTGGCAGGGCTTCGCCATCGCCTGGTTGACCGCCTTTTACACCTTTCTACGCTACGCCCGGGTGCGGGAGGATCGCGTGCCCAAACCGCCCGCCACCGTATGAGCGCCGCCCCTGCGTCCCCCCTCCGGCATCTGCTGCTTTACGAGCCGCGCACCGAGGGCCACCACATCAGTTGGCTGCAATTCATTACCGAGGACCTGCTCTCGGCCGGCCTGCGCCTGACGCTCGCGGTGGACCGCCGGCCCAAGGGCGAGGCCAAATTACGCGCGCATTTGGGCGGGTTGCTCGACCAGGTGACCCTCATGGATGCCCTGGCGGCGCCGCGCGGCGCGGGCGGTTACCAACTGCCCGCGGTGCGGCATTGCCTGAAAACGAGCGGCGCACAGGAGGTTTTCCTGTGCGAGCTTGACGAAATCGCTTCCGACCTGTGGCGCCGGGCGTGTTTCGGCATTCGTCCGGCCCCGGAATTGCGCGGCCGGCTCAGTGGCATTTACCACCGTCCCCGTTTTCTCGGCGCGCCCCGCTGGTCCCCCCAGCGTTGGGTCAAGCAAATCGGCTTCGGCCGCTTGCTCCGGGCGGGTTGGTTCCGCCACCTCCTGCTGGTGGATGAATTTCTCGCGCCCGCGCTCCAAGCCCAATTTCCCCAAGTGCCCTTCGCCGCGCTGCCGGTGCCCAGTCGGGAATTCCAACTCGCGCCGTTGGCGGAGGCGCGCCGGGCGCTCGGCGTGCCCTTGGCGCCCCACGTGTTCCTTTTCTACGGCGGCGGTTACCGGCGCAAAGGCCTGCACCTGGCGGTGGCCGCCATGCGGGCGCTGCCCCCCGAAGTCCCCGCCTTTTTGCTTTGCGTCGGCCAGCTCAACCCGACGGGTGACGTCGCCCGCGGCTTGGCGGAATTGACCGCCCAAAACCGCGCCCTCCTCATCAACCGCTACGTCTCGGACGCCGAGGAAGCCCTGGCCTACGCCGCCAGTGACACCGTGCTCCTCCCCTACCTGCGCCACTTCGGCGGCAGTGCGATCCTCTCGCAGGCGGCCACCGCGGCGCGGATGGTCATCGCCTCCGACGAACAATTGCTCGGGCGTTTGGTGCGCGACCACAACCTCGGGCTGCGGTTCGTCACGGATAATTCCGCCGACCTCGCCCGCGCCCTCCGCGAAGCGGTGGCCCTGCCCGACGACGAACGCGCCGGCTACACCGCGCGCGCCCGGCAATACGCCGCGGCCTGTTCCCGGGCCGCATACCGCCGGGTCCTCCTGCAAGCCGTGCTGGGCTCCGCCCCCGGCTCCCCGCGCCATGGCTGATTCCCCCGTCCCCGGTCCCGCGCCGCCGTTGCGGATTCTCCAAGTCAACTCGGCGATGACCGGGGGCGGCACGGACGACCAATGCGTCAAACTCGCCCTGGCGCTGCACCAGTTGGGCCAAACCAGCGCCCTCGCCGGCCCGGATGACCGGGAAGTGTCGCGCGTCGTCCGGCAGTTGGGCCTGCCTTTCCACCCCACGCCGCCCGAAGGCAAATTAAAGCGCGGCTTTATTCTGGCGGTGGCGCGCCTCATCCGCCGGGAGCGCATCCAAATTGTCCACGGCCACCACGGCCGCGACCTCTGGCCCGCCATTCTCGCCGCCCGGCTCGCCGGCACCCGCCCCCAGGTCGTGCTCTCGCGGCACCTCGCCAAAAGCCCCGGCTCCTGGCCCAGCCGCCACCTGCTGCTCCGCTGCTGCGCCGCCGTCATCGCCGTGTCCGAATTTGTCGCGCGCATCCTTCGCGAAGGCGTCGCCGACCCGCACTCGCCGGAAAAGGAACGCCATTGGCGCGGCCCCATCCGGGGGCCCTTGCACAAAATCCGCGTCATCCACGGCGGCATCGACACCGACCGCTTCCAACCCGCCGACGCGGCGGAACAACGCCGGCAGTGGGGCCTGGCCCCGGACGATTTTGCCTTCGGCGTGGTGGGCGCCTACGGTCGCCCCCGCGGCAAGGGCCAACGCGAATTCCTGGCCGCCGCCGCCCGCATCGCCCCGCGCCTCCCCCACGCCCGCTTCCTGATCGTCGGCCGCGGCGACCTTGGCGACCAACTGCGGAGCGACATCGCGCGCCTCGGCCTCACCGGCCGCGCCTGGCTCACCCCCTACTCCCAGGACATGCCCGCCGCCATGAACGCCCTGGATTGCCTCGTGCATCCCCAAGTGGGCACCGAGGCGTTCGCCGTGGTCGTGCTCGAAGCGCTGGCCTGCGGCCGCCCCGTGATCGCCTCCGCCCTCGACGGCATCCCCGAGGCCTTCGCCGCCGGCAATTACGGCTGCCTGGTCCCGCCGGAGTCCATCGATGAACTCGCCGCCGCCCTCTTGGACTGGGGCGCGCGCCCCCGGCCGACGGACGCGGAACGCGCCGCCCTGCACGCCCGCGTCGCCGCCGAATACTCCACCCGCGCCTTCGGCGGCCGCATGTTGCGCTGCTACCGTGAACTCCTCGCCGGCGGCTGACCATGGACGATTTCCCCGAGTCCTGGCCCGCGCCGCCCGCCGCGTCCACCGCCCCGGCCGGGCCGTCCGTGCTGCGGTTCGCCACCGGGGAGCCGGCCCCGGTCCGGATCTCCTTCACCTACCGCGTTGCCGTCTGCTTGGTGGCCGGGGCCATGATCCTGCTCCCGCTCCTCTACGGCGCCGTCATCCTCGGCGCCCTGCTCGGGTTGGTGCAACAATTCCGGGTGGGCCTCGACCCCGCCTACTGGCCCGTTCCCGGGGTGACCGGCGTCGCCCTGCGGCTGGCCTTCTACCTGCTCCCGGTGGCGGGCTGGAGCCTGCTCGTCGCGTTCCTGCTCAAGCCGCTCTTCGCGCCCGCCCGCCCGCCCGAGGAGGCCCTGGTCCTCCAGCCGGCCGACGCGCCGCAATTGTTTGTCCTGCTGGTGTGGCTCTGCCGGCACCTGAACGCCCCCATCCCCGGCCGCGTCGAAGTCGTGGCCGAAGTGAACGCCAGTGCGCGGTTCGGCGGCGGCGGCCGCGGCCTGTGGGGGCACGATCTCGTCCTCACGCTCGGTCTGCCCCTGGCGGCCGGGTTGGAACTCGGCCAGTTCGCGGCCGTCATCGCCCACGAATGCGGCCACTGCTCCCAGGGCGCCGCCCGCCGCGCCAGCGATTTGATCTCCCGCATCCACGAATGGTTCCACGACCTGGTCCACGGCCGCGACGCTTGGGACGACGCCTTGGAACGTGCCGCCGCCGCCGGCGAGGGCCCCTTGGCCGACGCCATCTTTTTCACCGTCCGCGCCGGGGTCGCCGCCGTGCGGGTGGTGCTGTGGGGTTTCCTGCAGGTGTGCGGCTTGCTCCGCTCCTTCCTCTCCCGGCAAATGGAGTTCAACGCCGACGCCTGCGCCATCCAATTGGTCGGCAGCGTCGCTTTTCTCAACACCACGCGGCGGGTTCGGCAATTGGGCCTGGGCGCGCGCGAAGCCGAGCGGCAACAGCGGGAAAAGTGGAAAACCCAGCGCCGCCTGTTCGGCCCCCTGCCCGAATTCATCGTGCGCTGCGCCGACGAAATCCCCGCCGATACCCAGGACCGGCAATATCGCCGCCTGTTCCGCCGGACCACCGGGTGGCAGGACACCCACCCCGCCGACGCCGAACGTTTGCGCCGCGCCGCCGCCGCCGCCGCGCCCGGGGTGTTTCACGCGCCCGGGCCGGCGACGGAACTGTTCACGGATTTCCCCGCGCTCTCTCAACGCCTCACCGTGGCCCATTACCACCGCTGGTGCGGCCCCGGCTTCGTCCCCGAAGCCCTGGTACCGCTGGAGGCCCCCGGCGCGCGCAACGCCGCCCGCGCGGCGGGCGAGGCCGCGGCGGAGCGCTACTTCCACGGCGCCCTCAGCCCCTGGCGTCCGCTTGTGCCCTCGGCCGACCGCGCCCCCGCGGTGCGGGAACCCGCGGCGCTGGCCGCGGCGGTGGATGCGGCCCGCGCCCGGCTGCGCGCGGGCCGCACCGACGCCCA
>CAIYZC010000732.1 GCA_903930565.1 uncultured Pedosphaera sp.
GGCGGGGCGGACGTCCGCGGACGTTCGGAACACTGCACGGCGGTTGAAAAGCTGGAAAGATGGCGGCGAACTATGAACGACATGAGTTTTTGGAAGGCCAAGCTGGCGGCGTATTTGCATGATCCGCCCAGCAAAGCGCTGGATATTCGGGACCACGAGGAACGGTCCGATGCCACCTTCCACTGCGCCGGGTTTTTGGACCGCGAAATTGGGGATTATTTCCGGCCGGCGGATCATTTGGCGGCCGCGGCGGATCGCTTGCCGTTTCCGGCTTCGCGGGTGAGCGGGCTAAGTTGCGCGTTTGACGGCGTTCGGAACACCTTTTTACACCCTTTCGCCGGCACCAAAATGCCATTTCACGCCCCGTTTCAGTCGGCCGCGAAAGGTATCGAAGGGGAGCAAACGGTGCAGCCCGTGCTGACGGAGGAAACGCTCCGGGCATTGCCAAATGACGCCGAACGTTGGCGGGCGCGCTTCTTTGCGCACTGGCGCTTGTGGCCCAGCCACGCGGCGGCGAAGGATTACCGGCTCGCGTTTTTGCCGGCGGACACGCGGATTCCCGACCACACGATTTGGAACCACATGCAGGTGGTTTCCGCTTTGGGTTCCTGCCGGGCGGGGGAAAAAGGTTTGCAGCCGGCATTTCTCAAATTCCAGTTGGGACCGGTGCAGGAGTTCATTGCCGCCGCCCGAAGCATTCGCGATTTGTGGAGCGGCAGCTATTTGCTGTCGTGGCTGATGGCGGTGGGCTTGAAAGAGCTGTCGGCGGAAGTTGGCCCGGACGCGGTGATTTTCCCGAATCTGCGAGCCCAACCGCTGTTCGATCTGCACTGGCGGGAGGAATTGTGGGATCAAGTGGCCATCGGGGATCGATCGGCTTGGGAATCCCTAAAATGGGAGGACCAGGATTTATTGACCCCCAACCTGCCAAACGTCTTTCTCGCCGTAGTGCCCGCGGCGCGCGGGGAGGAGATGGGGCGGCGGGTGAGCGCGGCAATCCAAGCGGAGTGGTGCCGGATCGCCGGGTCCGTTTGGCAGGACTGCCAAGCGGCAGGCTTGACCGCGGATGAGCCAGGCATCACCGAAAAGGCGCGGAAAGACCGCTTTGATGCTCAAATTAATCGTTTCCTGAGCACCTCCTGGCAAGTCACCCCGTGGCCGGGCAGCTTGCAAGGGGCATTGGAATGGGGGAGCGGTTTTCCGGCCGGCACACCCTTGCGGGAAGCCTGCTCGCGGGTTCAGGGGATGGCGTTGATGGCCACCGAGAAAATGGATAAAGCCCATCGGGACGCGCGTTATTATCAAGACGAGGCCAAAACGCAACTCAACAACCCCGGTTTGGGCTGGTCGGTGATCCTGGCGCAAAACAGTTGGGCGATGGATGCGGTGCGGCAGACCCGGCATTTTTCGGCAGCCAATGCCGGGGGCTGGCAAACGGGCACCTTTCAAAACAAGGATGTGCTCAATGGCCGCGATGAAGCAGTGGCTGGGGGACATGAATGGGCCAAGCGGGTCAAGGGATTGGGCGGAGATTGGACCGCTTTGTTCAAACACCCAGATTGGCTGGGGGCCGCCACCCTGGTAAAGCGGGTATGGCATCGGGCTTACTTGCGGAAACAGTGGGGCTTTACAGCGGAGGGCTTTCGTATGCCCAACACCCGGGGGATTGCGGTCCATGATCCATTCGCCAAAGATCCGGGGGTGAATGATGAAGAGCAAGCCGTGGCGGTGGAAGACCAACCCCCGGCGGAGAAGTACTTTGCCGTCTTGGCTTTCGACGGCGACGAGATTGGAAAGTGGTTGAGTGGGGAAAAAACCCCGAAGTTCGAGACGCAACTCGCGGATTACCGGGATGGATCGGGGGTGCAGCGTTACGGGGCGAAGCCGTATTTCGAACGCCCGGAGTTTGCCGGTTTCTGCCAGGCGCAGCGGCCGGTTTCACCGAGCTACCATTTGCAGTTCAGCGAAGCGCTGGGCAATTTCGCCCTCCGATGCGCGCGGCGCATCGTGGAGGATTTTGACGGCCGGCTCATCTACGCGGGAGGCGACGACGTCCTGGCCCTCCTGCCCGCGGACACTGCGCTCGCTTGCGCGCAAGCTTTGCGGCGCGCTTTTCAAGGCGGAGAAGTGCGCGGGGGAACGTCCGAGCGAGCGCTCCTCGCCAGTCCGGCTTCCGGCTTTCTAGCCGTGCCCGCGGAAACGGATGATCAGAAACGTTCCATTCCCTTCCTGGTACCGGGGCCAAAAGCGGATGCCTCCGTGGGCATCGCCATCGCGCATTTCAAAGCCCCGTTGCAAGATGTGGTACGTGCGGCGCAGGCGGCGGAAAAGCGCGCCAAGAAGCAGTTGGATCGCTCCGCCGTGGCCGTAAATCTCTGCAAACGTTCCGGGGAAATTATTGAATGGGGGGCCAAATGGGACAGCGGTGGTTTGGAACTTTACCAAGCGCTGGCCGCGGCCCTGAAGGGGGATGAGTTAAGCGCCAAATTTCCGCATCGCTTGATTGCTTTGCTGGAGCCTTACACCCAGTTGGGGACCGTGGAGCCTTACACCCAGTTGGGGACCGGACTGACGCGGAGATCGACCAGCGAGGATTTCGAAGCCAAAGCCGAGGAAATTGTCGGCCGGGATTTTGGCACCGTTTGCGAACGGCAGCGAGGCCAGGCCTTTCCCCGGGGACAGGCCGCGGATTTCCAAAAGAAGTTCGCCGATTTATTGAAGAACTATTGGGGGGCGCTGGGTGCAGCCAGCAAACCAGGTGGCGCCCCGGTTTCCGCCGAGGCCAAAATTCGAACCCTGATCGGCCTTTGCCAAACGGTGGCTTTTGCGCACCGCACGCGCGGTGGCGAGGATGCAGAATGATGGCGACAAAGACTGAACTTCCGGGCCGAGCTTCCAGCCTGCTGGTTGGCGCTTGCGCTGGGCACCGGGCCCGAGAGTAAGAAATCATGAACACCATTTTTTTACAGCCGTCGGATGTTTTGTTTTTCCGCGATGGGCGGCCTATGAGCGGCTCGTTGGCGGGGCATGGGGCGGCGTGGCCTTTGCCCAATGTGGTGAGCGCCGCGTTTCACGCCGCTTTGCACCGGGCCAAACTGGGGGTGATCGGTGGGGGCGGCCTGCATACGCACCGGCAAGGCGCGAGCGGCGTGTATGCCGAACACGCGCCCCGGGATCGCAAGTTTGGTTCCCTGCAAACGGTCGGACCATTTCCCGTTTGGCAGCGCACAAATTGGTATTTTCCGCGGCCGTTGGACTTGCTGGACGCGGGCCTTGAGCCCGCTCTCTCGCCAACCGCGGGAGTGCGCCCGGAACAGTCGAGCCTACCCGCACCGCTCCAGTTTGGCGTCGGAAATCTCCGTGGCCCCAAAAAGGAATCGTCCGCCAAGGCGTGGCTTTCCCGCACCGCCTTTGAAAGCTATTTAGGTTCCGCAAACCCGGGCGGCCCGGCTGGCGCAGCTGAGCAACCCGGCGTGGATGACCGGGAGATTTTTGATCCGGAGCAAACCATCGGCATTGCCATCGATCCGGAGAGCGGGACCGCCGGCCAGGGAGTGGCGGCGGGGCAGATTTACAGTGCCCATTACTTGCGGCTGCAAGAAGGGTGGCAATTGGGCGTGGGCGCGTCCGCCCACGACAAGGATTTCCACCATCCCCGCCACGGGAGTGACTTGATCGTAAGTTTGCTGGAGGGTGAAAGCGGCCGGATTCTGGTGGGCGGTCAGCAGCGCCACTGCACGGCGACGCGGGCAGGCGGTCCTTTCTCCGTACTGCCCAATGGCTGTCGGGATGGCTTTCCCGCCAAGGATGGTTCCTGGCTGCTGAAATGGATTCTGCTTAGCCCCGCCATCTGGCCCGCCATGGAGGCGGATGAAGCGCGCGGCATCCACCCGCATGGCGGTGGTTGGTTGCCGAATTGGATTTGCCCGCAAACCGGCCAAGTGCTCCTCAAAACCGGAGAGGTCGCCCGCCGCCCCGGCGAACGACGGGAGGTGTGGCGGTTGCGGGTCCAGCGGGAACAGCCGGGAATTGACGCCCGTTTGGTGGCCGCCGTGGTGCCCAAGCCGTTGGTGGTCAGCGGTTGGTCCCTGCCCGATGAGGCAGTCGGCGAAGCGGGTGGTGCGCAAAGCACCCACCTGGCCGTACCCGCCGGGGCGGTTTATTATTTCCAAGCGCAATCCGCCGCCGCCGCCACTGCGCTGGCCGCCGCGCTCAATTGGCATGGCGCGGATGCCGGGAGCCAGGCCGGGGCTGTCAAAAACCGCCGCAGCACGTTGCTGGGGGAAAAAGGGTTTGGTTTGGGCGTCTGCGGGCGCTGGCAATTCTTCGAGGACGTCGCCGGACGTTCTGTTTGACCTGATTTCGTGATCCATCATCCATAATTCGAGCATGAACCAATCAAAATTACTTTATATCTTTACCCGCACGCCGCTGCACGTGGGCGCGGGGGCCAGCGTGGGGGCCATTGACCAACCCATCCAACGGGAGCGGCACACGGGCTTTCCAATCATTCCTGGAAGTAGTTTGAAGGGAAGTTTTGCGGATTTTTGGGAGGCCAATTTGGAGCAGGACCAAGGCCAAGGGAAGCCGGCCAGGCGGTTTATGCGCGCCGTGACCCAGGCCCTGGGAGGTGACGAGCCGGAGACAACATCCTTTTCGGAAGCGGCTTGGTTGCTAGGTTCGAACAACGACAAAATCGCGTTTGCGGGCGCGCTGCAATTTGGTGAGGCACGAGTTCTGGCCTTCCCCATCCGCTCCGCCCAAGGTGGCTTTGCCTGGATCACCTGCCCGCTGATGCTGCAACGGGCGGTGCGGGACGGGGCTTTGCAGGGCGCAGACCTCGCCTCCGGCGAGGGAGTGAAGGCGCTCTACGGCGCGCCGGGCGAGGGGTTGGCTTTGTTTCGTTCCGGCGGCCCGCTGGCTTTAGGCAACAAGATTGTGCTGGAGGAATATACTTTTGAGCATGCGGGGGATTTGCCGCCGCGTCTGGGTGAGGCGATGTGCAGCCTCTTGGCGGGGGCGGATGAAACGGCGGATCCGGTTTGGGTGGAAGTGGCCTCCCGATTGGTCGTCCTGAGCGACGGGATGATGAGCTACTTTGCCCGCAACGCTTGTGAAGTAGCCCAACACGTTCGAATCAGTGACGAAACTGGTACCGCCGAAAAAGGTGGATTGTTCAACCAAGAAAACGTGCCCAGCGAAACGCTGTTCTATAGCGTGTTGCACGCCACTGGGAGTCGGGCCCGAGGGGATACCTATGGCGGGAAAAGCTCAGGCGATGCGCTGACCGCGTTTCAAACCAAACTCAAGGCGCACCCAGTCTGCCAGTTTGGTGGCGATGCGTCGACCGGACTGGGCTACTGCACCGTCGTCGTCAAATAGGACCACCACTCATGCAAAACTTGGAACAAATTAGGGCCGCCTATGCGCTGACGGTGGCCAAGAAAACCAAAAAGGCCGAGGTGAGCAAAATGCCCGCCATGATTTTGGCCAATGGTTTACTGGCCGCGGCCGCCTTCGCCTTGGAGAAAAGCAAGGAGGGCCCGAAGCGCCCCGGCATGGCGGAGGTGCTGGAGGGTGTCGCCATCCATTTGCAGAAACCAGTTCATGGATTGACGGTTTTGAAGGATACCACCAACGCCGAGACGATGTTGAGGGCGTTGACGGAAAAAGGCAGTTCAGCCGAATTGCAACGGGCGACGAGCGAGGCTTTGGCGTTCATCGGATTCGTGAAGCGATTCGCGCAGAAGGACGACTAAATTATGAGCATTTTGATGCCCCGCGACACCCGGGAGACGCTTGGAGCCGAGGCTGCCAAGTGCCAAAGTCGAGCCCTCTTTGTTGATCGCTTCAGTGAGCCGGGAGCGGAGCGCGAACAGCGTAACGATTGGTTCAAACGGGCTATTAAATTGCCTCCGCAAAAACAGAAGATGGAATATTGGCAAAGCTTTTGCCTGCGGGCTGGGGCCAATGGCGAGCCCGGCAATATATTGCGGGCGAAACTCCGTTCCCGAATGATGGTGAACATGGCCGGCGGGAGCATGGAGAATGCGGGCCTTTGTTTGGACCGATTCGGGATGCCTTACATTCCCGGCAGCGCGGTGAAGGGCTGCGCGCGCCGGATGGCGATCCAGTTGCTCATGGAAGCCAGCCAAGCGGCCGCTTCCAATCCCCAGCTAGTGGCAATGCTGGCGGACGTGGCGATGACTTTTGGCTGGAGTGAGGAGGATTGGGGCGAGCCCGATCCCAAGCAAAGGAGAATATCCGATTTCCGGTTTGCCATTGGGGGTGGTCGCTGGGCCGTGGTGTCCATTGCGGCCCGCAACCTGCTGCCAGCCGCGAAGGAGTTCGCCGGCGCCGCCAGTTTTTGGCCAGCCTATCCATTGAAATTGCCAAAAGAACACGATTTGGAATTGGATGTGCTAACCTCCCATCATCCGGTTTACTACGCCAAGGATGGCAAAATGCCGGTTGCCTTGGACAGCGAAGACCCAATCCCGGTGGTGTTTCCCGCGGTCGCGGCAGGGATGGTGTTTGGTTTTCCCATCCTGCCCTTGCGGGGCGAACATAGCTCGGCGAGTCAACCCGGTATTGCGCTTCATAGCTTGGCCCGGGAATGGCTGCGGGATGGTTTGGAAACCTTTGGGATCGGGGCCAAGACCGACGCGGGCTACGGCTGGTTTGACGCCTCGTTGGCATTCAACCAACAGGCGCTCACGGCGGAAATGGACGCAGCGGAAAAATTGGCTAAAAGAGCGGCCGAGGATGCGGCCAAGGAAACCGCTAAACGACTGGAGCAGGAGCGCCTGCGACGAATCCAAGAAAGTCGACTCATCCGCGCCAGTTGGACACCCGAGCAAATCGCGGATCACGATGTGGCGGAAATGACGCCGGATCAATTTCGCTCGAAAATGGATAACTTTCTCGGGAACAAAGCGGAGGCGGAAAGAGCCGCGATCGTGCGGGCGCTGCGACTCGAGGACGGCGTTCCCGGAAGCCGGCGCACTTTTTGGGAAGAATTGAAGGCCAAGTTGCAGAAAAAGCCCGGGGGCAAACCCGCCCAGATATCCGAGGCCATTCGCCAAATCAGCCGGGAACTTAAGCTGGGGAAAATGCCATGACCAAGCAAACGTACACTTTGGAGTTCTTAACGCCCTGCTTTTGTGCGGGAGCCGAGCCTGCCCTCGCCGAGGTGCGCGCGCCTTCCATCCGCGGAAGGTTGCGCTGGTGGTTTCGGGTACTCGGCGGGAGCCGGGAAGACGAAGGCAAGGTGTTTGGTGAAACGGCGGGGGATTCCGGGAGCGCCAGCAGTTTGATCGTGCGCGTGGAGGAAGGAGTGGTCGCGGAACGGTGGCAACCGGTGCAATTTAATCAAGGTTCCAATACTGGCTATTTGCTTTATTTCGCCAAGGCCTCGGGGGATGGGGCCCGCTGGGTGGAGGGCGGAGCGATTCCGGTTGGAGCCAAGTTTGAACTGCAATTGCTTTGGCGGCGAAAGTTGCAGCCCCAATTGCAAGCACTGTTCGACCTAGCTTTAGAGTCGTTTTTGATTTTGGGTTCCCTGGGGTTGCGGAGCACCCGTGGACTGGGCTGCTTTGCTACGGAACAAAGGCCGTTCAGTCGAGAGTGCTTCGACGATTTACGGGCGAGAATTCAACAGCGGGCACCAACTTTTCAACTCAAATTTGGTAATTTCGAGGGCGCTGGCGCGGAACAGGACTTGCTCAACGCGCTGGGCCGACAATTGCGGGGTTTGCGGAAGATTTGTCCCGCTGGCGCGCAAAGTCCTTTGGGAGCCAGTATTCCCCGGCAGGCGAGCGCGGTCTATCTACGCCCGGTGCGAACGACCGATGGGGCTTTTAAGATTGTAGTGTTCGAAGCGCCAGCCGAGCGGGTGTTGCGCCCGCCGGCACGAAGAGTCGCGCCTATCTTGGCGGCGGGCGTTCCTGAGCCTCATGATTCCTCGCCTCGCGGAGGACGGATCCGCCGATTCTGAATTTACGCCAAAAGCAATCCGCTCCATGCCCCCATCTCCCAAACCCTATTCGCCACGGCTGCGCGCAGGGAGCGCCGCGTTTACGTATGAATATGAGAAGGTATTGCGCCACTTGTGCGCGCAATTCACGAACGAGGCTCAGGCGATGCTGTTTCATGTTCACGAACAACGGGGCCATGTCCATCCTTATGGAGAATCCAGCTCCCCACGCGATTTTGGCCAAGGAATAAGCGGTGGCGCAGGCCACCAGGAGCAAGATGGTTATTGTGGATGATATGCAGGCGGGCGCACTTTTCATTCGCTCAACCTGCCCCGGGAGCAACCGAACGTCGAGGGGCCTTGCCACCGGGAGCCGGCCGTTTCACGGAGCTGCTAGGGGAGGGAACGCGGCTGGAAGCCGCGGCCACTTTGAGGGACAGGCCGCCCGCCCCAGATTTGGTTTTTGTTTCGTTTTGACTTATAGCTTATGATTTTACTTTCTTTTGCTTCGCGGCAAATTTGGCCGCAAGTGCTGGCGGTGCTGCATGCCCGGCCGGAGCGCCTGGTGCTTTTTCATTCAGCGGAGGAGCATGAATCCCTGCATCCTGCCCAGCGGATCAAGTCGTTTTTTGAAGCGGCCGAAGTGGTGCCGCGGCCAAAGGTGGAACTGCGGCATGTGCCGCATGATCGATTCAGGGACATCGTGGATGTTTTGGCGAATACCGCGGAAGAACTGGGCTTGGACGAGCACAATTGCCAGGTGCATTTGAGCGGCGGCAACAAAATGATGGCGCTGGCGGCCACCGAGTGGTGTCGCCTTGCGGGCGTGGAAAGTTTTTATTTGGAACGCGATTTGCGCGTTTTTCGCTTCCGCACGCAGGGGAACGACCTGCTACCGCAGGCGGAGTTCAAATTGGACCCGCATTTGGCGCGTGATTTGGATCCGGTGGCGCTGCTGCGCTGCCAATTTGACGGGGCGGAGATCGTCAGCCCCGGCCAGAGTTTGGTATTGAGCGACCTCGGCGAAGCCGTAGATGAGGTGGAAATCCAATCGGGCTTGGACCGTTCGGGGGCCGGGCGGGAAAATTTGGAACCGTACTTGCACGCCAGCGGGCCCAGACCCAAGGAATCGAATACCGGCGACTATTTAGAGTTGGCCACCGCTTTCGTGCTGCTGAAGCTCGGCGTGCCCATGGTACAACGGGGCGTCCGGCTGCGCTCCGGGATGAACCGAGGCCATCGCCAAGAGGAGGGCGAGCTCGACTTGGTGTTCAATTGGGCGGGAAAACTATGGGTGGTGGATTGCAAACAGCGCATTACCCCGGACTCCCGGGCGAACCGATTGCGCGAAGCTTTGGCCCGCAACGGCTACCTGGCGCCTGAAGTTCTGGAATTGGTGGACCGAATCCAAGAGGAGTTGAGGGAGAAGGAACTCAAGCCATTGAAGGAGGATTTGTTGGTGGTGGCGGAGGCGGGAGGGCTTTTAGGACGCGCCTTGGCGGTTCGCTGGCATCCGCTGCCGCCGGAGGCGATGGAATTCGCCCGCAGCCGCCGGCTACCGGTCATCTTTCGGGAGGCTTTGGTGCAGGATCTTCGGAGCCAACTGTACCCGGACCAACCGGCGTCCTTGGACCAACTGCGTTCCCTTGCCAAGGCCCGAACGACCGCCCGAGCATGAGGCTGGACCTCTCCACGCTCTACGTCGCGACCGGCACCGCCAAACTGGCCAATTTGCCGGAGTACGAGGCTCAAGTTAAGGCGTTGGTTCCCGGCGGCTCCAACCCCAGGCCTCGAGTTTGAATTTTTCTTCATTAAACATATGATTTTGCTCTCTTTGGCTTCGAAACAGATTTGGCCGCATATTTTGGTGGTCGCGCAGATGCGCCCGGAACAGGTGGTGCTTTTGCACAGTGACGATATGGTGGAATCCCAAGGCCCCGCCCAACGCCTCAAACGATTCTTCGACAAGAGTGGCCTGGTTCCCAAAGGGGGCACCCGTTTGGCGCTGGTGCCGCATCAGGATTTTGCTGGGATGGAAGAAGCCTTGGATGGGGTGCAACTCCGCGCGCAATTGCCTTTGGGCCAATGTTGTTTGAATTTTACGGGCGGCAATAAACTTATGGCCACGGCCGGGTTTCGCTGGGCGGCCAAACGTTCCGTGCCCTCATTTTATCTCGAACGCGGGAATCGCCTGACATGGTTTGAACCTCGCGATGCCGGCGATATGCGGACGCGGGAGGAACTCTTGAACGGGCATTTGGCCGATGCTTTGGATCCGGTGGAATTATTGCGCTGCCATCTGACGACGGCTGAAATTGAGCGCCCGGGCCAGAACCTTACCTTGGCGGGCGCGAGCACGGCCATGAAGGAAGAGGAATTCATGCGGAAATTGGATGCGGGAACCCTTCCGCGGCAGGGATTGGAGGTGCAAGGGGTGGCTGGCTGGGAGGTGCAAAAGGGGGATGAACTGGAATATCGTTCGGCGGCGGTCTTGTTGAAGCTGGGCGTCCAAAGGGTGCAGCGTAGTTTGCGACTCAAAGTGAAGGCCGCTGCCCAAACTGGCACCCGCAATCCGCATACCGAAATCGATCTCCTCTTCACCTGGGCGGGTAGGCTTTGGTTGGTCGATTGCAAGGATCGGATTCCGGCAGAAAACCTCGCAGACAACTTGCGCCGAATGCTTCCGCCGAGGACATCGGACGCGGTGGAATTATTTGACCGAATCCGGAATGAGCTCTCTATCAGCCAAACCAAGGTGATGAAGGAGGATCTGTTGGCCATTCGTGAAATTGGCGGCTTACTTGGGCAAGTGCTCTGTGTGCGCAATGCGGAACTTCCCGATGAAGTGGCCCAATACGCTCAACTCAACCAGATCGAAGTGGTCCAAAAGGCAAATCTGGCAGCGGGGTTCCGCAAACTCCTTTTTCCCCAACATCCACCGGGCCCCAAAAAAATGATGACTATGGGCTTCTTAGAATTGAAGGACAAAATTGAGGCTCAGGTTGGGGGCTCCCGAGCATGATCCTCAACCTTTCCACTCTCTTTGCCGCCACCGGCACCGCCAAACTGGCAAATTTGCCGGAGTACGAGGCTCAAGTTAAGGCGTTGGTGCCGCCGGGCGCGGAGCTTACGCTCACCGGACCTGGACCGGTGTGGCTTTACCTTCGCCTCGCGCACAGTCTCCATGGCCACGTCCGAAAACTGTGCTACGATTCGCCAGTCACCGGGCCCGTCTTAATATTCGATCATAATCCAAACTAAATTGTCTCGCCAGTTGGACTTAGCCGCCAAGCGCCAGTCAAACCACCGAACCCAAACCAAACGCCATGCCGCCCAACCAAACCATTCTGCTGGCCGTCACCGGCATGTCGCCGGCGGTGCTCACCGAGACGGTGTGGGCGCTGGCGCAGGAGCGGCCGCCGATGGTGCCGGACCGGGTGGTGGTCGTGACGA
>CAIYZC010000733.1 GCA_903930565.1 uncultured Pedosphaera sp.
CTCCCTGCTGGCCAAACGCTTCGTGATCCTCACCGGCCTGTCGGGCTCCGGCAAAACCAAGCTGGCCCAGGCTTTTGCCCGGTGGATTTCATCCCCCGCCGGCACCGCCGCCGACGTTTTCCGCGCCGGGGCGGAAATCGGATAATTTGGGCTAACAGTCTTTCTCAATCTTTCAGCCCTCCTCCCGCCGGTCTTGGCTGTTTGGCATTCCGGCTTGCAAACGAGGTGGGCGCAATTAGTATGCCGCCAGAATTGTAATGGCTATCAAAACGAAACAGACCAAACCGCCGGCCGTGAAAGCAGACCCTTTGCTTTTGCGCGAGCAACCACCCATCCTCATGGGTATGAGAAATGCGGCGCAACAGTTTCGGTTCATTGATCTCTTCTGCGGTATCGGTGGTTTCCGGATAGCTTTTGAGCGGGCGGGTGGCAAATGTGTTTTCTCGTCGGATTGGGACAAGTATTCCCAAATCACGTATGAGGCCAATTTCGGGGAGAAGCCCCACGGAGACATCCACACTGTGGCTGTTGCCGACATACCCGGGCACGAAATACTCTGCGGCGGGTTTCCATGCCAACCATTCAGCATCGCGGGAGTCTCCAAGAAACTGAGCCTTGGAAGGAAGCATGGGTTTGATGACGAGAAACAGGGCAACCTGTTCTTTGAAATCGCGAAGATACTCGAACATCACCGGCCCGCCGCATTCGTTCTTGAAAACGTCAAAAATCTCCGGGGGCACGACCAAGGCAGGACTTTTCAGATAATCTACAACACCCTGACGGAGATTCTGGGCTACACTGTTTACTTTAAAGTCATCGATGCTTGTAAGGTCGTCCCTCAGCATCGTGAACGGATTTTTCTCGTCGGCTTCCGGGACTGGCGGCCGTTTGAATTCCCGGAATTTCCCGCGGCGGGGCCGAAGCTCTCCAGCATCCTTGATCCCAATCCGCCCGAGAAGTATACGTTGACGGATCACCTTTGGGAGTATCTCCAGAACTACGCTAAGAAACACAAGGCGGCTGGAAACGGCTTCGGTTTTGGCTTGGTGACCGGCAATGATATAGCGCGCACACTGAGTGCGCGCTATCATAAAGACGGATCGGAAATTTTGATCTCACAGGGTTCCGCAAAAAACCCGCGCCGACTGACGCCCCGCGAATGTGCCAAGTTGATGGGGTACCCCGCAGACTATAGGATTCCAGTGTCGGACACCCAGGCCTATCGTCAGTTTGGAAACTCCGTCGTCGTGCCCGTGGTCGAGCGGATCGCAAGGTCGGTCGTCGATATCCTGAAGCTGCCACTTGGCCACCGTCCGGATCTTGTGCTTTTGGCGAACGACAAGTCCAGAGCCGCCACGGACGGTGCGGTTCATATTCCCGTAAACTATTTAAAGCCGGGTAAAAAGAAAAAATCTTGAACATCGGCGGCAGCATAAAATCATGAATCAGGATCCGATCGTTGATTTTCTTGGGGACGAGGATTGGGACTCTCCGTTTTTCAAGAAGCTCGCCCACAATGACACTGGGAAGGCTGTGGGACACCAAGGTGGAATTGTTGTTCCGAAGGAACTTCGTCCATTCTTCCCCGAACTCCATGAGGATCAGACAACAACGCGGAAGCCCACAATTGATCGCACGCTGAGTATTGAAATGTATGCCGGTGTCCGCCACGTGGCTGCTGCACAGGTCAGGTATCAGTTCCAGACTTGGGGAGGCACGCGCTCGGCGGAGAGTCGCATCACGGACAACCTCGGGCCACTGCGCAACATCGCTGGCGAAGGTGATTTTCTCCTGTTTCAACGCCGTGCGGACGCGCTCAATCGATTCCGCCTCATACTCATCCAAAAGGGCAGCCCGCAATTCGCCGGTATTGCCTCATGGTTGGCGGGTCGAAAGTGGGGGCCATTATCTGTCGATCAGCCGCCAGTGACGCAGGCCGAGATTCTCACGGCCGCTCAGGATCTCAATTTAATGGCCGGCCGGCCCTTTGTGTTGACAAATTCCGAGGTTCCGCGCGTCGAAACTCGTCAGCTCAAGATTGCACGCGGTTCAGTGTTTCCACAATGCGTCCGGTATGAATATGGACGTACCTGCTGCGTGAGCGGGATCATTATCGGCACTCCTCGGCAGCTTTTCGAGGTGGAGGCTGCGCATGTTGTTCCTGTTAGCGAGGGCGGAATGGATGACATTCGAAACGGTCTTGCACTCACTCAGACGCTCCATTGGGCGTTCGATCGAGGCCTATTCGGCATAAAGGCTGACCGCACAATTTATTTGCCTCGTCAGGTCAAGGTGATGACAGAAAACACCTACCTGAAACAGTTTGAGGGCAGGCCTATCTCTGAGGCAAAATCAAAGCCGCTTCGTGTCCACGCAGACGCATTGAATTGGCATATTCAGAATCGTGTGAAACAGTGGGAATGAGTTTATATGCAGCACCTGTGTTCTTGGCAAACTAACCGGGATTTGGCAGGCTTGGATTGACCAGCAAAGGGGAATCTTCCTTTACCGTCCACTTCGTCCTGGTGGGCTGGTGTGCCGGTCCGGAGCACTGGAACTGGATTCAACGCACCGGATTCTACAACTTCCGCGCCGGTTCCCGGCGCGGCTCCTTGCGCTTGGAGCCCGCCATTGCCGCCGCCCGCCATTTGCTCCTGCACGGCCAGGGCCGCACCGCCTGGCCCGGACTGTGGCGCATCACCA
>CAIYZC010000734.1 GCA_903930565.1 uncultured Pedosphaera sp.
ATACAGACGAACTGATCGACGAGCAGGCATTTTTCACCCCAGATGAGTTTGAGAATGCCGATCACCACCTGTTGGGAACTTTCGATGAATACGGCCAATTCAAGGGAAAGATCAGCGTCTACGGAGAAGACTATCCGGGTCACGTCGTTGCTTGGGATGGGGCTCACGGAAAGCCCACCGATTGCGGTCCTTTCTCGATTAGCGTGGCATATGTGCAAGGCGCGTCGAGCGAGAGCACACTTCCCCCAAATGACTGGGCAATCATCAGTGCGAAGCTCAAGCAAATCGGCGGCTTGTACATCTACAAGAACAACATCCGCGTCCTTCCCTACGGGAATAACGATTACGATTTTCTTGACATCGAAAGAAACCGAAACAAGAGTGCTGGTTACTATTACTTCTCTTACCGCAGGATTTTCGGCCTCATCGAGATCAGCCAGAGCGCCAACCCGCAGCTGAGCGAAAAAGCTGGGCGAGAAGGGTTCAGAGAGAACCGAGCTTATCGCCAATTTCGCGCCATATTAATGAATTTTTTCGTCCAAATAGCTGCGGACTTCTTTCGAGAGGGGAGCGCTGGCGCCGAACGCTATTGGGAACGCAAAACTGAGATTGATCGTGTGGAAAGAGCACGGCGTCGCCACGAGAAGCATTTATCCGCGAGGCGAAAGGCTTTTGGAGAGCAACTCAAAGCCTTTTTTAACAGCGTAGAAAACGGCGACCCGGAGCGCTTGGCCTCAGAACTCCTGCAAGACCTAGGTGCAGCCATCGAAGCGGCGATCGCTATTAAAGACGTCGACGAAGCGAGTCGGTCCGTGATTCAGGCTGAAGCCGAGGCAACACAATCGTTGCTTTCCCTTCGGCGGAAGTTCCGGCTGTCACGTCCGAATGGGGTAGGTCTTAGTAAGCAGGCCCGTCGGGACTGGGAAACCGCTGCCGCGCAGACGTTGCGGCTGGAAAGCAATGTTTTCGCCCCAACTGAGGCCGAGGTCAACCGTCTGGTGGGCGATCTTGCGGCATCCTCGAGGCTGAACATTAGTATGCGCGTAAGAATTGAGCGCTCCATCGCCGAACGAATCGTTGATACAGAGGCGCGTGCGAATGCAGAGCGGAGGGAGACTCGAAGCGCATTGGACGAATTAAACAAAAGCGTTACGGAGACGACGCGCGAGATCGCACAGGAAGTCGATTCAGCCATTCAGCAGACTCGAAGTGACCTAGCTCGACTAGACCTGTCGAGGCTCAAGGATCAGGAGATTGTCGAGAAGCGGCTCTTGATCGAATCCGAGTTGACGAGCGTCGCGGACCGTGGCATTCAGTCACTGAGCTCGATGAAGGACGATCTGCTGGCGATGCACTGGTCACGCGATGAGGACGGGCGATTTGTGGGAATGAGCCTGATGAACGAGGCCATGCAAGAAGATCTGCTGTCGATGCGCGAAAGATCTGAAGCGGACCTTGAGTTGACGCAAGCAGGAATGGCCCTGGCCGTAGTGAATCACGAGTTTGAAAGCAGTATCAGAGCTGTGCGTGGAAGTCTGCGGCGACTGAAATCATGGGCCGAGGTTAATCCCGACCTTGACAATCTTTATTCGGAGCTACGGACTTCCTTCGACCACATCGATGGGTACCTGAGCCTGTTCACGCCTCTTCAAAGGCGGCTGTACCGCAAGGAGATCGATTTTTCAGGTGCCGATATCGCGAAATTTCTAACGGACCTTTTCAGTAGACGCTTGGAAAGACACAACGTAGCACTGCAACCCTCTAAAGAATTTTTAAAGCACATCGTTCATGGCTATCCGTCGTCGTTTTATCCCGTGTTCATCAATTTGGTGGACAACGCAATTTTCTGGCTAAAAGACCGCCCGCAACCACGGTCGATTTCACTCGATATTCGGGGTAATGCGATGGTCGTCTCCGACAGCGGACCGGGAGTCGCTCCTCGCGATCGTGAAGCGATCTTTGAGTTGGGCTTCACCCGAAAGCCGGGCGGTCGTGGGTTAGGGTTGCATATCGCAAGGGAGGTCCTATCGAAGGTTGGTTATGACCTAATTCTAGGTGAGAGCCGTGGTGCGGGCGGGGCCGAATTCATCGTCCAACCTAGTCTGAATAGAGAAGAGGCCGTCTGATGCCAGTCGATACTCCCTTCCGGGAAAGCTCACGCCTTGTGGTAAGGGCGTTCCTGAGTAGCGTTGTACTCGTTGACGACCAGGCAAGTCTCGGACAGCGCGCTGAAGATCCTGCACCAGTTAGAGTCGTCACGCCCGGCAGACATAGCGGATCTCGGCCGGAATTACAGGTTGTCAATGAGGTGCGGGCCGTCGGTGCTGTTACCGCAACAGATGTCGAGCCCGGCGCCAAGGGTCCGGGTGCAGCGACGGCCGGAATC
>CAIYZC010000735.1 GCA_903930565.1 uncultured Pedosphaera sp.
CATTCCGGCCCCCTATTGGCTGAGCTATCCGGAGATGGTCAAACTCGCCGGCGCCACGCCGGTGATCCTGCCCACCTCGGACCGCACCGAGTTCAAGGTCACCCCCGAGCAATTGGCCGCGGCGATCACGCCGCGCACGCGCCTGTTCATCCTGAATTCCCCCAGCAATCCCACGGGTTCGCTGTACACCCGCGCCGAAATCAAAGCCCTGGGCGATCTCTGCGTGGCCCGGGGGGTGCTTATCATGAGCGATGAGATTTACGAGAAGTTGGTTTATGACGGCGCGGAGCACGTGAGCGTGGCCGGCTTTTCGCCGGCGCATTACGAGCACACCATCATCGTGCATGGTTTCGCCAAGGCCTATTCCATGACCGGTTGGCGCCTCGGCTATCTGGCCGCGCCGCTGGCGATCGCCAGTGCCGTGGACGCCATCCAGAGCCACAGCACCAGCAACCCCACCTCCTTCGCGCAAAAAGGCGCGGTGGCCGCGCTGAACGGTACCCAAGCCCACTTGCCGCTCTGGCTGGCCGAGTATGCCAAACGCCGCAGCTATGCTTGGGAACGCCTCAACGCCATTCCGGGCATCACCTGCGTGAACGCCAAGGGTGCCTTCTACCTGTTCCCGAACATCTCCGCCTTGGGCCTCAAATCCACCAATTTTTGCGCCCGCTTGCTCCAACAGGAATTGGTCGCCGCCGTGCCCGGCATCGCCTTTGGTGCCGACGATTATTTGCGGATCAGCTACGCCACCAGCATGGCCAATATTGAAAAGGGCTTGGACCGCCTGGAGCGGTTTGCGAAGAGCTTGCGCTAACCCGGCGCAGGCAGGACAGAAAGCGGGAGCGGGGAGTGGGGCGATGCGGTGGAATTGGGGTGAGGTTTCCCGGCGTGCTCCCGCCTCCGCCTCAGTCGATGTTTGAAACTGGTCAATTGACGACCGTGGAAAGGAGGCGGGTGGAGATTTGGTTGGAATCCGGGATCGCCTGAGCTTGGGAAACGGTGTGGCAGAATCACCGTCGTTTGGTCACGCGTGGCTCGTTTCGGCGGGGAGAGAGGAAGGTTCGCTGGCGTGCTCTTGCGGGAGTGGTGCGCAAGCAGGGACCGATTTGTGCGACGTGCCATCTGTAAGACAACGCTTGACCGCGCAAGGGAACAAGACTAAATTACAAAAAACAAAAACGTGATGATCCTATGAGAACTTCCATGAACAAGCTCATCATCGGTTCGGTGCTGTGCGCCGCAAGCGTGGTCTCCGCGATGCAGGCCCATGCCCAAGGCCAGATGACTTTCACAGGAGGAAAGGTAAACTTGTCCACCACGGGTGGAAGGGCTTCCCCGTCCAGCGCCTTCGATTATGGCTTTTACGTTGGCAGCTCGCCCGCCTCCATCTCCTCAACTCCGCTCTTCACCCTTCAGGGAGGGGGCTTCGGTGCCGGCGTAATCGGGGCCACCCAAACGATCGCGAACCAACCGGCTGGCACCGCTGAGTATTTTGAAATCAAAGGCTGGTCGGCCTCACTTGGGGTTACGTCTTGGGAGGCGGCCCAAGCGGCGGCCAGCGCCAATGGAATTACAACCGCCTTTGCGGGCGTCAGCCCCATAGGTTTTGTAACTTTGTCGGCGCCCCCGTTGCCACCCATCGGCATTTTCGGAGTCGTGAACCTGCCGGATCGGCAGATAAATATTCCCGCCGAGAGCTTGGTGCTGAGCCCCATCCTCCTTTCGGGTGGCTCGAGCACCATCCATTTGGGCACGGTATTCGTCCCGGAGCCGGGGTCACTTGGCATCATGGTATTGGGCTGCGCCGCGGCGGCATTGGCGAGGCGGGGCAAGTGATGGTGGGCAAAACTCAGGAAGTATATGGGCACAAATCGAAAACTTCTAGGCGGCATCTTTTTCTGCGCGGTCTTGTTTGCTGATAATCTCAGCCCTGCGCAAGGTCAATTTACCTTCAGCGGGGCGCAGGTCTACTTGTCCACCACAGGCCTTAAGACCAGTCCATCCAGTGCTTACGACTACGGATTTTATGTCGGCCCCAGTCCCAACGCCATCGCATCCATTCCAATTCTCACCGTTCAGGGCATTGGAATTGCCAACGGGTTGATTGGCGGAACCCAAACCATTCCAACACAACCAGCCGGCACCGCTGAATATTTCGTGGTCAAAGGTTGGTCCGCCTCCCTCGGTGTCACGTCGTATGAAGCGGCCCTCCAATCTCAGAGCAGTCCTTTTTACGCTTCAGCCTTCGCGGGCGTCAGCCCGGTTGGCTTCGTGACTTTGGCGGACGTGGGGAACCTCTCCGTGCCCGCAGCTTTATTCGGCGTCAACAACGCTCCCGGAATTCAAGTGAATATCCCCCCAAAAAGCTTGGTGTTGAGCCCCATTCTGATACCGGAGCCTCGCTGCTTTCTCCTCGCCGGATTGGCCTGCGCGGCCTGGGGTTGCTCCCGCCGGCGCAATTGATGCCAAGTGCAGGGATTAAGATGCCATCTGGTCAGATGGCTGGCACGGCTTTTCACGCGAAGGTAAGAGACCCGTACGGAACCAGCGTCTCACCGCTTCTGCCATGCGGAGGGCTAACACTAATGCCTGAGTCTCCGAAAGGAAATGCCAATGCCCCAAAAAAAAGGAGCCGCTCTTGCGAGCGGCTCCGGTGAATGATCAGCCTTTAAGGCTTACTTGCGGCGACGAGCGGCCACGAAACCGGCGATACCCAAACCAGCGAGGGCGATGGTGGAGGGCTCGGGGGAGGGAATGGGGCTCAGCACCAAGCTGTTAGCGGCGATGTTGCCCGCGCCCGCGCCGAACAGGGTGGCGGCCGGGGAGGGGCTGGCGCTGAAGGTCACAGAACCAACCGGGCTAACACCCGCGAAGGCAGCGCCATTCATGGTGGCAATAGCGGCTTCGTAGGAGGTCACGCCCAAGGAGGCGGACCAGCCTTTGACGACGAAGAAGTCAGTCGTGCCACCGGGAACGGTGCCCAAGGTCTGGGTGCCACCGATCAAACCACCAGCGATACCACTGCCCTGGAGGGTCAGGATGGGGGTGCTGGAGATCGAATTCGCCGTGGAACCGAGATACAGACCGTAGTCGAAGCCGCTGGAAGGGCTGGTCTTGGCACCAGTGGTGGACAGGGTCACAGAAGCACCGGTGAAGGTGAACTGGCCTTGAGCTTGGGTGTCAATCGCGGCGAGCAGGGTCGCAGCGCCCAGAGCGGAGCAGAGGAGGATTTTGTTCATGTGTGTGATTTGCTGTTTACAGGTTTGTTATTTTGGTGCGAAACAAAGTTATTGAACGGTGAAGGAGGGCTTCCAGGTCGTGGAGGCGCCGGAGTTGAGGACCAAGAAGCCTTGGCCGACAGCCGGGATAACCGCGGCGGGGGTGCTGGAACCGCTGGTGGTATCGTAGAAACCAGGATTCAGACCAGTGCCAGCCAAGTCGGCGGCGTTGTAGTAGTTGTAGGAGTCACCGTAGGTGCTCGTGGCGGCGCTGAAGAACTGATAGCTCAGCTGGTCGTTCAAGGGCAATTGCAGGGTGCCGTTCGTGGTGATGTCGGAAGCCACGGGAACGGGCACACCGATGAAGGTGTAACCAGGAACGAAGGTCACCGTGTTGGTGGCTTGGGAAACTTGGCCGACCAAGGTCAAGGTGGTGGAGGTGCCGGAGTTCAGGATGAAGAACGATTCACCCAAGCTGATGGTGGAGGTGCTGGCGCCCGTGAGGGTGTACCAACCAGGATTCAAGCCCGTGCCAGCCAAGTCAGCGGCATTGTAGAAGGTCGGAGGATTGGAGTCCAAGGACTGGGTCGCCGGATTCCATTTCACGACACTGATCTGGCTGCTCGGAACGTTGGTGCCGAGGACGCCAGCCAAGCTGGTGTCGCTGCCCTGGAGTTGGGCGGTGACCAAGCTGTAACCAGCAGGAACGGTCAGGTTGATGTAACCAACAACGTTCAAGGAGTAAACGTTGGATTGGGCCATCGAGGTGAGGGCGCTCGCCGCAACCGCAGCGGCCGTAAGGACTAATGCTTTTGTTCTCATATATTTTGTTCTGTTGTATTCCGCGTGTGAGCAGAGCCTCCCAGAAAGCGAGGCGCCCGTCAACAGTTTTTTTCATATTTTTTTGAACAAGCGCCAGGGAGTTCGTTGGCGGGAGACGTGGGCGGATGCGGCCACCCTCCGGCGCCATGGCGACGGAGGATCGGAAGGCTAAAGTGGGGCAGGGGAGGGGATTGGCGGGCAGACGGCTATTGGCAAACGCGTCCAAGTGGTCGGGTGAATTCAAAAGCGGTGCCCGGAATCGCCCGCCTAGCCCATTTCCCCACCAAAGCGGCCAAACCCCACCCCCACCAAGCTGGCAGGGAGCCAAATCTGGTTGTGACGGGGTGCGGGTTCGATTGCAAATTCGAGGCCAGGCCGACCGATGGCGGGGGGGCGAGCCTCACTTTCAATGGGCTCGTTCGGCAATTTGAGCTCCCCACGACGGGAAAAGCGCGATTCCGAACCAAAACCGAGCGGAAACGGCCGGTGCGCCGTCGGCGGAACGGCTCTGGCGCACGGCTAAGGTGCAGGTTTTGAGCAATAAACGGCAATTCAATCTGGAGCAGCACCACAAACCAACGTTTCAACAATGCTGCAAGTATCTTTTGGGCAAAGGTTTGTGGGGGAAACGTTGAACTCCGCAGCCGTTAGGAC
>CAIYZC010000736.1 GCA_903930565.1 uncultured Pedosphaera sp.
AAGGCAACCTAACGCCCATGGAACCGTTGCCGCAAGGGGAAATTCGGCCCCCGAAGGCGCCCGCCGTCCAACGCGCGATCCCGGCTCAACGATACTTGGACCAGTCCACGCGGCGCATGTCGCCGGTTTCGGCGTAGGCTTGGTGGAGGCCGAAGGCGGCCTTGAGCGTTTGCGGTGAGTGGCCGTGGCCGGCCAGAGCCACGTAATCCCGCAGCAGTTGTTTGTAATCCGGGTGGGCGCAGTGCTCGATGATGAGCCGCGCCCGTTCCGCCGGGCATTTGCCCCGCAGATCCGCCACGCCTTGTTCGGTGATGACCACCTGCACGGAGTGTTCGCTGCTGTCCAGGTGGCTCACCATCGGGACCAAAGTGCTGATCCGGCCGTCCTTCGCCGTGGAGGGGCAGGTGAAGACGCAGAGGTAGGCGTTGCGCGCGAAGTCCCCGGAACCCCCGATGCCGTTCATCATGTTCCGCCCCAGCACATGGGTGCTGTTGACGTTGCCCCCGATGTCCACTTCCAAGGCGGTGTTGATCGCCAGCACGCCCAGGCGCCGGATGATCTCCGGGCTGTTCGTGATTTCCTGCGGTCGCAGCAGCAGGCGGGGGCGGTAAAACTCCAGATCGGCATAAATTTCCCGCAGGACGGGGGGCGAAACCGTCAAGGAACAGGTGCTGGCGAAGCGCATCTTGCCGCGTCGCAGCAAGGTCAGCACCGCATCCTGGACCACCTCGGTGTACATCTCGAACGGGGGGATGTCCGGGTGGTCGCCCAAGGAAAGCAGGACCGCGTTGGCCGTGTCCCCCACGCCGGATTGCAGGGGCAGGAAACCGGGCGGAAGAGCCCCGCGCCGCAGTTCCGCCGCAAAGAAATCGGCCACCAAATGCCCAATCCGCTCCGTGACCGGCCCCACCGGCCGGAAGGGCGCCACTTCATCCGCCGCGGAGGTCGGGACGATGCCCATGATCTTCCGGGGATCCACCCGGATGCCCGGTGCGCCAATGCGGTCGCCCGCGCGCAGGATGGGGATCGGTTCGCGGTGGGGCGGGTTGCGCGGCTCATAGATATCGTGGAAGCCGCGCAATTCGGGAGGATGCGACCGGTTCAACTCAATGATAATGCGGTCCGCCGCCGCGCAAAACGTCGGGGCCGCGCCCACGGCGGAGGTCAGGGTGATTTCGCCGTCGGGGGTGACGTCGCAGGCTTCGATCACCGCCCAATCGACCCGCCCCAACACTCCTGCCCGCACCGCTTGGGCGACCTGGGACAAGTGCATGTCGAAAAAGCGGATGCGGCCTTCGTTGATCCCCTGGCGCAAACGCGGATCGCTTTGGAACGGGGTGCGGAAGGACACGGCGTCCGCCGCCGCCAACACGCCGTCGAGGGAGGGGCCGGTGGAGGCTCCCGTGATGACGCCGATGGCGTAGGGTCGGCCCGCCGCGTGTTCCGCGAGCGCCCGCTCCGCGATCGCGCCCGGGACGCTCTTGGCCGCGCCGGCCGGGGTGAAGCCGCTGAACGCGACGGTTTGACCGTTTTGGATTTCGACCGCCGCCTCTTGGGGGGACAGGATCGGGTAGGGAGTTTTCATGCTGGTGCAACAGTTGGCTGCGTTATACCGTCCGCTTCCCGGCTTGGCCGGGCTGGAGAGCAGCATGGGAAAGCCCCGCTGGACAGGCTCACCGAATTTTGCGATTCTTTGGCCAACGATTGACCGGCCAGACCTCTCGCGCGCAGGCGGCCGCTCACCGACCGAACAATTTTGGTCTTGTCTTGGGCAATCTCCGGGCAGCGCCGGGTAACGAATTGAGGGAAGCTGTCCAAGCGATAGATCGCGATTCATTGATGAAGCCAAACTTGATAGACGATGCGCCCACGGCACCGCCGGGCGCCGAATTGGCCTCGCCGGCCCGGGCAACCGACCGCGAACGCTTTTTGCGCGCCTGCCGTTGCGTGCCCGTTGACCGACCACCCGTCTGGCTCATGCGGCAGGCGGGCCGCGCCCTGCCGGAATACCGCGCCCTGAAGGAAAAACACTCCTTCTTGGAGCTGGTGCAAACCCCGGAGCTCGCCACCGAAGTCACCCTGCAACCCATTCGCCGCTTTGGCTTTGATGCGGCGGTGCTGTTCAGCGACATCCTCGTGCTGGCCGAAGCGCTCGGGCAAGGTTACCACTTTCGCGAGCAGGGCGGGATCGCCATGGAATTCACGCTCGAAACCGCCGCCGATGTGGCCCGGCTGGAAACCGGCGCGGTGCGGCAACGCTTGGATTACGTGGCCCGCGCGCTGCCGTTGATCAAACAGGAATTGGCCGGCCGCACCGCCCTGCTGGGCTTTTGCGGCGCGCCGTGGACCATGGCCAACTTCATGGTGGAAGGCGGCAGTTCCCGCGAGTTCACGCGCGCCCGGGCCTTGTTTTACACCGATCGGCCCCTGTTCAACGCTCTCATGGAAAAACTGGCCGTCGCGACGACCGACTATTTGCTCATGCAAATTGAGGCCGGGGCGGATGCGGTGCAAATTTTCGACACCCTGGCGGGCCTGCTGCCCCCGGAGCACTATGAAGCCGCCTCGGGTCAATGGATCCGCCGGATCGTCGCCGGATTGGGCGGTCGCGTTCCCGTGATCCTCTTCGCCAAGGGCATGAACACTAATTTTGAGGCGCTGCTGAGCACCGGCGCCCCGGCCTTGGGCATCGATTGGGCGATTTCCCTCGGGGAGTTGGCGCGCCGTTTGCCCGCAAACGTCGCCGTGCAGGGCAATCTGGACCCCGTGCTGCTCACCACCACCCCCGCGGTGGTCGCCGCCGAAACCACCCGGTTGCTCAACGCCATGCGCGGCCGTCCCGGGCATATTTTCAATTTGGGGCATGGGGTGACGCCTCAAGCCCGGTTGGAAAACATCGAAAGCCTCGTCAACACCGTCAGGAACTCATCATGAGCACACTCCACGTCGATCTCGATTTGATTCGGAAATACAATGTGGCGGGCCCGCGGTACACCTCGTACCCGCCCGCGACGCATTTCTCCGAGGAGGTTTCGTTGGCTTTGCTCAAGGAGAAGATCACCGAGAACAACCGCACCGCCCGCGATCTTTCCCTCTACTTCCACCTGCCCTTCTGCCAGACGCTCTGTTGGTACTGTGGTTGCACCACCGTCATCACCACCCAGCAGGGCAAGAGCGCCGTTTATCTGGATTACCTGCGCCGGGAGATGGATCTGATGGCCAAGGTCATCCATCCGGGCCGCGAAGCGGTGCAGTTGCACTACGGCGGCGGGACGCCGACGTTTCTGGAACCCGCCGAGCTCCGCACGCTCGGGAAAATGATCCATGATCATTTCCCGGTCGCCGCCGACGTCGAAGCGGGCGTGGAAATCGACCCCCGGCGCATCGTCCGGGACCACATCGCCGCCCTGCGCGAGACGGGCTTCACCCGCGCCTCCCTCGGGGTGCAGGACCATGACCCCAAGGTGCAGGAAGCCGTCCACCGCATCCAACCCTACGAGCAGACCAAACAAGTGGTCGAATGGATCCGCGACACCGGGTTCACCTCGCTCAACATTGATCTCATCTACGGCCTGCCGTTCCAAACCCCGGCCTCGTTCGAGCGGACCATCGACCAAGTGCTGGAATTGAACCCCGACCGGTTCGCCGTTTTCAGCTACGCCCACGTGCCCTGGCTCAAACCCGCCCAGCGCATTTTCACCGAGGCCGCCCTGCCCACGCCGGAGGTCAAAATGCAGTTGCTCAAGCTCACGATTGAGAAGCTCACGGCCGCGGGGTTTGTGTACATCGGCATGGACCACTTCGCGCGCGCCGACGACGAACTCGCCGTGGCCCAGCGCCACCACACCCTGCAACGCAATTTCCAGGGCTACAGCACCCATGGCGGGGCCGATATTTACTCCTTCGGCATGTCCGCCATTTCCCAGGCGGACGGCGTGTACTGGCAGAACTTGAAGGAACTGCCCGAATACTACGGGGCCTTGGACCGCGGCGAGCAGCCGGTGGCCAAGGGCTACATCATGACCGCGGAGGACCAGATTCGCCGGCGCACCATCATGCGGCTCATGTGCGACATGGGCTTGGACTACAATGAAATGTCGAAACAGTTGGGGGTGGATTTCCGCACGCATTTCGCGTCCGAACTGGCCTCCTTGGACGACATGGTGGCCGACGGCCTGATCGAGCGCGGGCTCGACGGCTTCGCGGTAACCGATCTGGGGCGGTTGTTGATCCGCAATATCGCGATGCGGTTCGACGCCTACAACAAATCGCGCACCGAAGGCAAATTCTCGCGCACGATATGAACTCCGTGGCGGTCATCGGCGGGGGGATCACGGGGCTGACGGCGGCGTTCCGCCTGCGGCAAGCCGGTTGGGCCGTGACCCTGTTCGAAGCCGGGCCGCGCGTCGGCGGCGTGATTCAGAGCGTGCGCCGCAACGGCTTTTTGGCCGAGTGCGGACCCAACACCCTGCTGGAGACTTCGCCCAAAATCACCGCCTTGGTCCACGATCTCGGTTTGGATGGCCGCCGGATGGAATCCGCGCCGGCCGCCGCCAAGCGCTTTCTCGTCCGGGGCGGCCGCGTGCTGTCCCTGCCGGGGGGGCTGCCGGCTTTCCTGGCCACCCCGCTGTTCTCGCCCTTCGCCAAACTGCGCTTGTTCGCGGAGCCGTTCATTCGCCGTTCCCCGCCGGAGGTGGAGGAAACCGTGGCGGAATTTGTCGTGCGCCGGCTCGGCCGCGAGTTCCTCGACTATGCCATTAATCCCCTGGTGGGCGGTGTCTATGCCGGGGATCCGACCCGCCTGAGCGTGCGCCAGGCCTTTCCGAAATTGCACGCCCTGGAGCAGCGCTACGGCTCCTTGATCAAGGGCCAGATTCTGGGCGCCCGGGAACGCCGCCAGCGCGCCGAGGTTTCCAAACAAAACGCCCCCAAACTTTCCTTCGACGAAGGCTTGCAGGTCCTCACCGACACCTTGGGGGCGAAACTCGGCGATTCCGTGCGCCTCCGGTCCCCGGTTTCCAGCCTCATCAAGACCCCCCTCGGCTGGTATGTGAATGTGGGGGAGATCGGGCAGCCCCTGACCACCCCTTTCGACGCGGTGTTGTTCGCTGGCACTGCCCACCAATTGGCCCGGCTGCGCATTGTCGCCCCGGAAGCCCCGGATTTGGACGTGCTCCAAACCATCTACTATCCTCCGGTCGCTAGTGTGGTTCTGGGCTTCCGCCGGGAGGATGTGGCCCATCCGCTGGACGGCTTCGGAATGCTGATTCCGCAGGTGGAAGGTTGCAATACCTTGGGCGCAATTTTCTCCTCGTCTCTTTTCCCCAACCGCGCCCCCGCCGGTCAAGTGCTCGTGACTTCGTATCTCGGCGGCGCCCGGGCCCCGAAGTTGGCCGGCCTCGCCCCGGCCGAATTGACCGAGGCTGCGATGGCGGATTTGCGCCGCCTGCTGGGCGTCCGCGGCGAACCGACCTTCGTCCATCATTTCGTGAATTCCCGCGCCATTCCCCAGTACGAAGTGGGTTACGGCGCTTTCAAAGATCGCATGGCCGCCGCCGAGACCGCCTGCCCCGGGTTGTTCCTGGCGGGCCATTACCGGGACGGCATTTCCCTGGGCGATTCCTTGGTCTCGGGCCATGACACCGCCGTCCGGATCGGGGAATTCCTGGCCCGCCAGCCGGCCGCTGCCGCCCTGCCCGCCACCCCGCACCCCCTTTCCCATACATGAAGAAAAAAGGCGTATTGTTGGTCAACCTCGGCTCCCCTGATTCCCCCAAAACCGCGGATGTGCGGCGCTACCTCCGCGAATTCCTCATGGATGGGCGCGTGCTCGACGCCCCGTATCCCATCCGTTTCGCGGTCGTGAATTTCGCGATCCTGCCGACGCGGCCGAAGGCTTCCGCCGAGGCCTACCACAAAGTTTGGCTGCCCGAGGGCTCGCCCCTGATCGCGACGAGCAAAGTGGTCCATGGTTTGGTGCGCGAGCGGGTGAAAGTGCCCGTCGAGCTGGCCATGCGCTACCAGAATCCCTCCATCGAAAACGGGCTCAAGAACCTGCTGGCCCAGGGGGTGGGGGAGATCCTGCTCATCACCATGTTCCCCCACTACGCGATGTCGAGCCATGAAACGGCTGTCGTGCGTGTGCAGGAAGTGCTCCGCAAATTGGACCCCACGGCGGTGCTCAAAGTCGTTTCGCCCTACTACAACGACCCCGACTACATCGCCGCCCTGGCCTTGAGCGCCGAACCGTACTTGCAAAAGGGCTACGACCATCTGCTGTTCAGCTACCACGGTTTGCCCGAGCGCCATTTGCGCAAGGCCGACACCACTGGCAGCCATTGTTTAAAGGTCCCGAACTGCTGCGAGGTCGCCAGCCCCGCGCACGGCACCTGTTACCGGGCGCAGTGCTACGCCACCACCCGCGCACTCGTGAAGCGCGCCGGCATTCCGGACGGAAAATGGTCCGTGGCCTTCCAATCCCGGCTCGGCCGCGATCCCTGGCTCCAACCCTACACCGACAAGGAACTGCCCCGGCTGGCCGCCGCCGGCGTCAAAAAGATGCTGGTTATTTGCCCCGCCTTCGTGACCGATTGCCTGGAAAC
>CAIYZC010000737.1 GCA_903930565.1 uncultured Pedosphaera sp.
CGAAGGAAAAATGTACTCCCTGACATCCGGCGCGGCGTTCGACGCCAGATATTCAGTTACATAATCGACAAGCCCTGGTTTTTTTCGGATACCCGAGAATGCCTGGTAGCTTGGAAGGCCAGGAGCCTCCAGATCGAAATCAACCAAGAGTACGCGTTTGCCGCGTTCCGACAAATCAAATGCCACGTTAACAAGAGCCAGCGTTCGCCCAACCCCACCTTTATATGAATAGAAGGTGACGACATACATAGCCGTTCATCCTATCTTGCTATCTTGCGTAGTTCGAAGCACCGTTCACGCTCCTCGGCACCGGGTGGTAACGGCATACGAAGAGACGGCTTCGCGTTGTCGGCGGTGCGAACACGGTCGGCATTGAACATGGGTAACCGCGATGCTGCAGAATCGTCGCCCAGGAACCGCAACAACGTATCCATCGCCAAAGTCTGGATTTGCTCGCCGCTTTCCCAACGCTTCAATGATGCTGCGGCAATACCGGTCGAGGCTTGAATTTCCTGGCGGGTCCGACCTCCCCGGATTGCGCGTATTTCCCGCGGCGTTAAGACCTTAAGAAACCGACAGACAGCCTCGTGGCGGGCCTCTTCACCCTCCTGATCCATATACATCGACCCGCAAGCCACGCAACGCCATACAGGAACTACGGCAGTCAGTTCGACCGCCGAACTGCCATTGCCGTAGGTGAAGCTATGTTCGATCTGGACTTTGCGGACCGCGCAAACACCGCAGTCAGCGCACGGGATACACATGTCTATAACCGTGCCCATCGTCGATCTCCTTTCACAAGTCGCTCAGTCGTGGAAACTACGGCCACGGACGGCCCCAGAGACAAGCTGCAACTTGACATAAATCTTCGGCCGATTTGAGGCGCCGGGCACCTTGAAGACGTAACCCGCTTTGCCCGGCGGTTGGTCAAGCACGACGGTTTCAATCTCCATCGGATCCAGCCGATGAAGGCACTCGACAATAAACGCCCAGGCACCGACGTCGGTAAAATAATGCCCATCGACGGGATGTTGCACCGTGTGCGGCCTCCAGTCACAGGGTGACTGAGGTGTAAATTTACTGTTTCGTGTATCGCTGCACCCAGCGAGCCGAATCAATTCCTGCCGAATTTCCTCTCTGATCGCCACAACGCTTCCCCATAATTGAGCCGACATTGGGCCATGTCAAGAGGCGAGCAGCGATACGTAGCTCAATTGAGCTATCTTGCTCATTCAGAGCGAGAGGGATTGCGTTGGTCTCGCCATACCGGTCGCAGCCCGCATAATTCCTCCGAATGAAGCCGCACCCGACAAGGGCACGATACCATAAATCACCGAAATGCATCAGTTGGATGGGCCCTTGCACGTTCATGCCGCGCCCATCGGGCCACTTTGCAGCCGGTTTATTGAATGTCTAAATTTATACTATATTTAAGATGACCATGCCAATGTTGATCCACGATCATCCGGTCAAAAAAGTTGCACGTCGAATCCAAGCTGCGGAAACGAGAGCAAGGCAAGTTCCTGACGATCCGCTTTCCTTACATCCATGGCAATTACCCGACAAGAACAGCGATGCCGTACGGTCGTGGCTGGGAGGCCAGCGTGCCCCGCCTCACGGCTTGACGTCCGCCAGACCCTCGGCGCCGACATAGCCGACTTGGCCCGATGCGGTCCGAACCTGCACCCACCCGCCCGTGCGACTGAGAATCGTCACCGACTCGGACGGGTTCAGTCGAGCGATGGCTGGTCGGCCCGCCCCCGGACCATCGCGCAGAATGGCCGCATGAGCCGTAACGAGGGCATGCTCCGAGGCCCGCCCCTCCCCTGGTGGCAAAAGAGTCTCGGCTAAATGCCAGGTGCCCGCCAGCAAACAGCCGAC
>CAIYZC010000738.1 GCA_903930565.1 uncultured Pedosphaera sp.
AATGATCGCCCATTCTTCATCAGTCAGATCGCTGGGATATGTCGTCGGATGCGTTTGCATCCGGTACTACTATACGAACCGAAATCCTTGTACAATATCGTTAAAGTAGATTTTTATCGGATTTTTAAAACACGCTCTAAGGGTGCCCTCAAGCGCGAGCTTGCGTTCATCAATCAGGTCAAAAACGATCTTTGCAGTCATTGCTTTGGTGACACTGCAGATGGGCAGCGGCGTATCCTTGCGCAGGACGAACTGGTTGGAGTGGGCGGAGCTGCGCACTTCGAACAACAGGGTATTCGTTCCCGCGATGACCATCGCGCCCCCCGAAAACCCGTTCGCGACGGCGGTATCCCAAACCTTTTGCAAGGTCGCTGAATCCCGTGACGCGGCGCGGCAACACCCAAGGTCCAAAGCAAAAAACAGAATGCAAATTGCCAGCAAGACGGCGAACGGCAGGCAATTGTGTTGAATCGCGCACCGGCCGGCAATGCGTGCAGCGCGCGTTACGTGGAATTGATTTTCCGGCTCCCCAATCATTGGGAGAACCTAACGACTTCAGAATGGGCGGTCAACCGGCCGGTGACAATTCCACACTGCGGCGGGTGCGGGCGGATTCGGCGGCGGCGGTGAGGACGCGGATGGATTCGCAGCCGGCTTGGGCATCCGCGCCGGCCGGATGGCGCGTCACCAGGGATGCGAGGAAGGCGGCCAACTCGGCGCGCAGGGGTTCGTCGGGGGGCACGGTGACCACTTGGCGGTCGCCCGGCACGGCGCGGATGCCGTCGGTGGTTGACTCGTGTCGGTGCCCGAAAAGGACGAGCCGATCCGGGGCATTGTTCAAATCGCACCGGACCGTGCCGGCGGAGCCCACCACGAGGAGATCCCGCACCTTGCCGGGAAAGAAGCAGTTCATTTCGATGGTGGCCCAGATCGTGCCGGAGGCGGAGGGATATTCGAGCGAGACCAACAGGGCGTCGTCCTGCCCCTGGCCGAGAAAATCCTGGGTGACCGCCAGGACCCGGGCCGGGGCGCGGCCGAGGAGGTAATGGAAGAGATCCACGAAATGCACCACGTCCGCAAACAGCAAGCCGCTGTCGGCCCGGGGGCGCTTGAACTCGCAAAAGTGGGCCCGCAGCAGGCGCACCGCGCCGAACCGTCCCGCGGCAAGGGCGCCATGGAGCCACTGCACCGCGGGATCATGGCGGAAGATGTGGCCGACTTGCAGCACCCGGCCCGTGCGCGCGGCCAGGTCCGCCAACTCGCGGGCTTCTTCCGGGAGCAGGGTCATGGGCTTCTCGACGAAAACATCCAAGCCGGCGAGCAGGCATTCCCGCGCGAGGGTGAAATGCGTGGGGGCGGGGGTGACGATGACGGCGGCGGCGACCAAGGTCAGGAATTCCCGATGACCGGCGGCCAGGTGGTCGGCGGGCACGCCCGCCTCCCCGGCGAAAGCCAACCGCTCCGGGTCACTCTCCGCCACGAAAACTTCGGCACCCAGCGCGCGCAAATTGCGCAGGTGGTTGCGTCCCCAGCGGCCCAGGCCGATCAGCAGGATCTTGGTCATGGCGGGCGTGAGCTTGGCGGGATGCGCCCCGGGAGGCAAGCGGTTCAATCGGCCCGCACAGGATCACCGGTGCGAATCACTCCCGCGCTGAGAATTTGCGCGCGCAGGCCGCCCTTATGCAGCAGGCCGGGGAGGACCTCGGGGCGGGTTTGTTTCGCCAAGTAATTGCACGGCTCGCACAAGCGCAGGCCGCGCAAACGGACTTCGCCGACCGTGAATTCGCGGCCCACCAAGGCGTTGAGGTCGATGCCTTCGGTCACCACATTTCGGCGGGTGTCCCGGGTGCTGAACGGGAAATCCACGCCAGCGGCGAACGCCGCGACATGTTCCGCCTGGATCAAGGTGACTTCAAAATCCGGCTTGGGGGGCGTGGGCGAAAACGTGCCCCGGCCTTCGAAATAGCGATCCCCTACCAAACCTTGACCGGGCACAGCAGCGACTTCGGGGACGGGCCGCATGGGATCCTGCGGTGAAGCCGCGATTAGAATCTCCACCACGTGGGCATTTGAATTCGTCATGGGTTTCCTTTCGCCTCACCAACCGGCGGCGTTGCCGCCCGCGCGCGGGTCCGCCACGCCCACAAAGCCCGTTCCGCCGGGTTCGCGGCCGACGATTTGCGTCACGCCCATGGAGTTGCGATACACCAAATGCTGCCCGCGTTGCGCCAGCTCCGCCTGCACGGCCGCAGGCAGGGCGGGCTCGATGGTGAGTTCATCCGGGGACCATTGGTGATGCCAGCGGGGTTGGGCGATGGCGGCTTCGATCGGCAGCCCCAGGTCCAACACCCCCACGAGGGCGAGGACGACCTGCGAGATGATGGTCGGACCACCGGCGGCGCCCAGGGCGAGAATCGGTTGGCCGTCCCGCAGGACAATGGTTGGGCTCATGCAGGAGAGCGGCCGTTTACCCGGGGCGATGGCGTTGGCTTCGGCGCCGACCAGACCGAAATAATTCGCCACGCCGGGCTGGGTGGAAAAGTCATCCATTTGATTGTTCAAGACCACCCCGGTGCCGGGGACGACGACCTTGGAACCGAAGCCGGTGTTCACGGTGGTGGTGCAGGCGACCCAATTGCCATCCGCGTCGGCCACGGAAAAGTGGGTAGTGTGCTTGCGGAACTGGTCGTCCTGCCAACCCGGCGGCCAACCGTGCCCCGCGACCGCCGAAGTCTTGCGGGGATCCATGCGCGCGGCCAGTTCGGCGGCGTATTTCTTATCCACCAAACCGCGTGGCACCCCGACGAAATCGGGGTCTCCGAGCCAGTAAGCGCGATCCGCGAAGGCGAGTTTCATCGCTTCCGCGACCACCTGCACCCGGTCGATCTCCGCCATGGGTTTGAGGTCGAAATGCTCCAGAATGTTCAAGATCTCCGTTACGTGCACCCCGCCGCTGCTGGGCGGGGGGAAAGTGAGCAGGTTCCAACCGCGATAGGAGGTGCGAACGGCGTCCCGCAACACAACGTGATACCCGCGCAAGTCCGCCGCCGTCATCAGCCCACCGTTGGCCCGCATCCATTTTTCCACCGCATCGGCAAAGGGTCCGCCGTAAAACCAACCGGTCCCCTGCTCCGCAAGGTGCCGGTACGTGGCGGCCAGGTCGGGCTGACGGAACCGCTCGCCGGGTTGCGGACCGGAACCATCGGCCTTCAGGAACACCGCGCGCGAGGCGGGAAATTGCGCCAATTCCGCACGGGAACCCGCCACGGCGCGGGCGTAATGGGCGTCCACTGTAAAACCCTGTTCCGCCAACTCCGCGGCGGAGCGGAGCGAATCCGCGAAAGGTTTTTTCCCGAAGTTGCGGGCGGCGTACTCGTACGCCGCGAGCGCCCCGGGCACGCCGCTCGCCAAGGCACCCACCTGGCTCAAGGTGGTATCGGCCCGCCCATTGCGCAAATACATGTCCCGCGTGGCGGCGGCCGGGGCCATTTCCCGCCCATCGATCGCCACCACCGAACCATCCGCGCGACGGATCAAGATGAAGCAACCGCCGCCGATGCCGGAATTCTGACCGTCCACCACGCCCAGCGTCAGGCCGACGGCGGCGGCGGCATCCACGGCGTTGCCGCCCTGGCGCAAGACCCGCAAGCCCGCTTCTGTGGCCAGCGGATGCACCGAAGCGACCATGCCGTGGGCGCCGTGCGCGGCGATGGGAATGGGCCGGGGGGCGGCGGTTTCCGCCGCGTCGACCGGTTGCACCAGCAGTGTGCAGAGGAGCGCCGGCAGCGTCAGCCAACGCGTGATTCGGAACTTTTTGGTAACGCACATAGACTTGCCGGGTGAACCGCCGGCCGACCACCGCTTACCGCTTCCCCCCCGCGGGGGGGACGGAATTCGTCATCCCACCCCGGCCACCGGCTTTGGCGGTCACCGGATAGAAGGGCGCACCGAAGATGGAATCCTCCGTCACCACCACCATGGGCACGGCGCCCGCCTGGGTGAGTCGGCCGTAGAGTTCGGCCATCTTCAAGCGCATGGTGCCTTCCACGCCGATTTGCTGGATGGACTGCTGGAGCGAGTTGGCCAGGGCGGTGCTTTCGGCCTCGATGATGGAGGCTTTGCGCTTGGCATCGGCGATTTGATTGTTGGCCTCGATGGTCGCCTGCTGCACGTCGATCTTGGCCTGGTTCGCCTTGTTCGTGCACGCTTGGGTGGCGGAACGGATTTCGGAATCCAGACTGGTCAACTGCTGCCGGGCTTCCGTAATGATGTTGCCATCCGGATATTGGAAGTTGCCCATGAACAGGATGTCCGTCAGTTCGAAGCCGTATTGCTTCATGTACTCCTGCGCGTAATTAAGCAGGTCCCGCTTGAGCTTGTCCGGTTGGGTGCGGATGGTTTCGGCGTCGGTTTGGGCGGAGATTTCGTTCAACCGGGAGGCGATGACTTTGCCGGTGAAGCGCAGGGCCTCGTAGACTTTCACGTCCTTGTTGGCCGCGATTTTGTACGGATACTCGGGGTCGCCGAAATGAAGGAAGAACAACCACGGGTTGCTCACGCGACCGTAGAGTTTGTATTCCGCGGCCATGTGCACCCCTTCGCTCGAATTCCACTCCAGCACCTCGTCAAAGGGGCTGGAACCGGTGCCGGCCTTGGTGAATTCGTAGTCCATGATCGTGCCCTGGACGGTGAAGAACCGCTGGTTGATCCCCCAGGCGGTGTTGAACCCCATGGGCAACAAGGGGTTGTCCATGGCATTGACGGCCCGGCCGGAGGAGACATCGTACACAAAGGATTTCTCCCCTTGGTTGACGTAATGGTACTTTGACGTGTTGAACAGCAGGGCGAGGCCGCCGCCGAGAACGGCGAGACCGAAAAGCGCACGCAGGAAAGCCCCGGCGGGGCTGACGGCATTGGTGGGGCGGGCTGGCTTCACGGGCGCACCTCCCCCCGCCGCGCGGCGGCATTTGGTTTCGGGGCCTCCGCGGGCTTGCGCTCGTCTTCGCCGGGCAGGTTCACGTAAGTCAAAGACTTCGGCACGACATACACACGCGTGCGGCCGCTCTCCAAACTGGTCACGGTGGTCATCATTTGTTCCAAGGTGATGTAATCAGCCTCCCCGACCATCCCCGTGAACAATTGCCGGCGGGCCTGTTGGGCGCCGGCCACGATACGGAACGCCTCGGTCGTGCCCCGGTTTTTTTCATCCTGGCACTTCGTCAAGCCGGCCTGTTCGATCCGGGTGAGTTCCGTCTGGAGGGGCATGTAGGCCTCCTCGCGGCGCACCAAGGCTTTGTTCGCGTATTCCTGTTTCACGATTTGGTTCATCCGCTCCTTTTGATCGGCGGGCAGATCAATCGGCGAGGTGATGGCGGCGGACTTGAAGACCAATCCGTATTTGCCAAAGCGCTCATTCATGCGCTTGAGGAGGATATCGTTCATTTCCTGTTTGCTGCGCATCACATCGATGGCTTGTTTGCTCAAGGTGTACTGCGAAAGCGGTTCGCGCACATACTGGCGCAGCTTTTCTCCCGCCCAGCGCGCGAGCATGTCCTGTTCGCCGTTGTACGAGCTCATCTGCTGGTCGTTGAGGAACATCAGCAAACGGCCTTCCAATTCCGTGGCGTTCGTGCGCAACAACTCGTCGTCGATGGCCAGTTGGATGTTCACATCGAAGGAGAGGTGGCCGCCCACGCAGTCGGTTTCGATGGCCTCATTGCGGCGGGATTCGTAGCTCGGCTTGCGGGTGAAGCCGTAATCCTGCAAGCCGAGGGGGAATTTGAAGAGCCGCACGCCCGGCCGCAGCGAGATGCCGACGGGCAACCGGCGGGCCCAATAGATTTCGGCGGAGGAGGCCGCGTTGGTGGTGGAGCGCTCCCCGAGGGTGCGGACCGCCAGCGCGAGTTTGTTCTGCGGCACGGGTTCGCCGCAACCCGCCAGCAGCAGCACCGCGCCCAACAGGGCCGGCGCCGCCAAGGACTTGATTTTCATGTTAAGGTTTCGTCGCCAAAATCAGCGGGGAGACCGCGGGCACCGGCAACAGCCGGCAATCCACGAATCCCTCCGCCCGCAACCATTCGCTGATTTCTTCAAAGCTGAACGCGTCCCCCTGCTCGGTGCTCACGAGCATGTTCACCGCGAAAAGGAGGGACACCGGCGGACCGGTGCGCTCCGCGTTCACCAAAAATTCCTGAATGGCAATCGTGCCGCCGGGCGCCAGAGCGGCAAAAGTCCGGGCCAACAACTGCCGGCTGCGCTCGCGCCCTTCGCTGTGCAGAATGTGGCCGAGGGTGGCCACCTGCAGCCCCTCACCGAAGGGCGCGGTCAGCAAATCGCCCGGCACCAAGGTGAAACGATCCCCCACCCCGTGCTGTGCAGCCACCTTTTCGGTCACCGCGAGCACCCCCGGCCAATCCACGGCCCGCACGTGAACGAGCGCGGATTGCCGGGCCAGGGCGATGCCCCACACCCCGGAGCCGGCGGCCAAGTCCAACACGCCCACCGGCGCGGTGGCGTCGGCCAGATTCAGATGCGCCCCGAGCGCCTGCGCCGCCCCGTAACTGAGCGGAAAGAGGGATTCCACGAATTCCGCGAAAAACGCCGCGCCCGGACCCTCCTGGTTCACGGCCTCCACTCCGCGGCCGGTGCGGACCACCTCGGGCAAATGCAACCAATTGGGCATCAATTGGCCGGAAACATGCTGGAAAAACGTGCCGTGATAACCCGGTTTGCCCGCCACCAAGAACGCCGCGCTTTCGGGCGTCAGGGTGTATTGCCCCTCTGACTTGGCCAGGAAACCCAGCCCGACCAGCGCATTGGCCACCGCCAGCACGCCCCGGAGGGAAACCCCGGCGTCCCGCGCCAATTCGGCCGCGGTGCGCGGGGCTTGATCCAAGAGGTTGAAGAAACCATGCCGGATCGCGGTATCGATAATCAGCGGCGGGGCGTAGCCCCAGCTGAGCTGCAA
>CAIYZC010000739.1 GCA_903930565.1 uncultured Pedosphaera sp.
TGGCCGTGCCCTGCTAAAAAGTCGCCCAACTTGGTCAAACTCACCGACACATCCCGCGCCGCCTGCCCCGACCCCGGATTGGCCGCCAGCAGCCCTTCGCTCACCCCCAAACTCCGCTCGTAATACCCGAGGGCCCGCGCCGCGTCCCCGGCCTGCCCGCGCCCCGCCAAAAAGTCGCCCAATTTATTCAAACTCACCGATACATTCCGCGCCGCATCCGTCGAGCTGGGATTGGCCGCCAGCAGCCTTTCGGTCACGGCCAAGCATCGCTCGTAATACCCCAGCGCCCGCGCCGCGTCCCCGGACTGGCCGCGCCCCGCCAAAAAGTCCCCCAACTTTATCAAACTCACCACCACATCCCGCGCCAGTTCCTCCGAATGCGGTTGGTCGGCCAGAAGCTTTTCCTTCGCTTGCAAGATGCGCTCGGTCAATTCGAGCGCGCGGCTGAGCGAACCGTGGTCCCCTTCATGCGTCGCGGAGACGCCTGCACTGCGCAGGAGGGCGGGCGAGGGGTGGCGGGCGATGAGGTGCGCGAGGTGATCCAACAGCCAGGGATGCTGTGCGCGAAGGGCGGCGTCTTCTCCCTGGCCGACTTGTTGTTCGAAAACGGTGGTCAACTGATCCAAATATTGTTCCAGCGCAGCGAGCGTCCGCGCGGGATCAGGGGTGATTTTCACCACCTCGGCGGCCACAAAACGGTGCAGGCGGACGATGCGGGGCAGGGCGGCGGGATTCGGCTCATCGCCGACTGCTGCCGCGTCGACCACGGGGTGGAGCAGGCGCAAGCCGTGGAGTTCCCGCCAGACTCCGGCCCATTTATCCGGGTAGCCGGCCCGCTTCGCCAGAACGTCGCCAAACTGTTCCCGGGTCAGTGCTTCCAACCACGCCAGGGGGATTTGATCGGGCGCGAGCAGGCTCGCAAACTCCAGGGCCGCCCGGGCGGGCGGAGTGAGGTGGTCGTAGGACCACTCCAGCAGGGCCCCGGCTTGTTTGGTCGTGTGCCGGATTTTGGCTGCGACGACGGATTCGCCGGGCAACACATCCACGACCAACAAACCTTCCCCGCGCAGGCGTTGGAGAAAGTCGGAAGGCTGATAGCCCTCGTCGGCGTGCGCCGACAAATAGGCGGCGGCCAATTCGACCGCGAGGGTGTAGCCGTCGAGGGCCTTGGCTATTTCGTGGGCGGCGAGTTTTTCGGCGTCGTTGCGAAATTGGTGGTGGGGCTGGAACTCGCGCAGCAGCGCCACGGCATCGGCCTCGGGCAACGGTTTGACTTCCACGCCGCGCCGCCAATCCGGTCCCACGCCGAAGCGGGTGGGATCCAAGCGGGTGGTGACCAGGATTTCCAGCCACTCGCCTTTGGGCAGCAGCGCAGCTTGGCTGGCGCTCAGCAATTCCGGTTGGTCCACATTGTCCAGGATCAGTAGGCAACGGTGGCGGCCCAACTCGAAAAGTTCGCTCGCCGGCGTTTGGCACTCCGGATGCCGTTGGAGCTCCGCCAGCAGGATTTTACCCCGCGCCTGGGTGAGACGTTCGAGGTGGCCGATGACCGCCTGAGCCGCCTCGTCCGGCAGGTTGCGCTGACTTTCCGAGAGCACGAGCGGCTCGACCAGTTCCCGGCCCGCCAATGCCAGTCGGTCGTTGCCGACCAAGCGTAACAACGCCGCCCCGAGGCTGGTCGCGCCTTCACACCCCACCTCCCAAGCGCCGCCGGCGGCGTAAAACTCGGCGTAGGCATGGGCGTACTGCCGCGCCAGGGCCGTTTTCCCCAGGCCGCCCGGGCTGAACGCGGCGGCGATCATGCCGCGCGCCCCTTGCACCGGGCCGCCGCGCTGCATGATGTCGTGCAA
>CAIYZC010000740.1 GCA_903930565.1 uncultured Pedosphaera sp.
CCAAGTAGTGCCGGGTGGCGGCGGGTTTGGCGGCGCCTTCCGCCAACTGGTCGTCGATGGGGCCGTGGTAAAAGATTTTGCCGGTCTTGGTGCTGATCGCCACCGCGGTGGCGGTGCGGGTCACGCCCAACATCCGGGCCACACCTTGGGTGTCGTCGCGGAGGAAGGGGAAAGAATGCACCACGCCCAATTCGTTGGCTTCCTTGGCGATGCTCTCCCGGTTGTCGCCGGGGTTGGCGTCCACGGCCCAGATTTCCACGTCCTTTTCAAGGACGGCTTCGCGCAGGTCGTGGAGCTTGTGGAGGGCCTGCCGGGCGATGGGGCAGCCGTTTTCGGTGAAAAAGAGCACCATCACGGGAGCGGCGGTGTGGTGGAATTCGAAATAGCGGCCGCGCAAATCCAAGAGACTGAAATTCGGCACTTCTTCCGGCCACGTGGCGGGCGCGGCGGCGGCGCGGACGGCGACGGGATAAGCGGCCAAGGCCGCGAGCGCAGTTGCCGTCGCCAAGAGCCGACGGAGGGTGAGCGGGAGGTTGGAGGTCCGCCGAGCGCCAAGTTGGTTCTGTTGCATATAGATTCCTAGTGCCGCCCCCCGGCGCGGGCGTGCCCGTGGCACTCCTTATCCCGGAGGTATTTCCAATATTATTGCCGGGGAGGAGCGGGGTGTCCAGCGCAATCGCGAAACGCGCACGCGCAAGCGCGCGGGGCGGACCGGTCGGGCCGCTCGGACGGGGGAAAAGGCCACCCGCGAAGGGAATTGGAAAAGGGAGCGAGGGGCCGGGGTGGGGAAGCGGGCAACAATGCGCTTGCGCCGGGGGCGGTTTTCGCCGGACAGTGCGGCCATGCAACTGCTTGCCATTAGTGTGGCCGGGGCGCGAACCATCACCGTGGGAGGGCGCGCGGTCGAGACGGGCATTTACAAGGCGCCGGTGACCGGTCCGGTGTGGGTGGGGCCGGAAGGAGTGGCGGGCGACCTCCAAGTGGACCGCGAAAACCATGGCGGGGAGCACTTGGCGGTGTACAGCTATCCCCATGAGCACTACCCGTACTGGGCGGGGCGGCTGGGGCGGCCGGGGTTTCCGTTCGGCCAATTTGGCGAGAACCTGACGGTGGCGGGTTTGACGGAGGACAACGTGCACATCGGCGATGTGTTTCGCATCGGCGGGGTGTGGCTGGAAGTGACGCAGCCGCGGGTGCCGTGTTTCAAGCTGGGGCACCGGATGGAGCGGATGGAATTTGTGGCGGAGTTTGGGCGGAGCGGGCGGGTGGGGTTTTACCAGCGGGTGGTGCAGGCGGGCGAAATCCGGGCGGGGGATGTAATCGAGCGGGTGAGCACCGATCCGCGGCGGGTGACGGTGCGGGAATTGATGCTGTGGAGACAGTATGGGGAAGGCGGGCCGGACCTGCCCGACCGGGTGCTGGCGGTGCCGGCGTTGACGCCCGCTTGGCGCGTCGAACTGGCGGAGCGCGTCCGGGCGAACCGGGCGGCCTGAAGCGGAGCGGAACACAGCCATAATGAATCAAACTGGAGGAACGGAAATTTTGCACCGCCGCGCCGTGGGCGCGGAAGCCCGGCGCTTGCGGGAGGACACGGCGCGGACGCATAACTGGAAACGGTGGGGGCCGTATCTGGCCGAGCGGCAATGGGCGACGGTGCGGGAGGATTATTCGCCGGAGGGGCAGTGCTGGGATTATTTCCCGCACGACCACGCCCGGAGCCGGGCGTACCGGTGGGGGGAGGACGGGCTGTTGGGGATCACGGACCGGGAATGCCGTTTGTGCTTTGCGCCGACGGTGTGGAACGGGCGGGATCCGATCTTGAAGGAGCGTTTGTTCGGGTTGACCGGAGCGGAAGGCAACCACGGCGAGGATGTGAAGGAGGAGTATTTCTACCTGGACTCCACGCCCACGCACTCCTACCTGAAAGGGTTGTACAAATACCCCCAGGCGGAATTTCCCTACGGGCGGCTGGTGGCGGAGAACCGGCGGCGGGGGCGCCACGAGCCGGAGTATGAGTTGGTGGACACGGGGGCGTTCGCGGAGAGTCGGTACTTCGACGTGCAGGTGGAGTACGCCAAGAACGCGCCGAACGACCTGTTGATCCGCCTGACGGTGACAAACCGGGGGGCGGAGGCGGCGCCGGTGCACGTTTTGCCCACGGTCTGGTTTCGGAACACGTGGAGCTGGGGGGCGGCGCATGAAGGGGCCAAGACCCGGCCGATGATCACGGTGGAACGCCCCGGCCGGCTGGCGTTGCAGCACGAAACCCTGGGGCGGTGGGAGCTGGACTACGACGACCATGCCGAAGGCGGCGCGCCGGTGGCGCTGTTCACGGAAAACGAGACCAACAACGAGCGGTTGTTCCAGGCGCCGAACGCGACGCGGTATGTGAAGGACGCCTTTCACGAAGCGGTGGTCCACGGGCGGTGGCACGCCGTGAACCCGGCGCAGCGGGGCACCAAGGCGGCGCTGCATTACCAGCTGCACCTCGGGCCGGGCGAGAGCCGCGTGATCCGCCTGCGGTTGTATGCGGCGGACGAAGCCCCGCCGGTGCCGGGGCGGGCGGCGTTCGCCGAAGTTTTCACCACGCGCATCCGCGAGGCGGACGAGTTTTACGCTTCCATCGCGCGGGCGCGGCTCACCGCGGAGGAGCGGAACGTGGTGCGCCAAGCCTACGCCGGGCTGCTCTGGAGCAAGCAGTTCTACCACTATGTGGTCGGCGATTGGATGACGGGCGACCGCCACATGCCCGTGCCGCCGAACGAGCGCCACACGGGGCGGAACGCGAATTGGACCCACCTGTACAGCCGCGATGTGCTGTCGATGCCCGACAAATGGGAGTACCCATGGTTTGCGGCGTGGGATCTGGCGTTTCACATGATCCCCTTCGCGAGCCTGGACGGGCAGTTCGCCAAGGAACAACTGGGGTTGTTCCTGCGGGAATGGTACATGCACCCGAACGGCCAGATACCGGCGTATGAATTCAATTTTTCCGACGTGAATCCGCCGGTCCATGCCTGGGCGGCGTGGCGGGTGTACAAGATCGCCGACGCGCGGGGGAAGCGGGACCGGGATTTCCTGGAGAGCGTGTTTCAAAAGCTGCTGGTCAATTTCACGTGGTGGGTGAACCGGAAGGATCCGGAGGGCAAGAACCTGTTCGCGGGCGGATTTCTGGGCTTGGACAACATCGGCGTGTTCGACCGGTCGCAGCCGTTGCCCAACGGGGCGTCGCTGCGGCAGGCGGACGGCACGGCGTGGATGGCGTTTTATTGCGTGACGATGCTGGCGATCGCCTTGGAACTGGCGAAGGACGGGGACGTGATCCGGCCGGCCTACGAGGACATGGCGTCCAAATTCCTGGAGCATTTCGTGCAAATCGCCGACGCCATGAACCGATTGGGCGGCACGGGGTTGTGGGACGAGACGGACGGCTTTTACTACGACCAGATCAAGACGGATCATCAGATCATCCCCCTGCGCTCAAGGTCGATGGTGGGGGTGTTGCCGTTGATCGCGGTCGAGCTGCTCTCCGAGGAGAAAGTGCGCAGTCTGCCGGGATTCTACAAGCGGTTCCAATGGTTCCGGCGGCACCGGCAGGATTTGGCCGGGCAGATTTCCCATTGCGAAGCCAATCCCACGGCGGCGCACCATCACATTATGCTGGCGATTCCGTCGGAAGAGCGGTTGCGGAGGACCTTGCACTACCTGTTGGATGAGGCCGAATTTCTGTCGCCGCACGGGCTGCGGTCGGTGTCCAAATTCCATGCGGAACATCCCTATGTCTTCCATGCGGGCGGCACGGAGCAGCGGGTGGACTACGTGCCCGGGGATTCGACCACGGGTTTGTTCGGAGGCAACTCGAATTGGCGGGGGCCGATTTGGTTTCCGGTGAATTACCTGGTGGTGGAAGCGCTGGAGCGCTACCACCGCTTCTACGGCTGCGATTTCAAGGTCGAATGCCCGACCGGTTCCGGGGTGATGATGAATTTGGAGGAAGTCGCGCAGGAAATCTCGGCCCGGTTGGCGGGGATATTTTTGCCGAACAAACACGGCCAGCGCCCCTGCTTCAACGGCGATCCGCGGTTTCAGCACGACCCGTATTGGAAGGAATTGGTTCTATTTCACGAGTTCTTCCACGGCGACAATGGCCGGGGGTTGGGCGCAAGCCATCAGACGGGTTGGACGGCGTTGGCGGTGCGGAATGTGGAGGAACAGGCCCGGCGGCGGGGGTAAGGGGGGATTCGTGGGACGGGTGGGTCGGAGGTGTGCGCGGGATGGGCGGGGGGGGGGCGAACGACGCGTTCATCCCAAAGCCCCGGATGGGGCGTGTCAATATAGCCATGGACGTAATCCATGAACCCGGCCCCAATCGAGTCAAGTCCCGGAGGGACGCCCCAAAGCGATCGCTGAGCGCGCAATCATTCATGGCGCAGGGCATCAATGGGATTCAACCGGGCCGCGCGCCGGGCGGGGGTGTAACCAAACACCACCCCCACGGCGGCGGCAAACAAGAAGGCGATCACGTTGATCTGAACGTTAAAATTGAAGGGAACTTGAATGATGCTTGCCAGCCCGGCGCAGAGTCCCAAGGCGAGCAGGATGCCCAGAATGCCGCCGACGCAGGACAGGGTGACGGCTTCGACGAGAAATTGCAGCAACACCTCATTCCCCGTCGCGCCGATGGCCAACCGAATGCCGATCTCCCGCGTGCGCTCGGTCACCGAGACCAGCATAATATTCATGATGCCGATGCCGCCAACCAACAAGGAGACGCCGGCGACCGCCGCGAGCAGCATCGTCATCAACTGGGTGGTCGCTCCGAGTGTCTCGGCGATCTGTCGCGTGTCGAAGATGTTAAAATTGTTGTCCTGATTCCTTTGCAGATTGCGGCGCTGGCGCATGAGCAAGGTGATTTCGGAGATGAGGGCGCCGCTGTCCACGGAGTCTTGCGCCGAAATGGAAATCTGGTTGATGTCGTGCGCGGAGATTTTGCCGATCAAGCGGCGTTGGAGCGTGGAAAGCGGCATGATGATGGTGTCGTCCTGATCCCCCATCCCCGCCTGGCCCTTTGCGATCAGCAAACCAATGACTTCGCAGGAGGCCTTGCCGATGCGAATCCGAGCACCAATGGGATTGTCGCGGCCGAACAACTCCTTGCGCACCGTGTTCCCGATCACACACACGGCGGCGCCCGAGCGCAAATCGGCGTCGTTGAAGGTGCGGCCTTCCGCGGTCTTCCATTTGTTGATCTGAAAATAGGCCGGGGTGGTGCCGGTGATGGCGGAAAGCCGGGCATTTTGGAGATAGATAGTGCTCAATGAAGCTGTGCGCACCGGGGCGGCCGCGGCGATGCCTGCAATCTGCTCGCCAATGGCGGTGGCATCCTTCTCCGTGAAATGGGGCACCCCCGCCGAGGAAGTTCGCGAACCAAAACCCGCGCCGGGGCGCAGGGTCAGCAAATTGTTGCCGAGATTCGATATCTGCGCCTTCACCGCGAGGGTGGCGCCCTGACCGAGCGTGACCATCGTGATAATGGCTGCCACGCCGATAAAAATGCCCAGCACGGTCAGAAACGCGCGCGTCAGATTGCGCCCGATTTCCCGCACCGCGATGAAAAACGCATTCGCGATCATGAAATCAATTTGGGGGCGGACCGCACCACATCGGATTCGATGCGTCCATCCTTGATCAAGATCGTGCGGCGGGCAAAAGTCGCGACATGGTCATCATGGGTCCCGA